>NZ_NSIU01000075.1 GCF_002633015.1 Sulfuricurvum sp. PD_MW2 | reverse complement strand
ACCTTAAAGTTATAATGGCAATAAAGATCAATTTTTATCTTCAACAAAACAATAAGATTTTAAATACAATCATCCACATTGGTTTTTATTTTTTAAAATAAGACTGGTTTTTATACACCTTAGACTGTATTTAGCAAGAAAAAATAGTATAAACTTCAAAAATCAGCATGAGTATAAACGACAAATAAGAGTGAAATTTTCTATTCGAAAAAACAGACAATTGTAGTGTTTCTCGCTTTAACTGCTTATAGTAACTAGCCTTTAAAATAGCGTAATATAGGGGATTAATCATTTATTATGCGACAAAAATGATGGAACAAAAATTGTATTAAGAAGGGTATATAATTACAAGGAAAATACCATGTCTATCCAAAGCTATATCGCTGACAACAAACTCGAATGGATGATCGTTTACAACGCACCGACCGACGCGTACAAATATGCCTATCGCGGGTGTCTTGTCGTCACAGAAGGAAAAGTGATCACTCCGGATAAAAGCCTCCCTCCAAAAGAGATCGTAAAACAAGTTATCCTTGCTACCAACTCAGACAAAATCGACTTTTTGGCGTGCGAACTCACATCTTTGGATGTTTTTGAAGGTTTCGTAGCGAAATACAAAGAGTTCTTAACTCCTGAGGGAAAATACCTCCTTTTCGTCTCTGACATCATCGGAAAAGGGACATTCGTATATGAGGGGATTACATTCAACACATTTGCATTGGATGAAAGCTCTGTATGGAATGACCTCCTCGACATCGCTGATCTTCCAAAAGGTGATTTGAAAAAGATGTCCGATAAAGAGAAAATCGATGCAGTCGTTAAAGAGACACTACGCAGCAATCTTCGCCTCAGCGAAAAAAGCTACGAAGAGATCAAATCCTACCAACGCGGCGGAAAACTCTCATTTGGAGCAGTTTAATCCCCTATTCTTCTCTTCCCCTTTTTAAGGGGGAAAATCCACAATATTATTCTCTTTACTTATCCACACGTTATTTTCTCATTACGAAACGCTACATAAATGTCGTATTC
>NZ_NSIU01000074.1 GCF_002633015.1 Sulfuricurvum sp. PD_MW2 | reverse complement strand
AAGAGATAGATGTTAATAAAAGACAGAAATACAGGAAAGGAGTGACAAAAAGAAGAAGGTTATTAAAAAATAATCAATCATTTGCTATCATTGTCTCATTGGGCGAATACCAAAGTAGTCAAATGGGTCTGACTGTAAATCAGATGGCTTCGGCCTTCGGGGGTGCAAATCCCTCTTCGCCCACCGATTGAGCCCGATGGGAAATGCCGATGTAGTTCAGTGGCAGAACATTCCCTTGGTAAGGGAAAGGTCGTGGGTCCGATTCTCACCATCGGCTCAGTTAATAAAATAAATAAAAAGTATGGCAACAAAAAAGAAAAAAAGATCAAAATTAGTTTGTACAGTTTGCAAGAAAACATCATACTTCACTAACAAGACAAAGGCAGTAGAAGACAAGTTAGAGATGAGTAAATTTTGCAAAGAGTGCAAGAAACACACAACTTTTAAAGAAGTTAAGAGATAAGAAGGGAATGAGCATCCCTTTTGTCTTAGGGGCGTAAGCTCAACGGTAAACTGCCTCTCTCCAAAAGAGGTCTTGAGAGTTCGAATCCCTCCGCCCCTGCACGCTACATTTAGTATCGAGAGACCCGGTTAGTTCGAATACCGGCGCCCCTGCACGCTACATTTAGTATCGAGAGACCCATATGCGTCAACAAATAATAACAAATTTAATAGCTAGTCGTAACACCTCTTTTTGAGGTGTTTTAATTTGATTTAATTATATGAGAATAACGGCTTCAAAATTATATGACTATCTTCAATGTCCCCACAGAATATGGCGTGATACTTATGGTCCACAAGAAGAAAAAATAATTGAAACTAATCCATTTGTCCAGCTTCTATGGGATCGTGGCGTAAGATACGAAAAGGAAATTATTGATTCTTTGGGTGCTTATTTAAACTTAAGCGAAGGAAGTTTAGAAGAAAGATTTAAAAAAACGACAGAAGCACTCAAAAATAAAATACCACTAATATATCAAGGAGTTTTAATTAAAGACGAATTAATGGGCATTCCTGACCTTTTGGAAATTAAACCGAATGGAAACTATATACC
>NZ_NSIU01000073.1 GCF_002633015.1 Sulfuricurvum sp. PD_MW2 | reverse complement strand
TCATGGTTCGATGAATTTATTGGATTGAAGACTATATCTAAATCACTATTTCTCGTCTTAAATATACCAATACAAGACTTTACAGTATTCTGAACATTATATTGTTGAGCTTGATCGTCAGTCATACAATTAAACCAATTCAATATACGTTCCAAATCATTCTGCATTGTATAATGTGCGGCAGAAATATTATCTAATAACTCTTTAAGTGGGATATTCTGTTTACATTCATCTATTGAACTTGTCAATGTAGTGAATGCATTATCAAGTCGCGGCTTCAAAACTGTATTCAATCTATTTTTGGCTTCAATAGTTGCATTTTCAGTAATACTCCACATAAATGAAAGTATTTCATTCATAAAAGAATCAAAATTCTCAATATGAATAATTCTTTTTTTCAAGTTATCCAATCTAACTATTGTTGGTTCAAAATCAAAAATAGGTTTCTCGACATTTGATTTTTCATCTTGCGTATTGGTGATTATCCAACTTATTCTAAACCAATTATTCGCCTCATTGAGTGCTGTATCATATTCTTTTGCAAAAGTCTTTAGAGAATCATTCATAGCCAATTTAATAGAACTATTTATCAAACTGAATTTTTCCAGCCAAATAGAGTAATCTTCATATTCACCATTCTCATCTAAATCTGTAAGTAAATCAAACTTTTCTACTCCTGAGCGCATATGGGTGACGAAAAAACCATGCCTAATATCTGCACTAAGGTATTTATCAAGGCCATAATCAGTATTTCTAACAAAATCATTCAAAAGATGATAATAGATTTTTGCTGTAACAGTAGATATGTCATTAACAGGAATTAGTAATTCTTCTTCTTCCAACAATATGTATTCCTCTGTTCTATCAAAGGATGATTGAGCAGTTAACAGTAATTCAAATAATTGTTTATAAGTATCAAGTCGTTTATTGATTAAGCTTTCTACATCAACATATATCTTGCTGGAATCGAATTTAATTTTTAACTGGTCAAAAATAAGTTCATCTAACAAACGCTCTTTTTCTTTTTCTACAAAATCTAAATCATCTGTTTTTTCCCCTACAA
>NZ_NSIU01000037.1 GCF_002633015.1 Sulfuricurvum sp. PD_MW2 | reverse complement strand
AGCTATGGAATTTAACAATAATCTTTGAGAATACAAGGAATCCATAAATAGACCGCAAGCAACACCACAAGAAGTTGAAAAAGTTAAGCGACAGATTGAATATTCAAATCGTCTTGTAAAAGCCCACAATGTTATGAAAGTACTTGATTTACCTGACGAACAAGATAATCCAATAAGAGAAATTCTTTTGAAACAAGATGATAATACTTTACTCGAACTGTCTAAGAAATCAAAACGAGAAATTCAAAATTTTTTGATTCAAGCAAGAAAAACAGAAAAAGATCTTAAAAGCAATGAACTCAATATAGAAAATCAAAAATTAGATGTAGATATCAAAAAAATAAAATCTGTTTTCACTCCACAAATCTTAGAAAAAAATCCAGATATAGCAGATGAATTTCAAAAATTAGATTCTGAAAAAGATAATAAGAATAAAGATGAGATTCTACAATCAATCTTAACAACATTAAAAGACCCAAAAAGACTAAAAACCATCATTGACCAACTATGATGAGCCGATAAAAATAATCCTCAATACGTAGAATTTAAAAATGCCTTACTTGGAGTAGACTCAGGCTTTGAGAGCTATTTCAAAGATTTGGAGAAGATGAATTCATGAAATAGTCTAAGTACAAATGAAATCGTTAAATGAATCGAAAAAGAGTCGGGTTGAATGATGAGTATCGATTTGAATTCAAATACTCCAATATCAAAAATGAGCCTTATTTGAAGCTCATATAGCTTTGATGAGGAAATCGATAAAAAGGCACTAGATAAGCTTACAGCAGAGAGCAAAGAACAACTAAACGAAGTTCAAAACAGCGGAGCTGTTTTGAATGGCTTGTACAAGCCATTTGACAACCTAGTATCTGAGCTTAGAAAGAATTGGTGAAAAGATAGTTATAAAGAGAATATGCAATGAGTTATTAGCAACATCTCAAAAGGCATTTTTAGTGAAGCCAATGATATGTATGAAAGAATGGGTATCAAATCAGACATTCAAGTAAAAGAAGTGGATTTCTCTGAATTGGTAAATGCAAGTTCGGAAAGTGATTTGAGACAAAAAGTAGAAAGAATCAAAGAAAAATTTGAACATATCAAAACTCAAATCCAAGAAGCACAAGCACAAACTATCAAGAAATATCAGATTGAAACAAAAGAACTTCTAACTAGAAAATCAGATGAGAAAAAGAAACAATTAGAAGTTTTGAATTTCATGAAAGGAAGTGGTTTTGATTTGATTCCAAAAGAGCTTAGTGATAGTATCATCGCAGAAATTCAAGGAGAAAGTCTAAAAATTCCCGGACTTGATATGAATATCAAAAATATCGATTTAAAAAACGGAAATTTCGGCGAAGATGCAATGTATCAATGAGGATGATTGAATGTAGCCTCTAAGACGAATATGGTGAAGTTTATGAACAAACTAATCAGCTGAGATATAAGCAAGCCTATGTCAGTTGATGCAGTTGCAAATTGAACTATGATGGCTGATCCAAGTGAACTTAACGGTAAATTTTTAGAAGCCGGAGTAGTGGATAGTTTGGGATGGAATAAATACAGAATGATGGAGAATTTGAAGAAGGTGGTTTAAACGGTAAAATCACAAGTGCTTTTTTTCATGCATAGTTTAGTTAATTACTGAAAGTGAATTAATAATTCTACATGAGCCGTATGAGAATAATTTTACTGAGGAATAAAAAATGAAAACAATTGAAAATTATAAATTCCGAGACATGATTTTAAAGATTGGTAAAAAGGCTATTAAAGAAGCGCAAGCGCGTAGTCTTGCAAATGGTGTGCCAAATGTTTATAGTCGTGGAGGTGTTGCGTATTTTCAAATGCCTGATGGTGAAATTACGTCAAAAGTTCCTAAAGAATATGAAGAAATTTATAAATAAGCTGAATAGCTTTTAGCTGTTATAAAAGAGACGTTGTTAAGATGGATTGGTGAGTACGAATTTTATGAAGCTTTGTGCTGTATCAGTGTTGATTCGACTATTGATTGATGTGACATTTGCTGTAACGTGAAGTTCAAATGTGTATGCTTTTTTCATGAGTTCATAATCATCGAGTTCTAATAAACTTCCGATTTCTTTTAATGTAGTCCATTTGGCATGGTGATTGTCTGATATACGAAGCTTTTGTCTCCATATGTCCATCAGATTTCTAAATTTTTCATCCATTAGTATCCTCCAACCGCCAAGGCTATAATAAACTGTCTGTTTTCAATTGTATATTAAATTTGTTAAAGAATCATTGTTGTGTATTTTATAAAAGCCACGTAGAGAAAGTCTGAGTAAGACGAAGAACGTGACGGGGACATCTCGAAAAGCTTATATTTATCGATTCTACTAGTAACAACACGCGCTAATTACTCAATATATGCTATACTTTTGCTAATAAAATCTGCGAAAAGGAGAATTATCATCATGGCAGTTAAACACATCAATCAAAACGCTAAAGAAGAAAGCGGGATTCTCCTTTCAGGAGCAGATGCAAATAAAGTATTTTCAATGTTTGCAGACAATAAAACATCATCGTATATCAAAGAGAAAAAAAGTAAATTACACTCTCTTTTTGCTAATAATAAACCCGTAACTGCTCGTTCTTAACGATTTATGTCTTCAATCGTTTCTTTGTCTAGTTTGTCAAGAAGCGAGTTTGATCGCCAGAAAAAATCCTTTTCCTGCACAAATAAAGATTTAGAAAACTATATTTCCCAATATGCTTTTGGTCATCAGAAAGAGGGACTTTTTCAAACCTATCTGTATTGTGATGATGAAAAGCATTTTTTAGGGTTTATCTCTTTCACTGTCGCTACGATTGAACGTGAAGTTGCGGATGGTAATATTGATATACCAAATTCGATTATGTATTCCATACCTGCTATCAAAATCACACGCTTATGTACTTTTGATACCCATTGTGGTCAGGGTGTAGGCACCAAGCTTATGCAGTTTGCACATATACTTGCTGTTTTACAGCAAAAGAAAATCGGATGCAGAGCTATCATCGTTGATAGTAAGCACGAAGCGATAGATTTTTACAAACAGTTTGATTTTGTAGAGATTAATAAAGAAGAGGGTAGTGATACCGTTTTTATGATTTATGACCTACTCAAACCAAGTGAATTGGTAGATATTATTCCAAGTATGATTGAATTTTGCGATCAATTTGATCTTCCTGATATTAGTGAAGTTTTAAGAGCTTAAATACTTAAATATAAAAGTATCTATTGGAATCCTAACAGGGCATTTGACATCATCAAAACAGCATCTTTTCCCGTATCAGGAGCCAACTTCGCATAGCGAAGAGTTTGGCTTATATCCTTGTGATTCATTAGTTTTTGAATTGTAAAAATCGGTGTTCCCGCTATCGCTAATTGACTTGCATATGTGTGTCTGAGGGTATGTATTACGGCTCTATCAATTGCATTGCTCGCTTCAATACCGTTATTGAACAAACGATTAAGAATAGGCTTGAGCCTATTTGAAATAAATTTCACTTCATCATTTGTGGTATCTTCTTGAAATAGTCTCTTTCCGTCATAGCTAATCAAAAAATCAGTTCGTTTGAAATGATTTTTAGCTGACCATTCTTTACAACGACTCATTGCCTCTTTTGATAAAAACCCCTTGTATGGTGTTCCATTTTTAAAGTCGAGTAGGGTGACAATACCATTTGTAAAATCGATGTCTTGAACTTTGATATTACAGATTGTTTTAATACGTCCTCCTGTTGAGAGGGAGAGAATTACAAAGAGTTCAAGTACTTCACCGTCCTTGTGCTTACGGATTTCTTGCATCAATATTTTTGTTTCCTCAATGGATAAATATCGTTGACGCTCGTTTTGAACCTTTTGTCTTTTGATAGACTTAATCGGATTATCACCTTTGAATTTCCCTTTGGAAATTGCATGGTTTATAATTGCAGATAAATCATTTATGAGATTATTTATTGTCTTGGAAGCATACACACGTTTTGTAGCTTCACAAATCTCTTTGGATTTGTCTCTCTGCCATTTCTCAATCAGTTCAGAACTAATATCAGTGATGTCGGTTTGCCCGAAGAGGGGAGAAAAATGTTTCTTGTAGTCCTTACGTCGTTTTTCATTATTTCGATTGTGTAATGCTTTATCTTCGAAATACAATTCAGCTAATTCATCAAGAGTGGCAATACTCTTTTTTTTGTATTTAACAACTGGTGCATCATCACCGAATTTCGCACGGTTGATAGCTTCGTTACGTTTCTGATGGCAGAACTCTTCTGTTATCCCCTCTGAGCGTTTTCCTATATGCACAGTCTTACTTTTGCTCGCAATTTTATATACGATATAATATGACCGATCATTATTATCTAAGGTTTCGTATTTGACTCCGGTGAATTTGCCGGAAGCAGTAAATCTTGCCATGATAATTCCTTTTCTTGTTACACCTATGTTACACCATAGGTGCTAAAAAATGGAAATTTTTGACTAAATTTGCAAAATGAATAAAAATCTAAAAGTGCCTAAAATAGGGAATTTGAAGAGCTTTTGAGAGATTTGATAAGGTATGAAAAATGCTAGATTAGCGGTTCGAGTCCGCCCACTGGTACCACGAGATTACCCTATTTTTAGGGCTTTCCCAACAACCTTTTTTTCATTTGTGCCCGTTTTGAGCCCAAACAAATCAAATTTTTCCTCGATTTTTATCTCTTCCGACTTAATAAATTTTGCATATCGTGTTAAAAGCATCTGTGTCGAAGTGTGACCCATAAGCCTAGATATATCGGTGATTTTCATTGTTCCGCTGTTCAGCATTTGAACGGCGAATGTATGCCGTGTGTTCTTTTGTTGACGATACGGTATCCCTAGTCGTTTGAGCATAGGTATCCAGCGAGCATCCCGTAATGAGGTTGCATCATTAAATGCTGAGCCCGTAGCTTTTGAGACGAATAGATAACCACCTGATAATCCCGTATAACGGTACTGATCTTGCAGATATGTCCAAAGGGTATCAAATATCGGTATTTGTCGAACTGATCCGAGCGTTTTAGGTGTTGTTTCATCACCTTGCGATATAGATCGCCGAACGTGAATTTTTCGTTTGTTCATATCAAGATCTGACCATTTGAGAGCTAGTATCTCCCCGATTCGCATCCCCGTGTAAAAGGCTACTGCTAAATAGTTGCGATACCAATCCTCAGACTCATTCAGCATTAAAGTAACTTCTTCGACTGTAAACGGCTCAATATCAGGTTTGCTTCGTGCAGGTAATCGGATTGCATCGACGGGGTTTCGATTGATGATCTCATCTTCAAACGCATAACGAAAAATAGATCGTAAAATCGTGAGTTTTTCAGCAACGGTTTTCGGAACTACTTTTTCGAGCTGTTTATTGACCCACACCCGGACATTGGTTGTTTTTATTAAATCAATCTGCTGTCCCCCAAAAAAGGGAATGATCTCGTTTTTGAGTATTCGAGAGTATTTGCTGAATGTATGAGCCTTTAAACGGTTCTGCTGTTCGCTTAGGTATATATCCGCATAATGATCGAATCGCGGAATGACTTTTTCTTCTTTTTGTCCACACTTAAGCTCGAATAGGAGCTCAGGGATGACTTTGTTTTCAATGAACTTGCGGTTTTCCTTTGTATCAGGCAGTCCTGTACTTTTGCGGATTCGGTCGAACCCGTGATAGTATGTTAGATACAGAGTTCCCGCTCTGCTGTAAAGCTTCATGCGTGATTTCCTTTCCTCGCATCCACTTTTCCAACTCAACAGCGTCAAAACGAATCATACCGTTTTTACCGTCAGGTTTGAAATAGTGTACATTAAGACGGAATGTACCGTCAGACATTTTCTTTTTGATAAATGAGACTGATATGCTGAAATACTCAGCTACTTGCTCGTATGTTAAAAAGCCTTTCATTTAAGCTCTTTATATAGATTTGTTTTGTTTGATACTTTGATTTTTTGACATAAAAATATCCTAAGGGATTAATTTCTTACATAAAAAAGGGTTTCAGTTAAAAATATTTACAGAGTATTTATCAAAGGATAAAATAGAAACTCTAGTATGGAAGGTCTATGTTACAAGGGAGAAGTGTTTTATTACACTATACTACGCACGAGTTATTTTTGTAAGATGACACATTATACCATAATTTTGCTTAAAAGTCAATAGTATTTATTTTATTTTAAGTGTATTTATGATATTGGCACTCGTTTTATTCAACTTCTGAAAGCTTTTTTAATCTCTCATAGTGTTCTTTAGCCTCTTTTATAGCCTCTTCAAACTGAAAGCCCTGCATGATCTTTTTGTAAAGGGCAGGTTTGTCCTTACACCAGTTTCTAAGCGTTTTATAACGTAATTGAGATTGAAAGTTTAGTCATCATGAGAGAAAAAAACAAGAAGAAAGATAATGGTTATACCATAATTATTAAAGAATAAGCATAATACTGAATTTAGATTCATAAAATGCAACGTAATTGCAACACTGTTCAGTTATTATCATCTGTTTTTTAATATTCAATTAAAGGTATAACAATGGGTTTAACCAATAAGAAGATGCTTCTTACCCTATTATCATTGTGTGCAAGTACTTATCTTAGTGCAGATGATTCAATGGTATTGTCAATAGGTGCAACAAGCAATCATGCATCTTACTCTTATCCTGGAGCAGAAAGTAAAACTAAAGGATACGGTACGATTGCAACTTTGAGTAAGCCTGTATACAATGGCTGGATCGGGACAGGGATCATCGGGTATTCTAGCAATAATACCGATATCGATGCTAACAGCCGTCACAGTGATGTCGATGTAACGACATTGGGCTTAGCCGCGTCGAAATACATCGGACACGGCCGAAACGTGAGTTTCTCAGCATTGTACGGTAAAACGGCTATTGATTCTTCGGAGATTGTAAGCGGAAATCCTGCCAGTGATTCTATCGATGTCAATTCATGGATTTTCAGCGGAGGATTGACACAAGCTATTCCTCAAACGTTTGAAGGAGCTATGGCTCTCAGTGCTATGGTAACAACCATCAATAATAAAACGCAATCGTATACCAATGCAAGCGGAACTGCAGTAGGAAGAAGCACTTATGATATTAGTTATCTAACCGTTGGTGCAAAACAGACATGGAATACCCAAGGATATACTCCTTATGTTAGCTTACAGTACAATGTCTCTAATGAAGCGTTCACAACACAAACAGGGGATAAAACCTATTTCCGCTGGGGAACAGGAGTAAATAAAGATCTTTCTAAAGATATGATCGTTGGTCTCTCATTCTCAAAAATCTTCGGTAAAGATTACAGTTCGGGTGACAGCCTCGGATTCAATCTCATCAAAAAATTCTAAAGGATAATAATATGAAAATAGCAAATCTCGGCAAAGCAGGTCTTTTAGGCGTATTATTAGTATTTAATACAACTACACTTAATGCAGACGAAACTTCTACACAATCATCAGCCACTACATCAGCCACTCTATCTTGTTCTGAAGAGTCGTCCCCGTCGGATGATGATGATGCAACCTATATAGCCCCAACACCAGCAATGCAGATAAACGATAATACAAATAATATTATTAATAATACTACGACTTCAACACCTCAATGTCATCAATATGGCGCATTTGGTGAATGTTTATATTAAGGCCAAAATGAGGTTTTTATTATTTTTATTTTTGACTTTTCAGCATTCGTATGCTGAAGTCTTATTTTCTGATGAATCTTATTGGAAAAAACTATTACATTACAAAAATGATACATATAGTATTTCATCTCAAGAATTTTTCCTTTCAGGCAAATTAAACCCAACACTTTCCGAAGAATTGAATGCAACACTCAAAGTATTGAATTCTTCAGACGGGCAACAAATCGCTTGCCGTTTTCCTGCACGATATATATGGCTCAAATCGAAAACGGATTTGCCAAAGTACAATTTAAACGAATGCACAAAGCTAAAACATTTTGTCAGCTTCTTTCCTCTTGACGAAATAGACTTGCTCTATAAAGTTGGTACTTTTTCTTCTACCCAAAGTGCCTTTGGACATAATTATTTATTGTTTAAAAACAAAAACACTTCTTATGACTCTGCATTAGCAGTTGACGTTACCGCAAAAATAAAAAAGCAATTCATTTTTGACCATCTTCATGACGGCTTTAGCGGTAACTACAAAGCACGGTATCATAATAAATATTTTTACAAAGAATTGAATAAAGAAATTGCTGATAACCATTCTTTTATTCTTTATAAATTAAATTTGACTCCTGAAGAGTCAAGAATGATTATTTATCACCTTTACGAGCTTGACCATATAGATTTAAGGTACTATTATTTAAACGGAAACTGTACCTCCTATCTTGACGACCTATTAAGTCTTATCCATGAGGGAGCTAACGATTATCCAAATTTCATCGATCCACCGTCTGAATTATCGAAGATTTATAGCGATAGAATAACTCAAATGGGTTCGATAACATTAGACGATTATCACTACAAATATAATGACAACAATTTAACCAAAAACGAAAAATTTCACTATTTAAAAAAACAGGATTCTAAAGTTAATTACAATACAGTTCAAACAATTGACTGGACAGATTTTAATAAACCATCTGATTCAATCATCAATGATCCCTCTACAATTTCTATCGATGCTTATTCTCGTAAAGATTCGAATGGAATAGCAATAAACTATTCGTACTACGATAAAAGTATCCAAACACAATATAAAAAAATTGAACAACGTGCCGATCTGTCGTTGCTAACAATCGGACTGGATATCAAAAATGATCACACCTCATTAAATCGATTTGATCTGATAAATTTCAATAAATACTCTTTTGATGAATACTCATCACTTCACTTTCATTCGGGTTTAAATAGAGAAAATAAAGACTACCGATTGCGATACGAAAATGAATTCGGTAAAGGCTTACCCGTTCGCACAGGCAATCTGATCACCTATATGACATTGAACGGTGGATTTGAGAATATCGATTTTTATCTCAAACCGAGCATACGTACTTATTACGAATTCAGTGATAATACTCGAATCGGTGCAGGGTATTACCATAAATTTATCGGCAGTGATTTTTATCAAACTGAGCTGATGTTTGAGCGCAAAATCAATACATTCGACGTTACCGTACGCTATACCGAGAATAACGGTCAAGAAAATCAACGGCTTATGTTGGGTATCGGATACCATTTCTAGTTTGTGTGAGCTAACGAATAAGTGAGGTCATTCTGTCAGATTAAACAGAAATAACCTTTTACACTAATAACCTCAAATGTTTCTCATAGACTTATAATTTTATAACTCTATTTCAAAATATCTTTGAGGATTTTTCCTCACCTCACATGCTAAAAAATAACCTTAAAATCTAATAATCTCCCCCGTCTTATGAAATTCTTATAAACCATCGTTTGTGAGAAGATTTCATTTTGAGAATAAATCAATCAAAACAGGGCGTTCATCATTCTCAAAATATATTCTCATAATTAAGTTATCAAATGCTATAATACAGATGAGTTTTGAGAATAAGGAGAAAGTTAAATGCTGATAGGTTACGCTCGTGTCTCAACAAAAGATCAAAATCTAGATTTACAGATTCAAGCCTTGGAACAAGCAGGCTGTGAGAAAATCTATGATGATAAAATCAGTGGTTCTAGAACAGAAAGGGAAGGGCTTGCTAAAGCATTGGAACAGCTTAGAGCAGGTGACACGTTTGTTGTATGGAAACTAGATCGCCTTGGGCGTACCACTAAAGGGCTGATAGATTTTGTCAATGAGCTAAGTACAAGAGAAGTTAATTTTAGATCATTGACAGATAATATAGATACCTCATCGGCTCAGGGGCGTTTCTTCTTCCATGTGATGAGTGCTTTAGCTGAAATGGAAAAAGCTTTAATAGTTGAACGAACACAAGCAGGGTTAGCAGTGGCAAAGGCTCAAGGGCGAACAGGTGGAAGAAAACGATTATTTACAGATGATAAAATCAAAATGGCTAAAAAGCTCTTAGAGGCAGGAACATTACCTAAAGATGTTGCAGAAACATTAGGTGTATCAATCCCAACCCTTTATAGACATTTGCCTGCTAATACATAACGCAGAATATTTATCTTTTGAATGAGGACAATCGCTATATTAGGCATATTATAGCTAGGGGCATTATCAAGTAAATCCTATAGGAAGTTCTAGCTTACTTAACACGTTTAAATAAATAAAAATAAACATCGTATAAGCTATCTAG
>NZ_NSIU01000072.1 GCF_002633015.1 Sulfuricurvum sp. PD_MW2 | reverse complement strand
TATCTGAATTGGCGAATGATACTCAAATTACTTATTACAAAAATACGGCATTAAAGGATGAAAATAAAAAAAGAAAGATAGGTAAGACAGATGTTCTTTCCTACCTTTTTGAGTTTTTAGATGCTTATGATTTTGGTACAGATAGTGGAGAAGAGATCAGTAGTGAAAATAAATCGCTAATTAATCCTTCGGTTTTAGGGCTTATTTTCGAAAAGCTTAACGGCTATAAAGACGGAAGTTTTTACACTCCGAGTTTTATCACGATGTATATGGCACGTGAGTCGATTACAAAATCTGTGCTTCATAAATTCAATGATGCCAAGGATTGGAATTGTCAAAATCTTCTGGACTTGCATAATAAAATCAATGATATTCAAGAAGCCAACGCTATTATTGATACTCTTACGATTTGTGACCCAGCGGTAGGTAGCGGACATTTCCTTGTATCTGCACTTAATGAAATTCTTTTTATCAAGAGTGAACTTGGTATTTTAGTCGATGAAGAGGGTAAACGAATTCGAGATCATCGCCTAAGTATCGAAAATGACGAATTGATTATCAAAGACGATGAAGGGGAAATTTTTGATTATCAACGAGATAGTAAAGCCAAAGTGCGTATTCAAAAAACTCTCTTTAAAGAGAAACAACGGATTATCGAACATTCTCTTTTTGGTGTAGATATAAACCCTAACTCTGTCAATATTTGTCGTTTACGGTTGTGGATAGAACTGCTTAAAAATGCTTATTACCGTGAAGATGGTACGCTTGATACGCTTCCAAATATTGATATTAATATTAAATGCGGGAATTCATTGATTAGCCGTTTTGGCTTAACCGATGAATTGAAAATTAAAAATATCGCAGTTGAGATCGAAAACTACAAACAGCGGGTGAGTGATTACAAAGAGAATCTTGGAACCAAACGCGATGTGATGCAATCAATTAGCGATTTAAAAGATAAATTTCGTCTCACGCTCAAAGCAGAATGGAAAGTTCAAAAATCACTTAATGAAAAACTTCGAGAGTATGTTGCCGAATATAAATATGAAGGATTAAGTGATAATTTGACTCTTCTTGCTATAAAAAATAATTACGGGCTTAAACAAAGTCTTTTTGAGGATAAAGT
>NZ_NSIU01000071.1 GCF_002633015.1 Sulfuricurvum sp. PD_MW2 | reverse complement strand
ATCGGGAACTGCTCTAATTCATTGATTTTGAATTGCGGAAAAATCCCTCGTGAAAGTTTCCCGAATTTATGAACAAACCAAAATGACATTAAACGTGAATTTAACAACGCTAAAATAAAGAGTGGAGAATCTTTGATGTTGACAATATTCATCGAATTTAAATCGTTTAGTATTATTGCATCCGTATAACACGCATGAATACAATACGGCGGTCGCGAGGGAATTTGTCGTACTAAAATACGAGGAGTTGAGAAAAGCTCAAATGTTCGAGAAGCTGCTAAATTATCACCATATTTTAAAAATTCTCCACTCCATCCTAACGCATAGCGAGATACATCTTTACCGTCGAGATATAGTAGATAATTTTCATCAATCTGTTCTGCAGAATGATACATACGATTCTTCTTCATTTCTTCAGTTTGAGGCGGCTTCCCCTTTCCTGTTTCATATGCTTTTAGTCCAGCTTTTACATCCGCAATTTCTTTTAATGGAAGAGCATTTGCTTCGATTTGGTCCATTATTTCATAAACAACGGTATTTTTGAACGCTTCGATATTAATGATCGCATCGAGTTTATTTTGGAAAAATGATGTATCACTCGTTTTAATCAGATTCATCCCATCAATTCCACTTGATTCATACAAATGCACAATAGGACTTTGATCGCTTTTATTGTAGGTCAAAATTGCTGTGTCAACATTGGCTTCATCAAATACTTTAGCGGTAAAATTGACAATGCTTATGTCAGAGTAGTTGAGAATAAATTCTCGTACACCTTTAGCCGAATTGATTGTCAACCAGTTGTTTGGAACAATAAAACTAAATTCCCCGTTTTTCTTCAATACCTGATTACTTCGTTCCAAGAATAAAATATAAAGATTCAACTGATATGCTGACAGTTTGTATTGTGATACAAAAAAGCTTTTTTCCTGAGCCGTAAAATGCTCACGTGCAAAAACATATGGCGGATTACCAATGACAACATCAAAACCTACAAAATTTCCATCTTTATCCAACACTTCAGGAAATTCAAAACGCCATTCAAAAGCGTTATCATAGATTTTCCCTTTTTCAATTGCTTCGATATTTGATTCAAGTTTTTTAATCTCTTCTAAAAGCTTTTTAGA
>NZ_NSIU01000070.1 GCF_002633015.1 Sulfuricurvum sp. PD_MW2 | reverse complement strand
GTATAACCCCTTATTATGATGCAATGAATATAAATGAAAAAACTACCAATCCTAACAACTTTGAAGATGCTGTACACTACAATGAAAAAATGGGGGATTTACTTCTCATTGAGTTACTAAAAACAAATAAAATGAACAAAACCATATCTAAAGTTCGCAAGGCTAAGAATGAAATCTAAAACATTTTCAGCTATTTTTTTAGCCAGTAGTATTTTTATTTTAGTAAGTATTTTCAGCTTTACTATTTTGGTTGATCCCTACGATGTAACAGGCATAAATCTTTTACATATCAAGCATAAACTTACCCGAGACGGACGATTACAAAAAATCAATAGAATAAAAGAACTTAAATCCATTGACAATTTAATATTAGGCAGCAGCCGATCAGAACGGTTGAATCCAGATACAGTAAATAAATTAATCGGAGGATATACATATACCTTTGGAGTCGGTGGCGCAGGTATCGAAGATGCATTAGGCCTTTTACTTTATTTAGAGAAAGAACAAAAGTTACCTAAAAATATAATATTATGCCTCGATTTTATCTCTTTTGGAGAAGGAAAACCATCTGAAGGATTTTATAAAATTCCCGAGCTCAATTTTTTAAATTCTCAAAATACAAATCAGAATTATGCAGCAAAACTATTTTCTATTGATGCTTTGCGTGCATCATTCAAAACATTCAAAATACATATGAAGCACATAGAACCGAATTCATATATTGATCAAAACGGCTTTTTAAAAAGCAAAGAGACAACCCCCTCCGGAGATATGGAAAGTATTAAAAGGGTAGCCGACTATTATTATAATTTTAATTATAAAAAAGGAGATATACAATTTTCAAAAGAGCGTTTTGAATATTTGAACCGTATTGTCATCATGAGTCAAAAGCATCATATAAGCTTATATGCTATGCTGACTCCGGAGCATGCTGAACTTTATAGAATGGTTGAAAGCAATCCTAAACTTTTCCATAAATTGGGTTATGTTAAACAAAAATTATCGTCTATTACGCCCTATTATGATGCAATGATTCTAAATGAAAAAACAACGGATAGCAAAAACTTTGAAGATGCCGTCCATTACAATGAACAAATGGGAAATTATTTATTGGAAGAACTGTTGACTCCATGTAATAATAAGTATAAATAG
>NZ_NSIU01000069.1 GCF_002633015.1 Sulfuricurvum sp. PD_MW2 | reverse complement strand
GTCAGAAAGCCTATATAAAAGCTATTTTACTGCAACTAAAGAGTGAAAGATGAATATCATTAAGAAATTACTGTTCGAACTTTTAGTAAACACTAAAAAAGAGCTTCAGATTGCTGAAACTCCTTTGTTTAGGGCTTATAAAATGTTAAAAAACCGATATGGAGGCCCTGAAAAGTTCGATATTAGAACTTATAAACAATTATTGTCAAGGATTAATTTTGATGATTTGAAAGAATTTTATAGGTCTATCATTAAACTCTAGTCCTTTATCTATTTCAAAATACTGGGCATAATATATTAAATAAGAATAATTTATGTAGTATTATATGTAAAATATTAAAAAGGGTTTTTTATGAAATTAGATTGTAATAGTATAGAAACAATAAAAGATATTAATGATCAAATAGATTATGATGACAAGGTTGATGGTGGTTCGAAAGATGCAAGTGAAGTTAGTTGTGGACAGAATAATAGCAATGAATTGCAAAATAAGTATAATGAACATTTTAAAACAATTCAAGGAATACCCGAGAAACTGATTGCATCAATAATGTGCCATTGTTGCAATAAACTAAAGCCAACAGGAAAAGAAAAAGTATCTTGGTTGGAGTTTTATAAATGTATGAAAACTCGTGTCAATTCAGAAAATCATCCTAAGACATTTAATAAATTGAATGAATTAATAGCATGGCATGAGGCGCGAAATAAAAAAAGCTAAAAACATAGAAGAACTTTAGTGTCCTTTTTTATTGTCAATCTTGATTTAATAATTTGGGTAAGCTAAAAATAGTAAAAGTATTAATACTCCAATTATTTTTAATTTACTGATATTTAGCTGTAGCAACAAAATCATCAATAAGATATATGACAAGACAATAATCGCAAATGATGCAGTTACTCTATATTGTAAATAGAGCTTTGCTTGTTCTTGTAGTACTTGAAACATAGTAGTTCTATTGGCTATAGAAATTTCAAGTTCTCTGATTTTTAGGTTGTTTTCAAAATCATTTTTTTTGTTATTTTTGTATAGATATAGCAATTCATTTTCCTGATTTGCTGTGTAATATTCTTGATTCAATTGGAGCTGTACTTTTTGTTGTTCAATATCCGTATAACCTATTCCACTTGTATACAAAAGTGTAGCTGCCGAAAAATAGACAAATAATATTTTGATGATATTTTCTTTTTGCTC
>NZ_NSIU01000036.1 GCF_002633015.1 Sulfuricurvum sp. PD_MW2 | reverse complement strand
GTTCATTGTGATTAACATAGCCGTTTTATCAAAAGATTTCAAGGGCAGTGTATTTTTAAAATTTTGGAAGTTCTCTAAAAAAATGACCGGTAAATCATATGCGATACGCGTGCTTAAAAATGTTTCAAATAAACTCTCATAGTGGTTGTTTTGTAAAAATGTACTTATTTCTTTCCGTTTTGTGAAATCAGTTTTGTGATGTGCTAATCTTTGATAGGAAAAATCATCAATCACAATTTTAGCTTTACTCATTATCCACAATTTCAAATGATTAAAAAAAGAATTTTCTTTGAAAACCAAGGCAGAGATTAAAATCTGTTGATCTTGTAAGATACTGTTTATCAGATAGGTCATTTTGAAGATAGAAGAACGGATTACGCGACTAACGTTAGATCTGAATTTTTTGACGATAGGACGTTTATTGTCGATAGGTTGCTTTAAAGCTTTATCGGAATGCGGAATTTGCAAAAATCTTATGACATAAGAGTATAACTGTAATGCGTATTCATCTGTTACTGTCGCCTCAAAATAATCATAAATTTCAGATGGAATATAATCTTGATGGGAATTTAACGTATAGGTAAATAATTTTTCTTTTGCAACACCACAGGTGTCAAGTACTTTTTGGATGGAATAAAACTTATCATAATATTGTTGAATATAGCCTTCGAGCCAATTACCTAAAATAATATGATAATAATGTTCAGATTGCTCTTCCCCGTGCAGGATATTGAGTTGATCGGTGAGGAGTGGCAGGAACTTTTGATAGATGAGCTTGCAGACCGTAATGGCATCTTCTACTTGTACGGAAGAATGCCAAAAGGGAGGCATAGTATGTGATTCCAAAGAGATGTTTTCCTCTTTGGAATCAAAAAGTTTGCAATGATCCCCTAAAAAAAGTATTTTTTGGTTTGTATCCCAAAATTCATTCAAAGCAGTTGTGGCTAGAAACATTTATTTTAAAGTCTTTTTTTAATAAATTTTGCCGGTACGCCAGCCCATATTTCATAATCAGGGATATTTTTATTAACAATAGCACCTGCTCCTATAACGACACCGTTTCCGATGCGAACACCTTTTAATATTCGGACACCTGCCCCAATCCAACAATCTTCCCCGATAGTGACATCTTCAATAATTGCATCTTGTTCGATGATTAATTTTTCTTTCTTAAATGCATGACCTTGGTCATTGATCTGGCAATAAGGTCCTATCTGTGTATATTTCCCAATAGTGATATTGCCTTTGGCAGCAATGACACAATGTCTGCCAATACCTACGTAGTCATGTAAGATGACTTTGGGAGTGGGTTTGGTAAGTTGTAAAAATACATAACTATCTATAATAACATTGTCGCCTATTTCTAAGATTGCATTATCTGTTAAGCGAATTTCAACGTTTTGTTTTACACTGACATTTCGACCATATTTAATTTTTGAATTTCTAAGTTTGAAAAAAGTTCTAATTTTGTCAACAAGAGTAATATTTGTAGAAGAAGCTTTATCTTTCCATTTATATCCAGTAAACATGATCACTCACCTGCTTCTTGTTTTCTATTAATATAATTTTCGACAATAATATGTCTATTCCCGACGACCGCTGGTTCATCTGGCACCATTTTACGGGGATAATAGCATAATTTGCAAACTTTCATCGTTTTGAATCCATCAGGTTGGTTATGAATATCTCTTATTTTATTGAGCTTTTCTCCATGCCATATATCATAAATGGACTCTTCGTACGCATTCCCGATAATCTCTTCTCCGTCCTCATCGTTACTGCACATCATAACTTGGCCGTCACTTCCCACTACAATCCGCTGATAGAGCTGAGGGCAGGCGAAATTCTCTTCATACGCGATTTCGGTATCTTTACGCAAATAATCGATCAAAGGGTTGTAGGATACCAAATCGACTAAGGGTGCAATGGTTTCGTAGTATTTAGTAGGATTAGGGCGGATGGCTGGCCATATTCCCTGCACTTTGATGACAGGTTTAATAAGATTGTTCTCATCTTTGTATTGTTTAATGTCTTGAAGCCGTTGAAGGGTGTCCTCGAACTTTAAAGGTTTGCGGATTTTATTGTATTCATCATCGGTTCCATCAATGGAGATTGTAATCCAATCGATACCTGCATCAACGGCTTTTTTAAAAAACTCTAAATTTAAGTTTCCACCGTGCGTCAGTGTAGATACTTCTTTGATCCTTTTGTCTTTTGCATATTTGATACAATCGATAAAATGTTTGTGTAGGGTGGCCTCTCCTCTTAGGCTTAAGCGAATTGCAAAGACTTTTCCGGCAATTTCATCGACAATTTTTTTAAAAAGATCGAAGTCCATAAATCCTTTTTTGACTTTACTTTTGAACTCATCCGTGATGGTATAACACATAGGGCATTTTAGATTGCAGGCTGAAGCGAGTTCGAGATCGACCAGTAGCGGATATTCGGCAATTTGTCGTGTTTTTGGAAGAGCCACCCATTTATCCCGATATTCTTTATATTCTTGCTCCCAACCTGTGGCCATTTTAGTTTGGAATTCCAGTGTGCGTTCTACCGTATCAAGCTCAAAATGCCCTTTGTTAATGGGAATGTATTTTTCTTCTTCAATCATTCATATACTCCTAGATTTACTTCATAATACGGAACGATACTTCCTCCGAAACTGAGTTTGAACCAACCTCTCTGGGGTGAGTTGATTCCTTCGAGATCTACTTCGTTGATTTTATATTCTCGTGACAGTTTCATAAAAGCATCCCAAAAACAGATGGTTCCTCGATAATGCTCTATGGCATTCGGATTTCCAGCTCCGAAAAGATAATATGCCCGATAATGATCATATGAAAAGACGGTCAGATAAATAATTTCGTGGTTGGCGTTTTTTGTAGCAAACATTACAGCCTGCTTCTCTTGCGTACAATTTTCTATAATTCGAGACATCTGTGCGAGTTTTTGAGCAGGAACTTGCTGATTTTGACTTTCCATAAGGGCAATATAATAATTTAAAAAAAGTTCTATTTGAACCTCTTCAACCGTGTATGACCCTTCTTTACGGGCTTTTCGAATATTCCTCTGTCGTAATGTTTCTAAACATTTGAATAGATCTGTCGATTCTTCATCGTGGGTATCTCTTAATTCTGAGATATTCAGATAGCTTGTATATCTTAGATCCAGCGAGAAGATTTCTTGTTGATTTATTGAGCCGTAATTATGCCATAAGAATGGTCTTAAGTCTTCAAATTTTGTCGAAAGTGCGATACTGATACATGAAAAATTATCAGTGATGAATCGGATGATTTGCTCCGTGATTTCAAATCTCTCAGACTTCGCCTTAACTGCTTTTTGGGTTTGATCTTCTTTGAAAAATATACCTGAATAGATGACGAGTTCATTCAAGATTACTCGATTTCCATCTTCTGATAGCAATAGGCAAAAACCGGCTTTAACCTCTATTCCTTTTTTAACGAAATAGAGTTTGTATTGTCCGCCAAAGGAGCGGAGATATGTTGAGCTAACGAACATGGTATATTCCGGTGTAGTTTCAACAAATTTCTGCCATATATCGCAATCACTGATTTTTTCGAACTGATATTTCTCATTCATCACAGATCTTTATAATTTGTTTATCTAATAAAGGTTTTATTTGATCGTAAACCACACAGATGTCGGTTCGCAATTGTTTGCTTATTTCGTAAAGTGTTGTATTACCATCCATATAAAATAAACTCCATAAAATAATATCCAAAGATGAAATATTAGTATTTGGAAGTAAGGCCCCTCCAGTTTTTGGATATAAATCGTGTTTACTCAACATTACTTCACAATGTGGATAAAGATTTTGGTAAACAAGATTCTTATCCATCTTATCTATAAGTTGTAAATATAAATGTAATGTCCAGTTTAAATTAGCTGCAGTGACAAAGTCCAGATTGTCCAAACTGGTGTGATAGTAATCATATTCGTAATATCTATCTTTTGTGATTGTTGCACAATTTATTTTGAACCCTTGAGAAGAGTATTGTCTTTCATCGCTTCCATGTATGTCAAAAGGATAGGTTATGAAATTGATCTTGTTTTCATTAAATACATCCTCAATCATTTGGTTGATAAAATCATTTTTATTCCAAGACTGTTTATAGCCGTACTGTCCAAGCCCTCCGCACGTGGTAATGACTAGTCCGTTATCAATTGCTTTCATCGCTTTTTCATTGTTTGCGCAATAACTGATGGCTCCAATTGTTTCGGGGACAAAAACGATTCGATAGCTATGTTCCAGATTGCCTTGATTCTTTAAAAGTTCTTTAGCTATAAAAGCGGTTGTGATGACACCGCTTAAGCTATCATTTGCCATGGAAGGATGACAAATATAACATGAGATCAAGTACTCTTTTGTACTTTTTCCTTGAATCAAGAGTTCTCCTACTGAAAGGGAGCCTTCGGATAACTCACTGTCGATAAAAACTTCATATTCTTCATTAGAAGATAATGTTTCGTATTGCTTATATGTTAAACAAAAGCCCCAATTCTCATGATAGTAACTGGTGCGGTAAGGAATCGCATGCGGCAAAACTTCATGATAGTGGAGATGAGGTCTTAGTTCTTCCAGAGTCATTTTCCTATGGACAGGAGCGGAATAGCTAATGACGTGCAGGTTTGACACTTCAAAGTCAATAATCTTGTCGCCGCGGGAGTTTTTGATCCATGCCTCTTTTATATTCCACTCTTTTGGTATTGTCCAATCATAGACGTGCTGTCCTGCTGGGTATTCTATAATGTTTAAAGGGATGATTTCCTGCAAGATCCGCAGTGTTGCTCTATTACCTTCACCGGTAATGCTTCGCGTAATCGGAAAGAGTCTTTTGAGATAGATATCAATATCGTGAGTATAATCTGTCATTGAAACATATTCCATTTAATCACATCATCATCTTTGATATCTACTAGGGCTATTCGTCCTATTACGTCATCGATAAACTTGGGGCTGACTCCATGAGCAGGACGTTTAAATGTCAAATCTTCTTTTGTAATGATGGTTCCTTTTGGAATGTCTTTCAGTGCTACCAAACTTCTTCGCGCGTTAGCACGTGCGGGCGCTTCATCGTCTAAAGCTTCTACTTTAAAACTTCCAAGTAGCTCAAATATTCGTTCAAGATTTTTTCTAAACAGTTTTAAATCCTCTTTGTCCATGGCATGATAGTGGTCATTCCCTGGCAAAGTTTTATCGTGGGTGAAGTGTTTTTCAATAATAACAGAGCCTAATAAGGTGGCCATCTCACACACTTTCATATCTTGTGGCAGTGTATGGTCACTGTATCCTATGATATTGTCTGGAAATGCTTTTTTAAGCCCTAAAATCATCCCGAGATTGGCATTTTTATCAGGGGTGGGATAATTGAGTACACAGTGCAGGAGTGCCAGCGTATTACCTTTGGCTTCGATCCAGCCTACTGCCTCTTGTATTTCACTTAAACTGCTCGCCCCGGTTGAGAGGATAATCGGTTTGCCAAAATCACACATGTATTCTATGAATGGTTTGTTGGTAATATCGGATGAAGAAATTTTAAATACATCCATCATGTCGTTTAAAAATGTAGCGGATTCGATATCGAACGGAGTACTTAAAAACTCAATCCCGACGGCATCACAATAATTTTTGAGTTCGAGCATTTCATTTTTCCAAAACTTGTCATGTTTAGTAAAAAGTTCATACTGGGATGCAGTAGGTTCTTTGGTAGTGTCCCAATAGGCCGGAGAATCTTTTGAAGCAATGGTATTTGCTCTGTAGGTTTGAAATTTGATAGCGTCAGCACCGCCTTCTTTAGCTTCATCGACTAATCTTTTAGCTGTATCCATACTCCCTTCATGATTGACACCTGCTTCAGCGATAATGTAGGGTCTGGATAATTTTCTTTCATGCGGGTTTAAAGTGTTTAATAGCTCGGTTAATTTCATTTGATGTCTCCAAAAATTTTAATAAGTTCATCGGATGATGTGTTGATATCGACATTTTTCATCGCCAAATTATAGTAATCATTGAATGTATCAATATCAAATCGTAATTCTGGATGATGCAGAAAGTGATTCGGCGGATCAAAGGTTTTGATAATAAACTGTTCTTTGTTATCATGGATGTAAGATAAACAATGTTCTTTATGGTGTTGTGATTCAACAATTTTATGCAACATAGTGAGTAGATCGAATGAAATTATTTCCGCACCAAGGCCATCCGGATATAAATTGTCTTTAGGGATATGATTATAGGCATAATCGCATGAGTTATTTGCATAAAATTGAATGAGATTGTCTATTTCATGTGCATCAATCAACGGATTATCTGCACATACACGTATAATATGAGAGGCATTTTCATGTTTGACAGAATTATAAAATCTCTCTAAAACATTGCTTTCACTGCCTCTAAAAACCTTGACGCCAAGCTTCATTATATAGTGTTCCAGAATGTCGTTCTCTTCGCTCATCGGAATTGCAACAATGACATCATCTAAAAGTGTTGACTTTTGTACTCTCTTTATAACCCACTCAATAATCGGTTTTCCATGAAGGGAGAGCATCATTTTATAAGGAAGCCTTGTTGAGCCGATTCGGGCTTGTATAATAGCTACAGTTTTCATAGTAGCTCCAATATTTTTCGAACTACTTTTTGTTTATTCTCTCTAAAACTATATCTTTGAATGTTCATAAAGAGTAATTTCCTATAATCGCTGTCTTCAACAAGTTTTTCAAATTTTTTTTGTATTCTTTTTTGTATTTCATGGTTTATAACGCCTAAGTTAACAAATCCTTTTTCTAGAGTTGCAAAACAGTGTGTTGCTTCACGTTCGTGATGAGAGATAATGATTGAAGGTATATTCATATCTGCCAATTCATAAACAGTTCTACCATTGGATGAAATAGCCAATTGAGTTTTTTCCATAATTTTTGATATTACTCCACTGGCAAATGTGATGGAAATGTTTTTATATTTCAGTTGCTGTAAATAATTTTCAAGATCTGCTTTATACCCATATGCGCTTCCGCACACAATATTTATTTTAATATTATTTTGGTCACAGATATTGACTATAGCTTCTAAAGTTAGTAAGGTTAGATTATTCTGATCCGTTCCTCCAAATGTAATCAGGACCTCTTTAATGTCTTCTACGAAACGATGTGGAATTGCTTCATAAAACTCATCTCTTAGGGCCAGGTATTCATATCCCCAACAGTAATTTTCTCCGCTGCATTGAGGAATGTCGTAGAGTTCATTAAAAACTAAATCGGCATAGCTGGAACCATTTCCTAGATCTTCAAAATTCACTACTTTTATGTGATGTTGTTTCAATGCAGTTATGTAATCTTCTTCGGTATCTAGAATATCGTTAATCACTAAATCAGGGTTTAGCTGGAGTATGGTTTTTAAGGTATTGTCTGTGGCAATAACTTTATAGTCCATGGATGCTATTGCATCTACTGCGACTTCGTATTGTCTATTGCATACAAAGATAATTTCATGGTCAGTTATTTCGTGTGCGAGGGCCAGCGAATGATAAATATGCCCCATCCCTATTTCTATGCTGCCTATTACATTGAAAATAATTTTTTTTCTTTGCAATACTTTTTCACATACCCACCAATCCTGATAACTTTCTATTTCTATTGACTTTTCAGATTCAATGATATAAGGTTTGTATGCTTTTTTCTGTACAGTTATTTTTGAAAAGATATGAAAAGCTTTTAACTCTTCAAAATAATCATCATGATTTATAAGTGTAAGAATGCTATTTTCGAGTTTTAAAAGCTTTCGTTTTTCCTTTTTTACTGATGTTAATATGATATCGGTATCAGATAAAAAAGTTTTATAAGCTTCCTGTAATATTGAACTGTCTACAAGTGGAGTATTGGCTCTGTAGAGTAAAATATTGTTTTGCGCTTTATGAGTAACGATTTCGATGACACTATTAAGTATATTGTCAGAATTCAGTGAAAGTGTAGGATTTTTATAATATTCGATATTGTTTCGTTCTGAAATGAGAGATATTTCTGCAGAATCAGTAATAATCAAAATGTTGTCTCGTGTTGTCAGTTCCAATGCAGTATTGATAGCTCTTTGAATTAGTGTAATGCCATTTAACTTTTTAATCAGCTGATCCGGAATGACAGCATTTTTCTTGATTGCTGGAATGACGACGAGTAAATTTTCCACTACTTTATTTCTTTCATGACTTCTTTGGTAGATCGCAGCATGTAATCAAAATCCTCATTACTCATCCAATGTTGAAACGGAAATGAGATCATATTATCAAAAAACTCATCTGAATTAGGGCACTTAGCACTGGAAAATCCAAGTTTTTTGTATAATGGGTAACGGTTGAGAGGATAATATTGAACGACACATTTAATCTTTTTATCATACACCAGTTTTTGCATGATTTGATCTCTTTTGCCATTTTTGACATATGCTGCTAAAAGATGGTAGTTGTGTCTGTTGTCGTCTACCCGGTGAAATTGTAAACTTTCAAATTCTTTTAATTCATCAATGAAGCGAATTGCTCTGGAACGCTTTTGTGCATTCATTTCATCGAGTCTTTCAAGTAGTTTTGTACCTAATGCACATTCTACTTCACCAAGACAATAGTTGTTGGGCAAAAGATAGTGACCATCTAAATTCGGCAAATCCAGATTCCCCATTGCAGGAGTCCAATAATGATCTCTTTGCTGTAAAAATCCACAATGTCCGTTATGTCTGAGCATAGGGATAATATCTGCATACCGTTCTTCTTTGACGGTCAGCATCCCACCTTCACCAAGGGTTGTAATATTTTTATGTGAATGGAAAGAAAAAATTCCAAAATCTCCAAATGTGCCGGCTTTTTGTCCATTCATCTCAGTGCCCATCGCTTGAGCAACATCTTCGATTAACAAGATATTATTTTCTTTGGCAAACAATGAAATTTTAGTGATTTCAGGAATCATAAAACCGTATAAATGAACTACGACTATAGCTTTCGTTTGTGCAGTAATACACTTTTTTATGTTTTCTAGAGTTATAACTCTTGTTGACAAATCAATATCTGCCCATACAACTTTAGCCCCTTTTTTGACGAAAGGGTAAACGCTTGAAGTAAAAGTGTGTGATGGCGCAATAATTTCATCACCGTCTTTAAATAAGCACATTTGCGCTGCCAATTCTAAAGCCGCAGTAGCGTTACAAACTGAAAAAGCATATTTATTTCCATTGTATTCGCAAAACTTTTTTTCAAAGATATCTTTGTACTTTCCTTGGGTCAGCGGATCAGCAGACTCCATTGCTTCAACGACGATATTGATTTCATCTTGTGTATATTTATGCCCTGTCCCACTAAAGTTTATTTTAAAATCCATTTTAGAGATTTTTCCTTTTTGCAAAAACTATTACAAAATTTCTATTTTCTATATCAAAGACATATTTATGATACTTTGCCATGGTTACATCCTTTTAAATATTTCCGTTACTTTTTCATAAGTTAAAACTTTTTTGAATTCATCACCAAGAGCATTTGACAAGGGCTTTTCATGAATGACAGTAGAATTATAGAGTGCTTTGTATTGTTCTTCAGTAAGATTTTTGGCTATATCACGGGGTATTTTTATACCTTGTTTTTCAGCCATCAAATTAAACTCTTTAAAGGCTTCTGGGTAAAATTCTTCCATAGCATTCATCGTTATACAGTTGCCGATGCAGTGATGAGTATCCAAAACTACACTAAGACCGGCGGAAAAAGGATGAATAATACCTACAAAGCTATTGGCTATTGCACATCCACCGAGATAAGAAGCGATCATGAGTTTTTCACGGTTATTATCACTCATCATATCGTTACTCAGAAAAACTTCTCTACATAGTTGAATGGCTTGATGTGAGAATGCATCCCCGATTGCATTTCTGTATCTTCCATTGAGTGATTCAATGCAGTGAAGATAGGTATCCATCCCTGTAAAAAAATATTGATCGCGAGGAACGGTTTTCGTTAAATCCGGATCCAATATCAATTGGTCATAAATAGTATAGTCGCTATTCATCCCAAGTTTTAAGCCATTTAATGGATTGGTCATTACGCATGTCCGGCTCGCTTCGGCCCCAGTACCTGAAACTGTCGGAATACCAATTTTATAGATGGCAGGAATATTTACCAAATCCCACCCTTGATAATCTTCTGCATTACCTGGATTGGTTAATAGATTGGCTACTGCTTTGCCCGTATCTAATGTACATCCTCCTCCTATTGCAATTACTGCTCCTGGGTTGGTTTTGTTTTTTTGAACAAGACGATCTCTAAAATCATTAATATAGCTCGTTTTCGGCTCATGGCTGGTCTGTACAAAAAAAACTTCATCTTCGGATTTTAGCGGTAATTTTTCAAGCAAATCATTATGCTGAAAATATTCATCTATATAATAAACTACATATTTATTTTGTAACTCTTTTTGATTTAATATTTTTGCTAATTGTCCTAATGCACCTTTTCCGAACAAATAAGAGAGAACATTTTTTGAGTTTTTCATTTTTTATCTTTTTAATCTTTTTTTTCATACAGTGTGAGGAAAGAAACTGATTGTCATATTAACATTTTAAGTCTGTGAAATTATCTAATTCATCCAATTTTTCCCACGGGTAATCGCTTTGACCGACTTGACCGCGAGAGG
>NZ_NSIU01000012.1 GCF_002633015.1 Sulfuricurvum sp. PD_MW2 | reverse complement strand
ATCTTAGAAAGCATTGTAACGAAATAGAATTAAAAAATAATATTAGCTCATAAAAAAAATGCATAATATTTCTCTCCTACTAGTTAACTATAGCCCAATTTTTGGGGATTTTGTAATTCGGCTTAGGTTGTGTGATTTCTTCTATATAAATCGAGTGATTCGTGGCAACCTTCATGGCAACCGTTGCCATATTGGTACGTTTTCGGTTTGTCAGTGACCGACTTTTTTCCTATTTTGGGTTATTTAAAAGCCCTATTTTGGGCACTTTTATAAATTTTTAGAGCTTATGCTACAATACCGCTATGATAGAACTTGATAACCGAACCACATATTCCTACGATCTCTCTGTTTTAGAGCAAATCGCAGATACCCTTACAAAACAAGAAATAGAGCTAATCTTCACCGATAATGCTGAAATAGCTGAAATCAACCGAGAATTTCGCGGCATCGACAAAGCCACTGATGTGCTCAGCTTTCCCAGTGATCCGTTTCCCGGTGCACCGCTTGGCAGTATCGTCATCAGTATCAACAAAGTCCAAAGTGTTGCTCATGAACTCGGACACAGCGATAGTGACGAACTCGCCCTCCTCTTTATTCACGGCATGCTCCATCTCTTGGGTTACGACCATGAAGTCGATAACGGCGAAATGCGGGAAAAAGAGATCGAATTAATCGAAAAATTTTCTCTTCCAAAGAGCCTAATTGTTAGAACACTTGAAGAATGATTTACGGAGTGACTTGAACCGAAGCCGTATCACTCGCAGGCTTTGGCTTTTTGATGTATCCTAATTCATCCAGTTTATTATAAATCGACGATACGATTCCCCCCGTTGCTTCTCCGCCATGTCCACCGTGCTCAACCATTACCGTTACGATAAATTGCGGATTATCAGCCGGTCCATACGTAGTAAACCATGCATGTGATCGTTTGAGGTACTCCATATCTTTTTCATTGAGACGGTTTTTGACCGTTTGGCTAATCCCTGTTGTTTGCGCCGTCCCGGTTTTTCCGGCTATAGGAAAACGGGTAGAAACATATGCTCTAGCCGTACCTCCAGGCTCGTTACATACACCTCGCATTGCATTTTGGATGATCGGCAGTTTTGCTTTCTCTTGAGGTGTTAAAACATCCAATGGAACCGGTGTATTGGGGGTGTTGCCGATCATTTTTGCAATATGAGGCACCGGTAGAAGCCCAGTCGCCATCAAAGCCGTCTGCTGTGCAATCTGCATTGGCGTAACCAGTAAATCTCCCTGTCCGATCGATGTATTGAGCGTTTCACCTTGAAACCATGGTTTATGGAATTTTTCCCGCTTCCATGCACGGCTTGGAACCGTACCGATAAACTCATTTGGCAAATCGATACCGGTTTTTTTCCCAAGACCCATTCTGAATATACCGTTGCTCATCCGATCGATACCGACTTGAAGCGAGCCTTGATAAAAATAGTCATCACAACTCTCAACAATTGCCTTGGTAATATTTGTTGCTCCGTGACCATTTTTCTTCCAGTCACGAAAGGTTCTATTTCCTAAACGCATCGATCCGGTACTCATGATCGTCGTATTTTCATTCCAAACACCCGACGTGATGTAGAGGAGACCCATATTATTTTTAATTGTTGAGCCCGGAGGATACAGACCGTTAATCATTTTGTTGGTAAAAGGGGAATCGACACTGGTCATCAACGCATTCCACTCTTCAGGGCTGATTCCCGATACAAATGTGTTTAAATCGTACTCAGGATAACTTCCTGCGGCATAAATTGCACCGTGGATATCCATAACTATGATCGTTCCAACCCGTTTTTCAAAGGCCTGAGTTATAAAATTTTGAAGTCGCATATCCAAATTGAGCACAAGATTATGATTCTCTTGTGTTGCGCTTCGTCCTATCTCTTCGATTTCCACATTGTGAGCATTTACTTTGATACGGCGCTCTCCCGCAACCCCTTGAAGATAACCGTTATAGTATTTTTCAATACCGTTTTTACCGACATGCCCCAATAATTTTAAAGAGGAATCGGCATCTATCTCTTTTTGATTCGCTTTTGCAACGTAACCGATCAGATGAGCTCCAACCAATCCGTAAGGGTAAAGACGTTTCGGAGAAGGCGAAATTTTAACGGTTCCGCGCAAATTCAAAATGGAGTATAACGGGATAATCGTTTCATGGGAAATAAAATCGACAACATCGATAAATGAGTGATTGTAATACGAATCTTCCTGTATATACGTTTTTGCAATTTTATCAGCATCCAGCGTAGGGATCATCGTTCGCAAATACGCAATCTCTTTATCTAGGAGTGTACGGTCCTTTCCTTTTGTCAAATGGGGAGCGAATGCTATTTTAAAACCTAACTCATTGATCGCTACCGGCTCATTATTTCGATCCAGAATTTCACCCCGTACAGGCGCAGTAAGCTCTGATTTTATACTATTATTTTCAGAAAGAGACTCATAATAGTCATTGGATTGAACCGCTAGGTGAAAAACTCTGACAATCAGTCCGATCCAAATAATGATGAATAATGTTATTAATATTTTTATTTTCATATTAAAGCCGCAATTACCATAAATTCAATCACCATATAAAGGAGTATATGCCAGTCTATTTGAGGCAAACTAAGCAAAAAAAGTTTATTGACAAACCAAACAAAAAACCAATAGAGGGGATATGCGAGTCCAACAAAGATAGCAGCCATACATGCTCTACATCGAATAATCTGTTCAATTTTAGGGATAACATAGCGAGACAAGAGTGTAAAAAACACTACAGTACTTCCAAACCAAAACCCTTTTTCAGCTTCTAAGACCAAAAGCATCACCATAATAATCATAAGTCCAAAAAGATTATGTTTACTTAGCGCGTTATGATATGCAAAAAACAAAACTGCTAACAAAGGGGGCATCAATAAATAGATACTGCTTAAACTAATGTATCCGATAAAAAGTACAACGATAAAAAGTTGACTTATAACGTTTTGATCAGCGAAACTTCGTTGCATACGGGAAAGTGTTTACATTTAATACAATCAGCCCAGATCTTGTGCTCTGGAATTGATTCTTTAGGAATTTCAAAAAATCCAAGCCGTTCAAAAAAGCGCTGTTGGTAGGTCAATGCCAAAACCTCTTTTAGTCCTAATCTACGTCCTTCTTCACAAGCGTTTTGAACCAAAGTACTTCCAATATTCATTCCACGGTACGCTGGATCGATAATCATAGAACGCAATTCCGCCAAGAGCGGAGAATGAATATGCAATGCGACAAACCCTACCAGCTTTTCTCCATCCAAAGCTAAAAAATATGAGCGGATATTGGTAGCTATTTCATCATTGCTTCGATGCAAAATAACCCCACTCTCAATTTCCGGCGCTACAAGCTGCTGCATTGCAGGAATATCAAGCAGTGTCGGTTTTTTATAGGTTATGTGCATACATCATCACCTTTAAGCAATTGATAGAAATATTTCACAATCGTATCAATACCTTTACGTTTGGAATTCGAAACCATTAATGCTTCCGGAAAACGTTTTTTTAGTTCAGAGAGCTCTTTTTGGTTTAGTTTATCGATTTTTGTAAAAATCGTTACTATTGTCTGATCCGGAGTACAGATATCTTCCAAATACTCACTTACAGAACGGTCGATTGCCAAATCAGGATGACGGCAATCGATGAGATGGACAAAGATCCGAATTTGTTTCCGTTCGGCAATAAAATCGGTTAGATTTTTCTCCCAGTCGGTTTTTAATGACTTAGCGACTTTGGCATACCCAAATCCCGGTAAATCAACAAACTTTGCACTTAAGCGGGCATTTTCGTCACGATCAGCGAATACTACATCAAAATAATTAATAAGGCGCGTTTTCCCCGGTGTGGCAGAAACCTTTGCCAGCGATTTTCGTTGTGTCAATGAATTGAGTAACGAGCTTTTCCCGGTGTTGGAACGTGCCATAAAGGCAACTTCGTTTTGAAATTCATTTTCCGGTGCAAGACGTATATTCGGCGCGGAGGTCACAAAGTGAGAATCAATGATCTCTATCATTTCGTAGGGCTTTTTTCTTTTGTTTTTTTGTCTTGCAAGGTGAAAATCATAACAACAGGTTCTTGGTTGGCACTTTCAGCAGAAGCATTCCCAGCAACGGTATTCACGATTACCTTATCCCCTTTAACTCGTCGATAGTCATCCAAGCGAAGCAAATCGACTTTTTGAAAAAATTGATATTCATTGGCATTTGGAAGATAAATCGCCGTTTGAGATTTTCCGCGATATTTTTCATTCATCTCCGTCACAATATAAAAGGAGACATCCCCTTCCGCTAAATATTTAATCGGTTTTTTCTCACTATCGGTATAGATCGTCACTTTTGATGCATTCAGCTCGTCTAAACCTTTCGTTATTTTTACTTTACCGGTAAAAACGGAGATCCCCTTTTGTTGATCTCCCTTAAAATTATCAGAGATTACTTTGAGCTCTTCACTCCACAAGAGTGTCACAAAAAGAGGGGATAAAAAAAGTAATTTTCGTAGCATAGTCTAATTCCTATTTTAATTGATAAATACCGCATACTCGATCAGCACTGACAGTATCTTGTTTCGTATTGTATTTGAGTGTTGTTCCCGTAACACGATTTGCTTGTTGAGTAATAACAAAAGAACCTTGAGTCTGAATCAAAGAGCGGTTCGCATCGTACGTTCCCTCTTTCGAACGAAATTCCAAACCGTCTTGACGAGCATAATGGACATTTCCGTCCACTTTTAAAAGATCATTCTGATAATCGGCATGATCTGAACGAATAGAATGAAATAAGGTTTTCGTATTATCGCTAAATTTCGCTGACGTTATCACATACCGCGTTTCGAATTTTTTCCCTTCATCCCCTTCTAGAATGCGATCAATCCCTTTTTGTGAGATTTCATAGAGTGTAAAATTCGAAAGTTCGATTTGAGGAATCTCTTTATTTTTGTCCAGCATCGTGTAATCCGGAGTAAAATAACCATACATTCCCATCAGCAATCCGACCAGCAAAAGAAAAAAAAGATTAATCGACATTTAAATCCATAAAGCCAAAAATTTTTCTTCTTCACCGTTGCGGCGAATCACTTTTTCGATCATTTCTCTCACACACGCATCTCCGCCTCGTCGATCCAAAACTTCTGCAAACGATTTAAGATAATCCGATCCGTCATTTGGAGTATAAGCTTGACCAGCCCATTGAAGCAAATTGTAGTCGTTTAGATCATCACCGATGACTGCAACCTCATGTGCTTCGATTCCTAACTCTGAGCACATCTGCATTGCAACGGCACGTTTATCTTTTACCCCTTGATAGAGATGAGCAATATCGAGTTCTTTAGCGCGATGTGCGACAATAGACGAATCACGTCCCGTGATAATCGCAGCACTGTGCCCCATTTTAACCCATGCTTTAATAGCAAATCCGTCTTTGACATTAAAATTTTTGAGTTCTACACCATCAGCAGTATAAATGATTTTGCCATCACTCATACATCCATCGACATCCAAAATAAGGAGTTTAATCATAAAACCCCTTTTGTACTCGGTACTCCGGCTCGATCATTGTGAGCTAAAGCACGACGAAGCGCTACGGCAAGGGATTTAAACGCCGCTTCAATGATATGATGCTTATTTTTACCCCGTACCATCACGATATGGGCTGTAATGCCGGCATTAAACGTTACCGCCCGAAAAAACTCTTCGGCTAATTCGGTATCAAAAGATCCTATTTTTCCGGATACCGGAACATCGTAGACCAAGAAAGGGCGGTTGCTCAAATCAAGATCGCACGACACTGCCGCTTCATCCATAACAATCGTTGCACTCCCGAAACGTTCTACTTTTTCAATCGGATAGATAGCTTCACGCAACGCTTGTCCTAAAACAATCCCAATATCTTCTACACTATGGTGATCATCGATATGAACATCACCCACACATGTGACAGAGAGGTCAATTTGAGCGTGTTTAGCAAAACTCTCAAGCATATGATCCAAAAAACCCACTTTCGTTGAAACGGTACTTTTACCTTCACCGCAAATTTGAAGTGACAAATCGATATCGGTTTCTTTAGTTGTTCGTTTTTTTTGAATCATCATTATTCCCTTATGATAAAGGAGCCCTCAAAATAGCCCCGTGAAATGAAATCGCGAGCTTCAGCTTCACTTTTGAATCCGCCAAGCCAGACACGAAATAGACGTTTGTTATTATACTGTGTATCTTTTATGATTGCCGAATACCCATTAAAAGATGTGTATTTTTCTTTTGTTATTTTTGCCCCTTCAAAGCGTTCAAACGATCCAATTTGAACAAAGAAGTTTGTCAAGACACTCTCTTTGGGTCCTTTGGCAATTCGTTGCATATCGATAGTTCGGGCTGATGCCGGTTCAAATCCTAAAACTTCCAATGTTACCAGCGCCGTTCCATTCTTTACAACACCGATCTGCTCTGCTGCAGTATAGGAGAGATCGATGATACGATTATCAACAAAGGGGCCACGATCATTGATGCGAACGATAGTTTGAGCATTCGTATCGTTATTGGTTACCCGCACGACCGTATTCATCGGCAATGTTTTATGTGCAGCGGTAAGGGCATACATATCGTAAGCTTCTCCGCTTGAGGTCGATTTGCCATGAAAATCTGGGCCATACCAGCTTGCTCTTCCACTAAAAGTATCTCCGACATGAACGACTGTCGGATAATATTCTTTACCGAAAACGGTATAGGGACGCATTGTTGCTTGATACTCACCATTACTTTTGTAAATGGTAGACGCTTTTGAGGACAATTGTTCAGAAGGATATTTTTGAGACGGTTTTGATGGCTGATAGGAATACGATCCGGATTTCATCGTACATCCACCGAATAAAACGATCAGAATTGTTATGAAGGATTTAATCACCAATCTTTACTTCCTCCCCTTCATAAAGCGTATTTGATATAAAAGGATTTTTTGATTTCAACTGTTCTATTGTTATATTATACAGTTTCGCGACTGAAGCGACGGTTTCACCTGATTTTGCCTTGTGGATACGCGGATTCATAAGAAATGGTTTGTTTATTGGAATTTTAACATGCCGATTGATATTGCGTTCATCGTCTCCGATCATATTTTCCATCATTATCGACGTTTTTGATACATTATAGCGCTTGGAAAGCTGTTCAAGTGACTCTCCGGATTTTACTCTGTCTAAAACGAAATACCCTTTAAGCTCTTTTGGTCGATATTTTTGACGAAACTCATCCAATTTATCTTGAGGTATATACACAGGGTAGGCTTGCTGATTTGGAGGGGTAACCCCTTTTTTCAAATGGGTATTGAGTTTTAATAACTTTTTCTTCGGCATTTCAAGTACGGCAGCAATCCGATCTATTTTCTCCCCTTCTGGCAAATATACCGTTGCGATCGGGTTATCTTTTGGAGCATCCGAATAAGCATCATATTGTAGTTTGGTAATAAAGACATCATCGGTCGCCAATAAAGCCAAAGCAACCACTTTTCGAATGTAGTTTCGGCTCTCCGGAGGCAAATACGCCCGTTTAGGATCCGTTAATATACGTATATCGATTGTTCCCGCTCTCTGAATTGCACGATTCAATCTTCCATCACCGCAGTTGTATGCAATCAATGCCAAATACCATTTTCCGAATTGCTTTTTTAAACTGCTCAAATAGGCAGTAGCAGCACGGGTCGATTTGATATGATCACGCCGTTCATCAACAAACTGATTAACTGCTAATCCTTGAAGTTTTCCGGTACTCTCCATAAACTGCCATAGCCCAGCAGCCCCTTTAGAGGACGTGGCATTACCGCTTAGCTGCGATTCTATCAAAACGACAAATAAAAATTCACTGGGCAAATCCGACTGAGCGATCAAAGAAGACAATAAGGGGATGAAAACGTCTCCCCCTTCCGTGATATCTGTAATTCCTTGAAGTGTACATTCACGTTTTTTCTGATCGTAGGCATCATGTAAGTAGGGATCTTTTAAATAGTATGGAGGTATGTCAAAATGACGAAGAACGTCAAGTTTTTTTTGATCATTTGGATCAAATCCACCTGCAATGAGCAATAGCGGGATACAAAGTATCAGCAATAATCGACGCTTCATATCCCCTCCATAACTGCATTACCTCAATCTAAAAAGGTGTTTTGCATTGACTGAGGTTAAAGACTCTATTTGCGCAACATCCATCCCCAAAAGTTCCCCCATTTTATTCGCAATAAAACGGGTATATGCAGGTTCATTTCTTGTTCCGCGATGGGGATGCGGTGTTAAATAAGGGCCATCCGTTTCGATCAATAATTTGTCTAAGGGAATACGGGGAAGTATATTGACCAGTTTTTTTGCATTTTGAAATGTCACAACACCGCCGATTCCAAAATAAAAGCCGTAATTTGCCAATGCGAGTAACTCATCGTCCGCATTATAACAGTGAAGCACTCCCCCAACAGCATCAGCCCCCTCTTCTATCAAAACCATCTTGGCATCATGACTGGCATCCCGGATATGAACAATAAGCGGTTTCTTGATACGTTTTGCAAAACGTATTTGTTGGCGAAAAACATCATCCTGACGCTTTTTTTCTTCATTCTTTTCTTCTTCCGATCCCTCTAGGCGAAAGTAATCCAATCCGCATTCACCGATAGCAACACATTTTGGATGAGCAGCATATTTTTCCCACTCTAGCATCTCAACATGCTCCATATCATAAGGGTGTACACCAACCGCAAAATAGATATTTTCATACTGTTCAGATAGTTCAACAGCTCGATCTAACGTACCTGGATGGGCACCCGGAATAATAAAAGCTTCAACTCCCTCCTGATAGGCACGCTGTAACATAAGATCAAAATCTTCTCGATAGCGCTCATCGTCTAAATGGATATGTGTATCGATAATCATGCTAATCCTCGTGAACGTTCAAATAGGTCTCGTGCAAAACCTCGGGCTTCATCACTGATGGCATCTCCGCTGATGATTCGGGCAATCTCTTCAACCCGTTCATCATTGTTTAATTCACGAACACGACTTTCATGATCTTTATAAATCAAAAAGTGCTGTTCTCCCATCGAGGTCAACTGGGGCTGATGAGAAATCACAAAAATCTGATAGCGTGTCGAGAGGTGACGAAGTACTTTTGCAACGCTCATCGACTCTTCACCGCTCAAATTGGCATCGATTTCATCAAGCATCAAAACACCGCCGTTCTTTTCTAAACTCTCTACTCCCACAGCAAGCAATGCTAAACGAAGACGGTTGAACTCACCAGAACTCAGTTTATCAAGTTTTGTCCCGCTAAGACCCAGTATCACCTTATCGGATCCAGTCGACCCAAGAGGAGTATGTTCCAAAGAAAGAGTCGCTTCTCTCAAATAAAGCATCCCCAAATAGCCGTTCAAGCTTTTCAATGTTTCATCAAGTATCTCATGACGATAGCCGGAGAGGCGTTGAGCCGATTGTTCCAACGCAAGCTTCAGCGAATCGATCTGTTTGATTAACTCATCTTTTGAGTGTTCAATACTCTCATAAGACTCAATCTCACTCTTTTTTTTATCACGGTATTCCAACGCTTCTTCTACACCGCCATACCGTCGTTTCAATTCTGCAATTTGTTCAATACGGTCCAATATCGACTCTACCGAAATATCTTCAAGCTCTTCTAAACGTTCCGACGCACTTTCAAAAATATTTCGCAATTCATTCATCGCATCATCAAAAAAAGCACTATCAGTTTCAAGAAGTCCTAGCGCAGAGCTGACAGCAGTTTCATAAGCAAAAATTGAATTGGCCTGAGAAATTACTTGTTCGATTTTTTCTTTTTTGGAGAGCTGCTTTTTAATCAGTGTCAGCTCTTCATCTTCCCCTATGCGTGGCTTTATCGCATCAATTTTATTGATTTCAAATTGTGCAAACTCTTTGAGATCCGATAAATTCTTTTCTTGTTCTTCTATCGTTTTTAACTGATCTGCATAGATCTTGTATTCTTGATACTGCGTTTTATGAATAGCTAAAAGTGATCCATACTCAGAGTTTTTAATGCGGATACGATTATCGATAAGATCCAAAAGCGCAGAAGGCTCAAAATCACTATAGTCTTTTAAACTCAGATGTCTTAAATACCCTGAACTGATCGATTCCATAGAATTTTTCGAAGTACTTTGGTTGTTAATAAAATAACGTGTTTTTTCTTTTTTAACGTGACGAAAAATGTTTGGTAAATCATTCTCAATGCCATAGCGTTCTTCATCAATTTCCCATCCGACAGAGGATTCACAGACCTGTGCTTCCACACTATCCAAACCTACTGAAGCTAGGATAGAACGCATCAAAATAGACTTTCCGCTACCGCTGGGACCGGTGAAAACAACCAATCCCGGATGAAACTCCAATGCGGCCTCTTTAAAAGTCAAAAACTCTTTTAGATAAAAGCGCTCGATCATTAATTACCCCATCCCAATTTCTCTTTAAGTACTTCAAAATAGCTAAATTCTTTACTGTGGATCAAATGTGCTGCACCACCGGCTAGTTTGATGTGAACCGTATCTTTATCACTGATTTCAACCATATCTTGACCGTCTACGATCACTAATGCAGAGGGATCGGGTGTTTTCATTTCGATTTCAAAATGACCCGGTAAAACAACAGGACGTTGTGTCAATGAATGAGGACATATCGGAGTCAATGCAAATACTTGAGTCAACGGAAACAAAACGGGTCCTCCCGCTGAAAGGTTGTAGGCAGTTGAGCCCGTAGGTGTAGAGATAACAACACCATCACCAAAATAGGTATTGAAACTTCGACCGTCTACATAGGTTTCCAAGCTGATCATTTTTGCAATCGAAGGACGGGTGAGCACGATATCATTAAATGCATAAATCGTTGTTTCACCGCTCGATGTAGTAATGGTAGCTTGCAATATAGCCCGCTGATCGATTCGGTATTCACCCTCGATCATCATATCCACAAACGACTCTAACTGTGCAAAATCCAAATCCGCCAAAAAGCCGAGTTTTCCGGCATGAACCCCCAAAACCGGAAGTTGATAGCGATATGAACGACGAACAGCTGATATGAGCGTTCCGTCTCCCCCTATGGTCAGAATAAAATCGGAATTTTGACACATCATGTCAAAAGGCTGCCCCATAGAGCCTATCATCCCACCGCTGAGATTGTCAATGATTACTTCGATACCACGCGATTCAAAAATTCGTTTCGCTTCAAAAAACATATCTTTTAATTCTGGTGTTGAGGGGCGAAGAACGATACCGACACGATTAATATTAGTTAATTTCAATATTTTGCCCCTTTTTCTTTTCTTCTATTATAACAAAAATGAAACAAGGGACAAAATTTATGACATTTTGTAATAATCTAAAGCGATCCCTTCACGCAAACCATCATCGATGATGATGGCTTCTTCAACCCCCATCGATTCATAAATAGCCGTAACCATCAAAATTCCGGCAATAATGAGGTTTTCTCTTCCTACTCCCACAAAACGAATACGCGCAGATTCATCCATATTCTCTAAGTCACGATATACACGATAGCAATCTTTCAAACTCAACCGATATCCGTTGATTACATTTGGGTTGTAACTCTCATAATCCATACCATTCAAATATGCGGCAATCGTTGTAGGAGTTCCAGCCGTTAGGACCAAGATCGTCTGAGCTGATCCCACATGATCTTTAAGTGAGTGTTTAAATTCGAGTATCTTCGTCTCCAAATCATTATCACTAGATTCACTTAATGTTACAATTCCGAAATTCAGACTAACAGTTTGGATATGAGCACTATTGTATCGGGTAAGTTCTGTCGACCCGCCGCCAATATCCGCCAGCAAAAAATCCGAAGGTTCAATATTGAGCGTTTTCAACCGATACCGAACAGCATTGAGAGTTAAAAAAGCCTCTTTTTTACCGTCAATAATCTCAAAAAAAATCCCGGTAGAGCTTTTGATCGTTGATAAGACTTCATCGGCATTCTCCGCCATACGCATAGCTGCAGTCGTATACCCTAAAATCGGCTGAGTAAAATCAAAATGTCCCTTGGCTTCATTGATAGCGTCAATAATCCGGACTACTGCATTTTGACCTATCCGTTTAGATTGATGAAGATTCTCTGCCGTTCGGACAATTTTTTCAAAGCTTCTAAGCCATAATTTTCCGTCAAACTCAATGAAACGGATCGTATTGGATCCCAAATCGATCGCTATCATTCAACCTCTTTGCGTAATATCATAAATCTTAGTAGAAGGGGACCATGTTTCAATAGAGCCTTGTCGTAAAGATGCGGTTTCAATTGCAGATTGTGTCACTTTTCTTAACAAATTTATAATGGCATGTATCCCTTCATCTATACCGAACAACCCAATGTATTGCCGAATTCCGAATTCAATCTGACTTTGCTGTGCATTCATCCGTATTTTATTTTCGAGTTGAACGCAATACGCTTGAGCGACTACGGCACCCATAGCGGCATATTTTGGACGAATGCCGAAATACGGTTCAAATACTGCCAAGGTCTCTTTTGCGTCTCCTTTGGCGGCAAAACGCTGCGCTTTATCAACAGCACTGTTCCATTGACGTTCTAGGACTTGTGCTTCAGCGGTATCATAGAGCAATGGAAAAGTACTCAAATAAGAAAATGCATTGGAGAGATTATTGGCTGCTATCGCTTCAAAGAATAGATGTTTTATCCGTATTGTATTGATTATTTCTTGCGCTTCTACCGCATAATCAGGAAAAGATACAAGAATTTCACACGCTTTTCGAGCTGTTGCAAATTCTCCGTTTGAATACGCTTTTTGCGATTGGATATAAAGCTTATCTGCATACTCCATCACTTCAGCGTATTCACTAAACTCTTTTAAAAACGGATGCTTTTTAATCAAGGCAAAAAACTTGACATAATCGCGCTGAGCAATAATTTTTTTGAAATAAAGATACATTTTTCGATCTTCGAAAAGTTGCTGTATCAATGCCGTTTTTTCAGAGATTCCTCTGTAGGGTGCGAATAATTCTTTGGCTTTTTCATCGCCATTGGATGTTAAAATCAACTCTTGCGCTTTGAAAAAAAGTTTTTTCCATTTTAACTCCAATTTACGATACACGTCCGTCTCTTGAAATGCCGGATATTGCTTCGCCAATGAATATGCGATGGATAAACGCCCCTCTTCAGCCGAATTTTTAAATTGCTCGTATTTCTCATACGATCGAAACATTTGGGTAATAAGTGCATTTTTTTTCGGAACGAGTGTAAATGGAGTAAAAACCTCTTTTGCTTTTGGAATTTGACTTTTTTCGAGATACCCTCGCCCTTTTTCTAAAACATCCATCCATATTTTTTCGGCTAATTCATACGTTTTAGAGTACAAAAGCATCGGATTGTCATCGAGTGCGTCATAAAAAGGCTTATATTGTCCCTCTTTGAATAATGATGCGTAGCGTTCTTCATTTCCCAACAGAGAATAAATGAGAATTTTTCCCTCTAGCGTACCAATAGCCAACCGAATAGGATCACTCAAAAATTCGGATGAAGTAATAATATCGTTCACTTTAAGATATCTAGAAGAGATTTGCTCCATAACGTTCATATCATACAAACCGATATTACCCAGCTTTGTGGTTACAAACACAAAGCGTTTGCTGGTGCTGATAGAGAGGGAGGTGATTTCATCATTCATTCTTTGAAGCCGCTTGATCACTTTTCCGCTACTCATATCCCATACGATCAGTCCCCCTTCTTTATCGGCGGAGAGGAGCTTGGCATCAGGAAGAAAAATGATTTTCACGATAGGAGCTTTGTGTCCGCGAAGTTTGATAGGTTTGTTCATCATTGCAATGTTGAGAAGATTGATCGTGGTATCAAAACTCCCCGTAGCTATCCATTGACCATTATCGTTAAAGGCAACGGTTGTAACATAATCAGCATGAGGAGGGAGAGTAAAAGCGAGCCGTGAAGTTTTCAAAACCCATCCAAACGATTTCCCATCTTGCCCACACGTGACAAAATATCGTCCATTCGGATCCAGCCCTACACTCTCAACCTCTCCATTGTGAAATCCGGCTTTGTAGAGCAATTTACGTTGTGACAAACTAAACAATGCTGCTTGATTGGTCCCTAAAATCGCTGACACCGAATATTCTCCATCAGGGGTCAAATCGACATAGCTACCGATCAGGCGTTCGTGCAAAATATTGGTTTTAAATCCATCCAATACTTGATACGTCGAAGAATCTATAATTCTCAACGCATTTTGTGCATCAATAGCGGCTAAATTACCATTTGAAAGTGTTTTAAGAAAGAGGATAGGATGTTTAAAACTTAAAACTTTTGAAACATCCATATTTATGCTTCCTTAGTGTTCTTCACTGATTAAATATCGATTATCTTTTAAAGCACTGCGAATTTGTTGTTGATGTGCTTCCCCTTTTGTCTCAAGGTGTATGGTTACATTTGCATCCCCATACGCCAATGATGTAGAAGTACGATCATACTCAATATGAACAATATTGGCATTCAAATCTTGGAGCATTCGGGTTAGCTGCATCAAAGTTCCCGGTTTGTCGATCAATGTAACCGTCAGCTTCATTTTACGACCCGATTTGATTAACCCTTTTTCGATAATAATCGAAAGCAAAGTGACATCCATATTCCCGCCGCTTAGAACTACACCTACATTTTTATCTTTCAAATGGTCCATTTTGTGATGAAGCAATGCGGCAACACCTGCAGCACCTGCCCCTTCTACTACCAATTTTTGACGTTCCAACAAAAATAAAATCGCATTCGCTATCTCTTCATCATCAACACTCACAAATTCATCGACAGAATCAAGAATATGTGCGAGGGTAATCGGTGATGTATCTCTAACTGCAATTCCATCAGCAATGGTTCGAACACTCGTCGTATCGATAGCAGTCTTTGCATCAAATGATTGACGCATGGCAGGCGCTCCAGCTGCACCGACACCGATCACACGGATATGCGGGGCAAGTGCTTTGATGGCTGAGGCCATACCTGAAATGAGCCCACCACCACCGACAGGGATGATGATTGCATCTAAATTGTCCATACATTCGAGCATCTCAAGAGCAAGTGTACCCTGCCCCGCCATAACAGCTTCATCTGCAAACGGATGAACAAAGACCAACCCGTGTTCAGCCCCATACGATGATGCATAAGCATACGCTTCATCATAATTAGAACCTGCCAAAATGACTTCCGCACCGTAATAGCTTACCCCGTTAATTTTTGTCAAAGGGGTTGATTCAGGCATGACGATAAGAGCTCGGGTTCCGAACATTTGAGCTGCCATGGCAACTCCTTGGGCATGGTTGCCTGCACTGGCCGCAATAACACCGCGAGAGCGTTCTTCATCACTGAGAGAAGCTATTTTATTATACGCCCCTCGAATTTTGAATGCTCCGGTGACTTGAAGATTCTCTTTTTTGAGATAGACGTTACATCCTGATTCTTGACTCAGTCTCGGAGCATGCCCAAAAGGGGTTTTCACGATGACATCTTTGATCCGTTCATTCGCTTCATATATAGTTTGTAAATCGATCAAACTTTCCCTTTAACCATGGATGAGACGATGCTCAACCATACTGCAATGATTTTGTACCACTTTCATCCCGGCATTACGTGCTTTCTCGGCGGCTTCGTTATTCACAATCCCTTGTTGTGCCCAAAATACTTTCACATCTTTGCGTGCAATACACGCATCTGCAATAGCGTCCAATGCATCAGGCTTACGAAATATATTCACCATATCCACTGAAAACGGGATTTCCGCTAATGATCGATATACTTTTTCCCCTAAAATCGTTTCCTCTTTCGGATAGACAGGGACAATCGTATAACCGGCATTTTTAAGATACTCAGCTACACGGTAGCTGTCTTTTGTCGAATCAGGGGAGAGCCCTAAGACCGCAATCGTTTTCACCTCATCCAAAATCGTTTTAATTTCATCATTGGTCGAATTGACGGTTGGAAATTCGCATTCCATATTAGCTCCTTCTTTGATAGATAACTTTCTTATTATAGCTAAATTATTTAAACACTTTTTTTCACTTCGCCGATATAACGCTGTCTTGGGCGAGCTATTTTCATCTCACGATCATTTTTGAGTTCAATCCATTGGGTAATCCACCCTACCGATCGACCAATAACGAAGATAATAGTAAACATCGATTTTGGAACTTTAAGTGCCGTAAGAATCAGTCCCGAATAAAAATCGATATTCGGATAGAGTTTACGCTGTATAAAGTATTCATCGCTCAATGCAATCTGTTCTATTCTCTCGGCAACCTTCAACAATTCGCTGTTGACACCGAGCTCATCTTTTAACTGATCCAAAAGATTTTTGAGTATCTTCGCCCGCGGATCAAAGTTTTTATAAACACGGTGACCAAATCCCATCAATTTAAACTCATCATTCGGATCTTTTGCACGTGCAATAAAATCATCTACTTTGTCTATACTACCAATATATTCAAGCTGTGCTATGACCGATTCATTTGCTCCACCATGTGCTCTTCCCCATAATGCGTTGATCCCTGCCGATAATGCAGCATACGGATGAGCTCCCGTAGAAGCAACGGCTCTGACAGTAGAAGTAGAAGCATTTTGTTCATGATCGGCATGGAGAGTAAAAATGGTGTCAAGGGCTTTGATTTCTACATCACGTATTTCAAGATTCTCTCCCGGATATGCACGCATCATATAAAGAAAATTTTCGGTAAATGGGCGTTCTATGTCAGGATAAATATAGGGAATACCAAACATTCTGCGATGTGTAAATGCGGCTAATGTTGGGATTTTAGCGATAATACGCCGCGCCATGATTTGCGCTTCTTCTTCGCTCTTTACGTTTAGATGTTCGAAATAAAATGTCGATAATGCGGATACAGCTGATGACATCATCGCCATCGGATGCGCTTTATCGGGAAACGCATCAAATAACCGCTTTAGCCCCTCGTGGACAAAAGAGCGTTTTCGCAATTCCATATCAAAAGAAGCCCGTTCTTTCTCATTCGGCAATTTTCCCGTTAAAAGTAAATAGGCTACATCCAGATAGCTTTTTTTTGTCGCCAAATCACCGATATTATATCCGCGATAGAGCAGTTCTCCTTTTTCACCGTCAATATAGGTGATAGATGAACTGCAGCTTGCTGTTGAAGTAAATCCAGGATCATAGGTAAACATACCCGTGTCTTTGTAGAGAGTACGTACATCTATCACATCGGGACCTATATTTCCCTCTAAAATTGGAAATTCATAACTTTTTCCCGTACGGTTATCGGTTAGGGTAACGCTTTTCATACCGTTTCCTTCTGACTTATTAAGAGGTAATATAGCATTTTTCATGTAATTTTCCCGTTATAACCTTCTTTTTGAATTTTATACTATAGAATATTCTTATTCTATCCAACCCTTTAAAAAGAGCAATATGAAGAATCACCATTATGAAGTTTTGATTGTCGGTGCAGGTATATCAGGATGTGCGTTAGCGTATGAACTCGCTCGATATACCGATATCACCCAGATTGCGGTTGTAGAAAAATATGGTTCGATTGCATCGTTAAACTCCAAAGGAACTGCGAATTCTCAAACCATTCATGTGGGTGATATCGAAACTAACTATACCCTCTCAAAAGCTGCAATTACAAAACGTACCGCTAAAATGGTCGAAAAATATTGCCTTCAGCACGGCTACCAAAATGACATCATCTTTTCCCACCAAAAAATGGCGCTTGGGATCGGGGAAGAAGAAGTAGAATTTCTACTCCATCGGTATGAAGAGTTTTCTGAACTTTTTCCGTATCTCGAAGTATGGGACAAAGAACAGCTCAAAACGCTTGAACCGCGTATTGTATTTGATCATGAGGGTAAAGAGCGTCCTGAACAAATCGTCGGCATCGGTGCTAAAGATCAATGGACGACAGTCGATTATGGCAAAATGGCTGAATCTTTCATTACAAATTCCAACAATGAACCCCATACCACGGTTGATCTCTTTTTGGATTCTCCGATCATCAACATCGAAAAAAATAGTTCTCGCGGCTATACTGTCCATACCAAAAACGGTATTTATACCGCAGACTTTGTTGTGGTCGATGCGGGTGCTCACAGTCTTTATTTAGCCCACTCTTTGGGATATGGACTAGAGTATGCGTGTCTTCCGGTAGCGGGGAGTTTTTATCTCACCAATGAGAAACTCCTCAACGGAAAAGTCTATATGATTCAAAATCCAAAACTCCCGTTTGCAGCTCTGCACGGAGATCCAGATATATTAGCAGGGGGCAATACGCGGTTCGGTCCTACAGCTCTCGTTTTACCAAAACTTGAACGCTTTACCGGCGGCACCTATCTGGATTTTTGGAAGACCTTACGGCTCGATCGAAACGTATTCAGTGCATTATGGAAACTTTTGCGGGAATCCGATATCCGAAACTATATTTTTCGTAATTTTTTATTCGAAATTCCATGGTTAAACAAACGCCTGTTTTTACACGATGCTCGTAAAATCGTCCCGTCCCTACAGCTTCATGAATTTAGCTATGCACACGGCTTTGGAGGAGTCCGTCCCCAAGTCATCGATAAAAAACAGCAAAAACTTCTTTTAGGAGAAGCGTCCATCAATACCGGCGAGGGGATTATTTTCAATATGACGCCATCTCCGGGTGCAACCAGTTGTCTAGGTAATGCAGAGAGAGATGTACGTTATATTGTCCAATATCTTGGTAAAAAGTTTGACGAAGAACGCTTTAATAATGAACTGACCGATGGCGAATATTGCGTTTTGTCAGCACCGATAGAAGCGCAAAAGAAAACCGTCAATGCAATACGCGAAGCGATGCATCAACATGAAAAAGAGTACTTTGAAGAGATCCATATCGGTAAGCCGCATGAATCATTCTGGGATAAACCCCATAGTTTATGGAAAAAGAATAAGTGATCTGAAGGATTAAAAAATCTTTTCAGCCCATACGTCACTGAATACTTCAATGTACTCATAAATAGCCGAATAGACACTTCCGATAGCAATGCTCATAACTCTTCCTTAATCCGATAAGATTAAAATGTACAAGCAAAGTTTATTCCATTTTTTTGATACGGTTAGTAAACCGAAAGTTACTGATTACTCTGCTCCGTATGCTTGTTTGATGTAATTTTCCAACTTTCCATCCATCGCACTAACGATTGAAGCCAAAATTTTATCCTTCTCATCATTGGTCAGTTTATTACCGGTTGATTTTTCGATAGAGTAAATTGCGGTTGATGCAGCCGTATCCAAAACATAGTTGTTAAGTGCCATTGCCATTTTAGCCGTATGATCGCCGACAACTTGTGATATATGATGTTGAAGTTCTAATAACAGTTGTTCATTCATTTTACTGTCCTATTTTTGATTTTCAACATTATAGCTTAGAGGATAGGTTGTATTGATTCGATCGGTATATTCTTCTTTTCATTGACATGATAAATCCCTTGAAATTGATGAGGATATATATCATTAAATTTTCCGACATATCCCTTCGGATCTGTCACTTCCGCATAAAAATACTCTTTACCGCCAATAGTTAAACGTGCGCTATTGGGATCCATTTTGGACGGATTATTAATCTCGACCGCAATAAACGCATGATCTTTAGTATAAACCAAAAGACAGTTATGGTGTGTCTCGAGAAGTATCATCGCGAGCAACTGCGCTTTTTCGTCACAATCACCCCCATTTTTATTGATCACTTCAACAGGGGTTCTATGTTTGTTCGATCGGACATAAGGGATATGCGATACATAAGTAAAGGCTTGATTTACTTCACACGCTTCATTACCGCTGCACCGATCTTGAAGATTATTGATAATCGTTTTTAGAGTACTGTGCTCATCAATGTAATACGGTGCATACAGTTCACCTACTTTGATTGCATTTGGCGGAGGGATGATTATGGTTTTCACGTGTGTGCGATTAGTATCAGGAGAAATACTTTTGCTGTTTCCCGTGTGATTTTTATAAACAGCAATGATCAAAATAAGCAAAAGAGGATAAATAACGATACGGATACTGAATGGTTTATGTTCTTTCACACGTAATACCCTCTGTTTCTGACCTTTAATATTTCATGCATTAAAATACATATAATACAACAAATTTATTCAAGAGATATCATTGAAGCTTCAATTCTCATTTGGAATCTCGATATGGACTCAATATTTAAATAATTCAACTAAATAAATTCAATCAGCATTTTGCAACAAAAATGCGTCACTAAATCTATATACTCTGAAAAATATTCCACCCTATTCGTATGAAGGCAGATGACGCATGTTTATTTCAAAAAGCAGATACAACGATTTAGAAACCCAATACAATGCATTGCTACATGAAAACAAGCTACTAAAAAATGAGATTGCAGGCTATAAAGGGAAAGAAGAAGAGAGCCTATTTGAATCCTTGTCCATGTCTGATGATAGTCAAAAATATCATCTTGAACATACTGTAGCCTCAAAATTTACAACTTCTATTATCAACGGTCTTGATATTGTTCAAAAGAATTTTGAACACACATTGGACGGGTTACAGCAAATCAGAAATCTCATTCTCAAAGAGTCAAAAGATTTACAAGATTCCAAACAAGGGATTACCCAGCTCTCCAGTTCTCTTGAGATACTTACCCATTCGTTGTTTGATTCCAACAGTAAAATGGAAGGGCTATTGCAAGGAATAAATGATGTCGGTCAAATTATGTCTTTGATCAATGATATTGCAGATCAAACAAACCTGCTAGCACTCAATGCAGCAATCGAAGCAGCCCGTGCAGGAGAGCATGGACGCGGATTTGCCGTGGTGGCCGATGAGGTGAGAAAACTTGCAGAGCGTACCCAAAAAGCGACCAAAGAGGTAGAAAACAATATTCAAATCGTGCGGCAACAATCCGGTGATATCAGTACGAGCAGCGATCACATGGTAGAAACGGCAAAAGAGGTTCAAAAAACCATTGCCTCATTCCATGAAACAATGAATCAATTTATTACAACATCCAATGGAATCACCGATAAAAGCGAAAATCTGATTGATTACGCATTTGGCAGCTTTGCGAAGATCGACCATCTCTCTTATAAAGCAAATACCTATGCATCCGTGTTCAGTTCATCACCAACGATCGATGCTAAAATGCCTATCAAACAAAATATTCGTGAGTGGTATGATCTTATTCGCCAAAACACACCGAATAAAAATCATGATTTTGAAACAATTGAAACATTACAGCGGGAAATTTTGTCTGCCGTCACCGATATTATACGTATGTTAGAAAGCGGTACCTATGGGACAAGAAAAGAAAATATCATTGAGTTGTTTGAAACGATAGAATCTATATCGCCAAAACTGTTTAACGCAATTGATAAAGCGTAAAACTAGGTATAGCGTAAGCCGGGTTCTGGATATGGCAATAATTAATCTAATACTCTGATCACTCAGAGTCTTTAGCGAAACAATAGCGATGTAGGACGCTAACCATCTGTTTCTTGCTGCGCGGTTGGGTTTACATAGCTCTCTTAGTTGCCTAAGAGACTGGTGGGCTCTTACCCCACCGTTTCACCCTCACCTCTTTCGAGGCGGTCTACTCTCTGTTGCACTGTCCCTCACGTTACCGTGGCCATCCGTTAGATGGAACCGTGTCCTACGGCAGCCCGGACTTTACCTCTTGAGTTTTAGCTCAAGCTATCACCTGCTATACCTATATGTATTATAAAACAATTTTAATTAGAAACGACTCAATACAGAGTGATTTAATCAGAAAGTTTATAGATTAAGCGCCCTGCATATTCCATATAAAGACTTTTTTTGTGAAGTTCAATCTCTTCTTGATGCATCAATGCATAGCTTTCAACAATTCGATTTAATTCATCTTCATTGTGCTGTTGCATTAACATCTTTTCCATAACAGCGATTTTAGTCATAATTTCGTCAAAATCGTATTGATACAAATCTTCACTGACTTGCTTTGCGATATCCCAGTATTTCGATTGAGGTGAACCGCTGAAAATATCGTCTTCGTCTTCAAATAATGCTTCAAATCTTGACATTATGGACTCCTTTTGTATTGCAACAGAGTATCAAACTATTGATTAATAGTAACGTATTCTGGAGAAATTAAAATTATTTTATTAAAAATGTGAAAAAAAAAAGTGTCTTGGGGAATTTTCCGCAGATGCGGAAAATTAAGAAGCCATCGCTTCAAGAGCGTATTTTTTACCGAGGTCATAAGCCTTATTATTAACATCATGAACTTTTGCCGGCACTTTTGAAAGCATAACTTCTCGAAGTAAATCATCATCCAATGCTTTCATAAACGTATTAGCGATCGCCAAAGCAACAACCGATTGAGTAATAACGTTTCCGATTTCATCTTTAGCAATCGTGATAATTGGAATCTCAACGATATTCCATTTTTTACGATCCTCTTCCGTTGGATGAACCAAGTTTGGTTCAACAACGATTGTACCACCTTCAGAAACACCGTTTTTGAAAAGGTTGTAGCTTGCTTGCGCAACGGAGAGCATGAAGTCAATCTCACCGTCATTAGCATACGGATAGAAAATTTCTTCATCGTCCAATGTGATATCAACAACCGTTGGTCCACCACGAACTTGTGAAGTATAGGTAGCGGTTTTTAGACCATGACCACCCTCTTTAATTTTTGCAGCTGCGAAAATTTCACCTGCAAGAAGTACACCCTGTCCGCCAACACCTGTAAATCTCATTAATGTTCTAGCCATTGTGTATCTCCTTAAATTTTCTTCGCGAAATCGTCTTGGGTAATCGCTTTACGTTTACCTTGATGGAATGCTTGTACCTCTTTGTACATGTCGCAGTATTCGCGTGCATTTTCATCGTGTTTCAAAACACCCGTAGGGAATTTGTTTAATTTTTCTTCATCGCTTAATGCTTCCCATTTTTTCAATGGAGTAGTAATGCTATCAATCCATTCAAGGTTCTCCATAGCACTTTGCATTTTGTTTTTACGGCCAAGGTTGATATGGCAGTTCGACATTACGTCAAAGAAAGCGAATCCGTTGTGTTGGAATCCTTTTACAAGGACTTTTTCCAATTTTTTAGGATCAAGCATCGTTTCACGCGCTACGAAAGAAGCACCAGATGCAATCGCCAAATCACATGCGTTAAATGTTGGATCGATATTTCCTGATTTTTGGCTCACTGTCCACATCCCTTGAGGAGTTGTCGGAGATGTTTGTGAGTTTGTCAACCCGTAAATAAAGTTATTGATCATAATGAATTTGATGTCAATATTACGTCGGCATCCGTGAATGGTGTGGTTACCACCGATTGCCAATGCGTCACCGTCACCAGCAACACAAATAACTTTTTTATCCGGATACGCCAATTTGATTCCGGTTGCAAACGCTACCGTACGTCCGTGCGTTGTGTGAACAGTGTTAAAATCAACATACGATGAAAAACGTCCCGAACATCCGATACCGGAAACGACACATACATCGTTTTGATCCCATCCACACGCTTCGATCGCACGAATAACGGCTTTAAGAATAACACCGTCACCACATCCCCAACACCAAAGTGTCGGCATTTTTTCTAAACGTAAATATTGGTCATAATTGAAAGCCATTAGATTATCTCCTTCACTTTGTTAACAATTTCATATGGAGAGATTGCTCGTCCGTTAACTTTATACAAACCGTGGATATCTAAACGGCTTGAAACACGTTCGACCTCTTCAGTATATTGGCGGATATTCAACTCAACACAAAGAACATTTTTGACTTTGTCTGTAAAATGTTTGATGCGATCCGCCGGACTTGGCCACAATGTGATCGGACGGAAAAGACCTGCTTTAATTCCTGCTGCACGAAGGTGACGAATCGCCTCTTTTGCCGCAAGCGATACAGAACCGTATGCGATGATAAGAACATCGTTTTCTTCAAGATCATCACACATAAACTCTTCATTAAGCTCAAGCTCATCGGTGTGCATCATAACTTTGTCTTCAAGACGTTGAATCAATTTACGGCATGTTTCAATCTCTTCAGTCGGAAACCCTTTTCCGTCATGGTGCAACCCTGTAAAATGATAGCGATACCCTTGGAACATTGGGTTCAAAACTGCTGCTTCATCCGCACCAACACCGTATGGACGATAATCTTCCGGTGCCCCAGTAAATGTTTTACGCGGAACAATCCCTTTTTTTACCTCTTCAACGGTCGGGATCATTGCTTTACCGTGCATATGTCCGATAGTCTCATCCAAAAGAACGATAACCGGTTGCATAAAGCGGTCTGCAAGATTAAATGCACGAACTGTCTCCGTATAACACTCAGCCAAGTTTCCGGCACATAAAGTTATAGAACGGTAATCTCCGTGTGATGGGTTACGTGCTTGACGAACGTCACCTTGTGATACACGAGTCGGAAGACCGGTTGATGGACCTCCACGCATAACGTTGACAAGAACCAACGGAACTTCTGCCATTTGTGCAAGCCCTAGGTTTTCAGCTTTGAGTGAAACCCCTGGACCTGATGTAGCCGTCATTGTACGAACACCTGCCATACCGGCACCGACTGCAGCTGCGATACCTGCAATTTCGTCTTCCATTTGGATCGCTGTACCGCCTACTTCCGGCAATAGATCGGAAATAGTGTGCATAACTTCAGACGATGGAGTAATCGGATACCCTCCGAAAAACATACATCCTGCATCAACAGCCGCTTCAGCAGCCAAATCATTTCCGGTTGAAATTACTTCTCTTAATTCCATATTTGCCCCCTTTAAGCGCTAAGCTTCATGTATTTATTTTTCTTGATAGCTTCAGCTCTCTCTTTAGCTTGATCTGAAAGTTTTGCAAACTTGTACTCAGATTTGTCTGCTACGTAAATAGCGAAATCAGGACAATTCAATTCACAATCATTACAGCCGATACATGCTTGAGGTTCAACGATCTCGATCATTGCACCCAATGTCGATGTTGGCTCAAGTCTCATAGCTAAAACTCCTGCCGGACATACTGATACACAGATGTCACAAGCTTTACATCTTGCTTCATCAACCCACACCGGAGTGTTTTCTGGCGCTTTAATTATTGACATTCCTTCTCCTCATTTAAATTAACTAATTTATTTTACCGATAGCGCACGAAACAAAGCTTTTTGCTTTTAGAATCGTGTCTTCCGTAAATCCTCTGTCATCAGTGCTCAGAGGATAACCGAGACTTCTTAATATAGCCTGAGCTTGTGCTGATTGCGCCTCGTCTACAATCTCGATTGTTACTTTACGAGGCTCGCACGTGAGATCAACACTGACCTCTTCAAATCCTGCTTCCTTGAGTGCTTTGGTTATTGTATTAGCACATCCGCCACAACGTACATTGGCTACCTCAAAGACAGTTTTCATTATTTTTTCATCACTTCCGCTAGAGCTTTACCGATATCCGCCGGAGAAACTACAACACGTACACCAGCATCTTCGAGAGCCGCCATTTTTTCAGCCGCAGTTCCTGAACCGCCAGAGATAATCGCTCCCGCATGCCCCATACGTTTTCCGGCAGGTGCTGTTTGCCCTGCGATAAATGCAACGACTGGTTTTGTAATATGTTCTTTAATGTAAGCAGCTGCTTGGATCTCCAAATCACCACCGATTTCACCGATCATAACGATCGCATGAGTTTCCGGATCCGCTTCAAACATCGGAAGTAGTTGTTTGTAAGAAAGACCGATAATAGGATCTCCACCAATTCCAACTGCTGTTGTAATACCAAAACCTTCATTGACTACTTGGTTTGCTGATTCATACGTCAATGTCCCTGATTTAGAGATCAGACCGACATTCCCTTTTTTGAAAATGAAGCCCGGCATAATTCCGATTTTACACTCTTCAGCGGTAATGATTCCCGGACAGTTCGGTCCGATTGTTTTCATGTTTTTCTTCACCGCATACGCTTTTGCGTACATCATATCTTTTACCGGAGCACCTTCGGTAATGATAACTGCAAGCTCAATCCCTGCATCTGCTGCTTCCATAACTGCATCCGATACGAAAGCCGGCGGTACGAAGATCATAGAAACCGTGGCACCTGTAGCACGAACCGCTTCGTCAACCGTATTGAAAACTGGTTGTCCAAGGTGCTCTTGTCCACCTTTACCAGGAGTTACACCGCCAACAATTTTAGTTCCGTATGCCATACATTGCTCTGCATGGAACGTCCCCTCTTTTCCTGTAAACCCTTGTACGATTACTTTTGTATCTTTATTTACCAAAATAGACATTAATTATTCTCCCTTCGCTGCTGCAACGGCTTTACGCGCACCGTCTGCAAGGTCTGTTGCTGCGATAATATTTGAAATTCCCGCATTGTTAAGGATATCTGCCGCTTCTTTTGCATTTGTACCATCAAGACGAACGATAACCGGTACATCTACTTTAGTCAGTTTTGTTGCTTCAAGAATACCGTTAGCAACACGATCACAACGTACGATACCACCGAAGATATTGACGAAAATCGCTTTTACATTCGGATCTTTCAAAATAATTTCAAACCCTTTTGCAACGGTTTCAGCATTCGCTCCGCCGCCCACGTCAAGGAAGTTAGCCGGTTTACCGCCTTCATAGTTGATGGTATCCATTGTACCCATCGCTAACCCGGCACCGTTAACCATACAACCGACATCACCGTCAAGTTTAATGTAGCTAAGACCGTATTTGCCCGCTTCGATCTCTGTCGGTTCTTCTTCACTCAAATCGCGCATTTCATTCACTTGGGATTGACGATAGAGAGCATTGTTATCAAAGCCCATTTTCGCATCCAATGCCAAGAATTTGCCATCACCCGTTTTGATCAACGGATTGATCTCGATCATCTCCGCATCGTGATCCATATAAACTTTATACAAAGCCGACGCAAATTTGATAAACGTATTGATCTCTTCTACCGGAAGACCCAAACCGAATGCCAATTTACGACCGTGGAAACTTTGAAAACCGGTCAACGGATCAATAGCGACTTTGATGATTTTTTCCGGCGTGTTATGCGCAACGTCCTCGATTGCCATACCACCCTCAGTAGACGCCATCATAATCGGCATTTCAGATGCACGATCAAGCAACATACCAAGATAATACTCTTTTTTAATGTCCGCACCCTCTTCGATGTAGACTTTCTGAACGAGTTTTCCCTCAGGTCCTGTTTGGTGTGTGACCAATTGCATACCTAGAATTTCAGCTGCCAATGCACGTACTTCCGATGTTGAACGAGCCAGTTTTACACCGCCGCCCAATCCGCGTCCACCTGCATGAATTTGAGCTTTGACCACCCAAATATTTCCGCCGAGCTCTTGAGCCGCTTTTACCGCTTCATCGGGTGTGAAAGCAATATGACCGCGTGGTGTCGGTACATTGTATTTTTTGAATAGTTCTTTTGCTTGATATTCGTGAATATTCATCCATTCCTCCTGTAATTTAGTTTATGCTATTGGTCTTGTCATCTCTTCAGGGATGACATACTTATCGAACTCTTCAGCTGTGAGTAGACCGAGTTTGATCGCAGTCTCTTTCAGTGTCGAGTTCTCTTTGTGTGCTGTTTTAGCAATTTTTGCCGCATTTTCATATCCGATATACGGATTGAGTGCCGTTACCAACATCAATGAATTGTTCAAATACGCATCAATTTGATCACGTACAGGCTCGATTCCTATCGCACAGTTATCGTTGAACGATACGATAGAATCAGAAAGCAAACGAACCGATTGCAAGAAGTTATAAGCAATTACCGGTTTGAATACATTAAGCTCAAAATTTCCTTGGCTTGCTGCAAAACCGATACAGGCATCGTTACCCATAACTTGACATGTAACCATCGTTACCGCTTCACTTTGTGTCGGATTGACTTTACCCGGCATGATCGATGAACCCGGCTCGTTTTCAGGAATCGTAATTTCACCAATACCACAACGCGGTCCTGATGCCAACCACCGAACGTCGTTCGCGATTTTCATCATATCGGCTGCAAGTGCTTTGAGTGCACCGTGTGCATACACAAGAGCATCATGACTCGTTAGAGCATGGAACTTATTCGGAGCAGTGACAAACTGATGACCTGTAAGCTCACTCAATTTTGCCGCAACACGCTCTCCAAGTTCAGGATGAGCATTCAGTCCTGTTCCGACCGCTGTTCCGCCCAGTGCAAGTTCACGTACAGATTCGAGAGAATCTTTTGCCATTTTCTCGCATTTGTTGAGCATCTCTACCCAACCGCTGATCTCTTGACCTAGTGTCAACGGAGTCGCATCTTGAAGATGGGTACGGCCAATTTTGACGATATCGCTGAACGCTTCACTTTTCGCAATCAAAGTTTTACGAAGATGATCAATCGCCGGAAGCAAACGTGTCTCAACCGCAATAACGGCTGCTACATGCAATGCTGTCGGATATGTATCGTTCGAACTTTGTGACTTATTAACATCATCATTCGGATGAACCAATTTTTGTGTTCTGAAATCACCGCCTAGAATCTCAGTCGCACGAGAAGCCAATACTTCGTTGTTGTTCATATTGGACTGTGTACCTGAACCGGTTTGCCAAACAACAAGCGGATAATGTGCATCAAGCTTCCCTGAGAGCATTTCATCTGCCGCCTCAGCAATCGCATCCGCTTTTTCTTTGCTCAACATTCCCAAATCACAGTTAACCAATGCTACCGCTTTTTTTAGGTATGAAAACGCTCTTGTGATTTCATAAGGCATTTTCTCTTCGCCGATTTGGAAGTTTTCCAATGAACGCTGTGTTTGCGCCCCCCAGTACGTGTCATTCGGTACACGAACTTCTCCCATCGTATCTTTTTCGATGCGAAAACTCATTATTTGGCTCCTTCAAAAAAATTATTTGTATTTAACGTATCGATCAATCCTTGAACCGATTTGCATGATGCGGCAAACATCGCTTTTTCAGCATCATCCAACGTTACTTCGATGATTTTTTCTGCACCGTTTGCTCCGAGCATTACAGGAACACCGCTAACAACTCCGCTAAAACCGTATTCTCCCTCGAGATATACCGCACACGGATGAATCTGTTTCGTATCTTTCAAAATTGCTTCTACCATGATCGCTGTTGCTTTCGCCGGAGCATAATACGCAGATCCTGTTTGCAACAATGCAACAATTTCCGCACCGCCTTTACGCGTACGATGAACGATCTCATCAATTTCGTCCGGCGTCAAAAGATCTGAAAGCGGAACCCCTGCCACTGTCGAATAGCGTGGAAGCGGAACCATATCATCACCGTGTCCACCCATAACGGAAGCACGAATTTGCCCCCCTCCGTATCCTAGTTTCTCTTGAATAAACGCTGCCATACGCGCACTGTCCAATACTCCCGCCATTCCGATTACACGGCTGCGGTTGAATCCGCTTTCGCGCAATGCAACGTATGTCATTGCATCCAACGGATTGGATACCATAATAACAATGGCGTTCGGAGAATATTTTGCAACACCCTCTATCACTTCGCGGGTTACTTTCGCATTGATCATCAATAAGTCATCGCGACTCATTCCCGGAAGACGCGGGCTTCCCGCAGTGATGACTACAACATCACAATCGGTCAAATCTGCCATCGACTCTGCGACTTTAACCGTAGAGTGACTACGTACTGCAGCAGCTGCTTGCGACATATCCAGCGCTTTTCCTTTAGCAATCTCGATCTTATTGTCACGTAAAATGATTTCATGACACGATCCGAGCATTGCCAGTGAGTAGGCAATCGTCGACCCGACATTTCCTGCCCCTACGATTCCGACACGTTTTCCGTTTATCATTTACCTACTCCTTGTGACATATCTATATTTCTATTTTAACAAAAGAAATAAAAGACGATTCAATCGCCTTTACTCTATAGACTTGATTCTACAGAGTAAAAGCGATTGGGGATTTTTCCCCAATCCAACACTATTGGTTAGATAGCATTGATGATAGCATTCAATGTCGCTGATGGGCGCATTGCTGCTTCTGCTTTTTCATCATTTGGATGGAAGTAACCGCCAATATCTTGTGGTTTTCCAGAAACAGCCATAAGCTCTTCCATGATTTTCGCTTCATTCGCTTCCAATGCATCCGCAACAGGAGCGAATTTTGCCGCAAGTGCAGCATTGCTGCTAGAAGCGAGCGCACGTGCCCAGTATTGCGCTACATAGAAATGTGATGCTTTGTTATCCGGCTCACCCGCTTTACGTCCCGGTGCTTTGTTGTTATCCAAATACGCTTGGTTCGCAACGTCAAGAGCTGCAGTTACAGCCGCAAGATCTGCATTTGGATTTTTTTGCTCGATCATACGGAGTGATTCAGCCAATGCCAAGAACTCACCCAATGAATCCCAACGGAGGTGACCTTCATTGAGGAACTGTTCAACGTGTTTCGGAGCCGATCCGCCCGCACCTGTTTCAAACAATCCACCACCTGCAAGCAATGGAACGATTGAAAGCATTTTAGCAGATGTACCAAGCTCAAGGATCGGATACATATCGGTCAAGTGGTCACGAAGTACGTTACCTGTTACAGCAATAGTGTCCAACCCTTTGCGGATGCGCTCATTGGTGAAACGCGTTGCAGCAGTGATATCTAGGATGTGGATCTCAAGACCTGCTGTATTGAATTCCGGCATATATTTTTTCACTTTTGCGATCATTTGCGCATCGTGTGCACGGTTTTCGTCCAACCAGAATACTACTGGAAGTTTTTCGATTTGGCCGCGTTCGAATGCAAGACGGATCCAGTCTTTGATCGGGATATCTTTTGCACGTGACATACGCCAGATATCACCCGCTTCACAATCGAAACTCATAAGTTCTGTACCGTCTGCTGCGCTAACGGTTACTTTTCCGCCTTCAGTAAGAACGAATGTCGTCGGGTGTGAGCCGTACTCTTCCGCTTTTTGAGCCATCAACCCGATATTTTGCATTGTACCCATTGTTGAAACGTCGTATTGACCGTTTTTCACACAATCAGCTACCATCTCAGCATGGAACATACCGTAGGTTGAATCCGGGATAACCGCAAGCGTTTCAAGCGCTGCACCGGTACGATCCCATTGTTTACCGCCCTCACGAACAACAACCGGCATCGAAGCATCGATGATAACGTCATTTGAAGCGTTAAAGTTGGTAGTCCCTTTATCAGAGTCAACCATTGCGATTTTCGGGCTGTCTGAATCAACAACCGCTTGAAATGCCGCTTTGATTTCCGCTTCTAACGGATGACCTTTGATTTTTTTCTCAAGATCTGACATACCAAGATTTGGGTTAACGCCAACTTCTTTGAATGTATCTGCATATTTTGCGAATACACCTTCAAAGAAAATCTCAAATGCATGTCCGAACATGACCGGATCAGAGATTTTCATCATGGTTGCTTTAAGATGTAATGACCAAATCACACCTTTTGCTTTTGCTTCTTCGATAGACGCTTTGTAGAATGCACGAAGCGCTTTAACCGACATAAATGTACCGTCAAGTACTTCGCCATCAACTGCATCGATGGTTTTAAGTTCTTTGCCGTTCAAAGCGATAGTGACTTTTTGTCCTTTGTCCATAGTAACTGATTTCTCGTTACCGTAGAAGTCACCATTTCCTTCCATATGCATTACTGCCGCTTTTGAATTCTCAGCATACGCACGAAGTTTATGCGGATTTTTCTGAGCGAAATTTTTAACCGCTTTTGCTGCACGTCGATCCGAGTTACCTTCACGAAGAACCGGATTAACCGCTGAACCAAGACAAACACTGTATTTTGCTTGAATCTCTTTTTCCGCATCGTTTGCAGGGTTTTCAGGGTAGTTAGGGATATTGTACCCTTGACTTTGAAGCTCAGCGATACAATCTTTGAGCTGACCTACTGATGCTGAAACGTTCGGAAGTTTAATAATATTACCTTCTGGCTTAACACAAAGTTCTCCAAGTTTTGACAATTCGTCTTCTGCAAGACCCATAGCTGCAAGAACACGTCCAGCAAGTGAAATGTCACTTTGTTCAAGCTCTACACCGCCAGCTGCACAAAACTTAGATGCGATCGGGAAGAATGAATAAGTTGCTAAAGCCGGAGCTTCATCAATTTTCGACCAAATGATTTTTGCCATCAGGTTCTCCTGTTATTTTTTTTATACGAGCATCATAACACTTACAGAGAAATTTTTACTCTTTGAAACACTTTTAGATGCAAAAAGTTGCAAATATGTTTCATTTTGTAGCATTTACTATGTTTTTGTGGTGTGTAGAAAAGTAACTACTATAGACATGCTCTCCATTTTTGCCTCTCACGAAATAGAGGTAATCGGTACGGGCTGGATTGATCGCAGCATCAACCGCTTCTTTGGATACATTACACACAGGATAAAGAGGTAATCCTTTGTTTTTGTACGTATTATAGGGAGTTTTATCATTTCGAATTCGCGCAGCCGTAACTTTTTGATGGGAGTATTCGCCGTAGTTGAGAGTACCGTCCATCTGTAGACGCATCCCTTTTTTAATACGATTGTCGATAACTGAACTGACAAAAGGCATATCAGCTATAGATGCCGCTTCTTTTTGTATAACCGATGATTTTGTTACAATTTGTAACCATTTTTGACTTTTAGCATCCATATGATACTGCTTTGCCAATTTTTTCATCTTCTTGTCGGATTCATTCAACAGATGCACAATCAATTTTTCTTCACTGATTTCATTAGGAATGCTATACGTTTCCGGTACGAAATTTCCCTCTTTCAACCTGGCATGTTTATCATACGCCTCATGCAGCTTATCAATGTCCAACGAGAGCTCATCTGCCATCTGCCGTAAAAATATTTCTGTCGTCTCTCCCGGGATCAATGTAACGGCCCTACTGATCGCTTTTGCCGTAGTCAATAAATATAGGTATTCAATACGTGTCATTTTAGGCTCTTTTATCTCAATCCACCCCTGTTGAGGCTGCCCTAACATTCGTAAAATAAAAGCGTCCATTTTATAGAGATTTACCCCATCTTTTTGGAGGTGTGATATACTTTTAAAGACAGAACCTTGCGGGATATAAACGATTTTTGGTGATGTAACGGTAGAGAGCAGGTAGGTTATGAAAGATACAATCATCACCAAAATAATCCCTAAAACCCATAGAAGTGTCTTGTTTTTTTTACTTTTCATTTTTTTTCTCGGTTTTTTTACATTTATCGCTTTAGTAGAGGGTTTGCGCATCGACAAGCTTTCCTTAGGGGGGGTCAAAGTTGAGAAATTATACCTAAAATGGGACGATTCACTCCATATCAAAGCTGCAAAATTAGATTTAACGGACCTAAAAACAGATAACACCCCCCTATCATTAAAACCTCTATCAAAACTCCCCGATATTATACGTATGGTCGATAACTGGATAGCTACGATATACATAGAAAAAATTCACTATAAAAGCTTTAGCGCTTCTTTGGAGTATCAAAAAAATCAGCAGGGAAAAATTTCCCTATTGGGATCCAAAAATGAGCATTTCATCGGATATTTTGATCTCAACACAACCGAATTTCATTTCGTATTGCCTGCGTATCAATTCAATGAAGCAACGTTTAGTACCCATCTTGATATTGATCTTACGTCACAACGTTTAAAAGGGTTCATTACACTCGCTTTGCCTCAAACACCTAAAATGACAGCTTTTTTTGTAGGTGACACAGATACGCTTAGTTTCTCGCTACAAGCGAGTCATCGTTTTACTACCCTGAAGCCCTTGGTCTCTTTTGCCAGACTTGAGCCAGATGTCGTCCCATGGATTGCAGAATATGCAAAAGCCTCCTCTATCCAACTCAATCATCTGAGCGGAAAGTTTCATTATAGCAATCCAAGCGAATTGCTTCAGAGTCTTAAAGCGGATGCCACATTCTTCAACGGGTCTTATGCGTTTGCAACCGGATTTGAACCGATTTATGCATCCAAAATCGATCTCAATTTTTCAAAAGGGAAGCTCTATATTCTTCCAAGAAACGGTACTTTTTATTCTCTTCCTACTGAACAAAGCTATCTAACGATTGATTTTTCCACTGAACATACGATGTTGGATGCTTTTATCCGCACGCAGCATGCCAAATTAAATGATCCTATTTTAGCGCTGCTCAAGTTTTATGAGATTGATTTGCCTATCAAACAAACCCTGGGAGAGTGTGCCGTTGATTTAACTCTATCCATCGATTTGCACGATTTCAATACGGTTGCAAAAGGGACATTCACCCCCTCGACATCTGAAATTCTCCTCGATAAAATACCTCTAAAAACAGAAGGCGGCATAGTACATCTCGATGGTACAAATGTTACTTTTGATCATTTTATTGCCCATTACGGAGATAATCTAGCGAGTGCACGTGTCGAAGGAAAATACGATGCGACTTTGGAAAAAGGGATGATTAATATCGATGCATACGCTGTATCTGCACTCCAAGGCAATCTAACCCTCCACAATACAAATGAACCGGTGCATGTCAGCTACATTATCGAACCCAAAGGAGATACACTAAGCGTACAACCGTCTCATTGGAATTTCTTTGGTGAGAAATTATCGCTTGAAGGGTTTAGTGCCCCGTTTGATTATACTCATGCATCCGTCAGTGTTAATTCCCTTGCCTTTAGCCTTTCCAATACGATTAGCGGCTCTGTTCAGGCTGTCTTTGACGGTATGAAAAAACAAACCGATGCAAAACTCCATCTCAAGCAATTCAAACTTGGTGAAATCGAGCTTCAACATGTTCCGCTGAATATTGATATACACTATGAAGATCAAAACGCTCATTTCAGCATCAGTAACAGTTCGGCGTGGTCGATACATCAACTTCCTGTATTAATTTCTCCATTTGATGCCGAATATAAAAATAATACGATTGTATTTGAAGATATTGAAACTGTACTGGGGGACCTTTTCAAAGGAAGCTTTAACGGAGAGTACCGTATTGATGAACAAGAAGGGACGATATCTTTAGACAATATGTTCCCTATTTCACCAAAAATGGTTCCTATTATTGATAAAAAGGAGTCATTGGAACTCAAACTCAATACAAAAGACGATGTCTTGACAATCAGTGCTCCTTCATTAAAAGCCCACTTTGCAACAATACCAAAAGGATGGAAAATATCATTGGACGATATTTCTCTTCTCTCAAACAAATCACCTCTGCTTCGCAAATATAATATCAATAACGGATTTTTAAATCTCTTTTATTCGGGAGAAAGTTCCCGTTACACATTCAATGGAGAAATTGATTATCCCTATCCCCTTATGCTCATTAATGACGCTCCGTTGTCTCATTATAAATTTAGCGGTTCCCACCAAAACACTACGACTACCGTACGGGTGAACGATCGCATTACCATCTCTCAAACGCCTGAAACAATTCATGTGCGTGCTAATAATGCGGGATTAAATCTTCCTGTTTTGTTTAAATTTCTTTCGGAACATAGTGAAGATGCCTCTCATCCTACAAGCAATGATCCCTCACCTTCGGTTCATATGTATGCTACCAATTCCTATTTGTATCTGATGAAAGGGAGAAAAATTCTTACCGATACGTTTAGTGCAATCATGGTTGATGATAAGTTTGATGCTTCATTGCGTTATATGAACGGCACAGCAAATTTAAAAATACGCAACGATCTCTTTTCAATCGAAGGAGAGGGATTCAATGACAAATTTATGGAACATCTTTTTGCTCTGAGTGATTTTAGCGGTGGAGCATTTTCTTTTCAAGCCAATGGAAAAGCAGATGCTTTTGATGGTCTTATGCGAGTAGAACACACCATTTTGAAAGATTATAAGGTGATGAATAATATCCTTGCTTTTATCAACACTATTCCATCGTTAGCCACTTTTTCATTACCGAATTACAATGCAAAAGGACTACCGGTTGATGAAGGGTATGCCCATATCGCTTATAAAAAAGGAGTTGTTTTTGTCGATAACTTCACTTTAAACTCTCCCGAAATGAAGATCATGGGCAATGGTCGCGCCGACTTTAATGAGAACCAGCTAGAAGGGACTCTGACACTAAAAACGGATCTAGGTTCAGCATTGGGCAAAGTACCGATGGTAGGATATATATTACTGGGAGATGACGGTTCACTCGCAACTACTTTATCACTTAATGGAAAACTTGACGATCCGAAAGTCGAAACAGCAATTGCCAAGGAGATCGCAACCGCACCGTTTAATATCCTCAAACGGACATTAGTCTATCCATTTTTGTGGATGCTAGACGATAAAAACACCAATAAAAAATCTCATTAAACTATTCTCTTTTCATACCGATATAAAGATGATCCTTTAGAGGAGGTGTCGCTAATGGATTCAATCAACACCAATCTTGGAACGGGTCCCGAACTGTATGCGATGAAAAAAGCGCTGGAAATACAAGGTCAGGGAATAATGAAAGTTTTAGAGAGTGCATCGCCCGCTCCTACCGTTTCAGGCTCAGAGCTTACCGGTCTAGGTCAAAACCTCGATATAAAAGCATGATCTACAGCTACCAAGTAGCTGTAGCATCGTTTATTCGTTCCGCAAAACTGTCAGTACGTCGACTTCAGATGCTTTTTTGGCAGGATACCATGCAGAGAGTAATACAATTACAAATGCACCTAAGATAATTGAGAAGAAATCGATCACACTCAAATCAAGAGGTAATGTTGATGTAGGGTAAACATCTGCAGGTAATGAGATAATATCAAATGTCCCTAATACCCACATTCCCAAGAAGCCTAATACTGCCCCCGTAGTGATTCCAAGTACTCCGATCACTATTCCCAAAATCAAAAATGTTTTTTTGACTTCAGCTTTTGAAGCACCCAGTGAGATCAGTAAAGCAATTTCACTTCTACGATTCATTACCGTCATGAGCAATGAGGAGATAATATTAATCGCTGCTATGAGAATGATGAGCATCAAGACGATAAATAGCGACATTTTCTCCATTTTCAAAGCGGCAAAGAAATTGCCGTTATCCTCCCACCATCCGCGAGCAGAAACCGTATCGGGCAATATTGCAGCAAGACGTTTGATATCCTCCTCCGGATTAGGAGAGTGAACATGAATACCGTCATAAAGATTTTCTGGAATACCTAAAATACGCTGCAATGAGTCAATAGATGTATAGGAGAACCCTTTGTCATAAGCACTCAGTCCAGAATTAAAGGTGGTAACGACGCCGAAACGTTTAATTTTAGGGGTAAGAGCCAAACCACCCGGTTCCATTTGAGTAAAAATATAGGTAAGTTTATCCCCTTTTTTGAGTTGAAATTCCTCTTTGAGTGATTTACCGACCATCACTTCAAATTTATTTGGAGTTCCCTCTCTCAGCCCCTCTGCAACAACACGATTTACTTTTGCTTCTTGTGCAAAATCAACACCAAATAAATATCCCCCCTCCATCTGTGCATCATTGCGTGATAAAACAGCTGATGTGACATACGGACTAAAGGATAAATCAGGAAATTTCTCACGTAGTGTTTCAACCAAAGCGGTATCACAGGCAGCATAGAATTTTGGTTGAATCGTAATCGGATAGTTCATGACAGTGAGTTTTTTCTTGAACTCATTGTCAAATCCGTTCATAAGGGCCATGGCAATAATGAGAACCATCACCCCTAGGGCGATTCCTGAAAATGCAAGAAGTGCGGAGAGGAAGATAAATGGCTGCTCTTTGTCAAAGCGCAAAAATCGTTTGACAAGATAGGAGACGATACTCAAGAGGCAAATACCCCTTTTTTTGGTCCCGATTTTCCGCAGCAGTTTTTATATTTTTGACCGCTTCCGCACGGGCAATCGTCATTTCGGGCGATTTTTTTCTCTTCTGTATCGTGTTCTTGATGATTAAGACTCATACGCATCGCCTCTTGGCGTTTTTCCAATTCCATTTGGCGTGCAAACGCTTCAGCCTCTTCTTCTGCGCTTTCAACTCTAAATTGGATAACATGAAGTGTTTTGATCGTATCGTATTTGATCGTCTCGACCAATTCGCTAAAGAGATTGAAACTCTCTTTTTTGTACTCAACCAACGGATCTTTTTGGTTATAAGCGCGTAGACGAATCCCCGTTTTCATACTGTCCATTTGATAAAGGTGTTCACGCCACGCAGTATCGAGAGTTTTTAGATAAATTTCACGTTCGATTTCACTGCGTACTTTATCATCCACGACCGACATTTTTTGATCGTACTGATCTTTGAGTATTGATAGAGTCGTGTCATGAATTGTTGTAAATGCTTTATCACTGTAAATCGATACATCGATATCAGCGTTCATCTCTTCTTTGATGGTCAACACCAAACGATCAAGATCGATCTCTTCTTCGGAAATACCCTCAAAAATGCCGCAATATGCCAATGTACGATCAACATAATCTGTTCGAATCAAATTGATTTTCTCAGCTATACTATAGTTTGGATCTAGCAATTCACCGCGGAAACGATAAACGATTTTACGTTGCTCATTTGCAACATCATCGTATTCAACGATGTTTTTACGCCCTTCAAAGTGCATATTTTCCACTTTTTTCTGTGCTTTCTCTACCGCACGGGTGACCATTGCGGATTCGATATATTCTCCATCCTCAACACCGAGACGTTCCATAATCGCTTTGATTTTGTCCGAGCCGAAAATGCGCAAGAGGTTATCTTCAAGTGAGAGATAAAACTGACTGGTTCCCGGATCTCCTTGACGCCCTGCACGCCCGCGGAGCTGATTATCGATACGGCGATTTTCATGTCGTTCCGTTCCGAGGATATACAATCCTCCAAGCGCTTTGATCTCATCGCTTACTTTGATGTCTACACCGCGTCCAGCCATGTTGGTTGCAATCGTAATAGCACCCTTAGCCCCGGCATTTTTGATAATTTCACCCTCTTGAGCGTGATTTTTCGCATTCAAAACCGTATGAGGGATTTTTTCGGCTTTGATCAATGCATGAAGTTTTTCCGATTTTTCAATCGATGCCGTACCGATCAATACAGGCTGACCTAGAGAATGAAGTTCTTTTACTTTTGCGATTACAGCTGCAAATTTTTCTGCTTCTGTTTTGTAAATGAGATCATTTAAATCTTGACGAACAACCGGAACATTGGTCGGAATCGAGATAACATCAAGGCTATAGATTTGAGCGAATTCAGTCGCTTCGGTTTGTGCAGTACCCGTCATACCGCCTATCTTGTTGTACATACGGAAGTAGTTTTGGTAGGTGATATCGGCGAGTGTTTGAGTCTCTTCTTTGATGATGACACCCTCTTTGGCTTCCAATGCCTGATGAAGTCCTTCAGAGTAACGACGCCCCTCGGAGAGGCGTCCTGTAAACTCATCAACGATAACGATCTGTCCCTCTTGAATCACATAATCGACATCACATTCAAAAATATAGTTCGCTTTGAGTGCTTGATCGAGATGATGCGAAAGAGCCGAGTTCTCAATACTGTAGAGGTTATCCACACCAAAAAGCTCTTCTGCCCGGGCGATCCCCTCTTCGGTGATTAGAATCAAACGATCTTTTTCATCGACACTGAAATGTTCGTCTTTGATCATCGCTTTTGCAACCGCATCGGCGCGGGTATAGTTCTCAAGCGTTCGGTTAGTCGGTCCGGAGATGATAAGCGGAGTACGCGCTTCATCGATCAAGATTGAGTCTACCTCATCGACGATGACGTAAGAGTGACCGCGTTGAACCATTTGTTCACGTGAATAGGTCATATTGTCACGGAGGTAATCAAACCCGAACTCGTTGTTCGTTCCGTAGGTGATGTCACACGCATACTGCTGACGTTTATTGGCAGGATTGTACCCTTCCTCGACCAATATCCCCGTCGAATATCCCAAAAAGGCATACAATTCAGACATTTGAGTCCCATCACGTGAGGCAAGGTAATCATTGACCGTTACGACATGAACCCCTTTGCCGCTCATCGCATTGAGTATTACCGCTAATGTTGCTACGAGAGTTTTACCCTCCCCCGTTTTCATCTCGGCAATCCGACCCTCATGCAATACCATACCGCCGATCAGCTGTACATCAAAATGACGCATCCCTAAAACACGTTTAGACGCTTCACGAGTAATAGCAAACGAGTCGACCAAAACCTGATCCAATGTTTTGGTGTTATTTTGCACCTCTTCTTTGAGTGATGCAAAAGCTGCCTGAAGATCACTGTCGCTTAGTGCTGAAAAGTGAGCCTCACGAGCGTTGATTTGCTGTACGCGTTTGTTGTATTTTTTGATTTCATGATCGTTTTTAGTACCGAAAATTTTACCGAGGAACGTTTGGAGCATTAAAAGCCTTCATTATGAACAATATTGAAAAAGTCGCTGATTTTAACATACGAAATCTATTGTTTTGGTTAATGAGCATTAGATACAATGTCATATCTATTCTATTCAAGGATTTTCTGTGCGTTTTTTACCACTTCTCTTTTCTGTAACTATGACCCTTTTTGCATCTCCTAAAGAGATCAGTTCTTTTAACGGAAAATTTCTCCAAACGATTCTTGACGGCAATGGAAAAAAAATCGTATACTCCGGTGAGTTGTGGGCTTCTAAACCGCAAAATGCTCTTTGGGTGTATCAAAAACCGATCCAAAAAAGCGTCTTTATCAACGGTCAAAAAATTACGGTCATCGAGCCTCAAATTGAACAAGTAACACTTCGCACGCTGGATGATGAGATTGATTTTTTACAAATTATTCAAAAAGCCAAAAAAGTCGACGAAGATAAGTATTCTGCAACCGTCAAAGGGCAAGTGTATACGGTATTATTCAAAAACGATACGCTCAGTTCTATCAGCTATACCGACGGGTATGACAACCGCGTCTCAATTGCTTTTTCCAATCCGTCTCAAAACAAACCGATCGATGCGAGCCGTTTCAAGCCCCTTATTCCTGCAGATTTTGATGTTATCAAAGACCGCTGATTTATACATGAGTGTTACCCAAAAGTTACTATAGCTGCTCTAAGATTCTGGTCGAGTAAGAAATATTCTTGCTACACCTGACAAGGAGTATACCATGACCATTAGTTCTAGCTATAGTAGTGCGTATTCGTCTTACAGCTCTTCCGGGGTATCTTCGTCGCAACAAAAGTCGAAGCCCAATTTTGAAGATATCGCTCAGCAGCTTCTAACATCTCTTGATACAGACAGTAACGGAAGTGTCAATACATCGGAGTTTAGCGCTGCTGTCCAATCCCTCACTTCCAATTCGGGCACGTCCTCTTCAAGCAGCGTTTCAGCAACCGATGTCTTTAATACATTGGATTCCAATAGCGATGGCGGTTTAAGTACCGATGAGCTTATGGCTGCATTGAAAAACATGAAACCGCAAGGAAAAGAGGGGCATATGCCTCCTCCACCGGGTGGAATGCCACCGCCTCCGCCAAGTGATTCCTCTTCATCAACAGAGAGTTCTGAAAGCTCATCTCTAAGTGAAATTTTTTCGGCTTTGGATACCAATCAAGACGGTTCAATATCACAAGATGAATTAGCCGCATTATTTGATAAAAAATCGAGTACAAACGGTTCTACATCGCAAACTAATACCGGAACAAGTACATCAGCTTCCACTCAAGCGAATAATGACTGGCTTCAAAAGCTTCTATCACACTATAGCAGCAATAGCAATACAACAAACTCTTCTACGTCTACTCTCAGTATTAGCGCATAATACATACCCGTGATTACGGGTATATGTTACTTAATATTTACTTTTTCATCGTTATAATCGAACCATGATAAAAGTATTGATGATCGAAGATGATGTGGAACTCGCCGAATTACTAAAGTCACGTTTATATAAAGATCATATAGATGTTACTATAGCATTAACCCCGCTGGAAGGTCTGAGCCTTTTCCAAACTCAAACATTTGATTTACTGATTCTCGACCTTTCACTGCCTCAAATGGATGGTATGGAAATATGCCGTTTGATCCGCCAAGAAAGCACGATTCCCATCATAATCTCCTCTGCACGTTCCGATATACGGGATAAAATGATGGGATTTTCCCGCGGTGCGGATGACTTTCTCCCAAAACCCTATGATCCACAGGAACTTATATTTCGGATTGATGCGATTATGCGACGTCTCCATCCTACTCTACCGAAAAGCATATCACCCTTTGAGCTCGATGAAGAACGACGTGAGATATCCCGCCACGGAACACTCTTGAAACTAACGCCGGCCGAATACGATATCGTCAATTACATGATGAAAAAAGAACGATACGCAATCTCCCGAGAAGAACTTTTAATGAATATCGGATCTATCAAATATGAGAGCAGTCTCAAAAGTATTGATGTCATTATGGGGCGAATTCGCCAAAAGATCGGTGACGATCCGAAAAATCCCCGCTATATTCTCTCTGTACGGGGCATAGGATACAAATTTGTCAATCAATAAACACTCCCTATTAACCTTCATTTCTCTCTTTTTTCTAATCATATTAATTACTATTAATACTCTTTTTTGGATTGCCCATATCCATTTTGAGAAAGAGACGGAAGGGGATCGAATGCGCCGCTTTCATTTGGCAGAACATTTAATCCATCACCAAAACAAAAATATAGACGGTGAACTTCATCAATTGATGATTGTACCCTCTTCTTTGTCTCGAGAATTTCTTCAAAGACAAGGAAATACCATAGCAGATTTCCCTTTTGGAGAGATGATCGAGTTCAATGGAAACGTCTTTTTCGTAAAATCCTCTTCGCCGAAACCACCGTTCGAACCTCACATGTTCGATTTGCCTCCCCCTCCTCCTCATGCCGACAACCATTTTCAATCCATTGTACTGCAAGATTTAAAACCCCATTCTACCTGGCTGGTTTGGAGTGTTTTTGGAGCGATGGATCTGTTAATGCTTCTCTTCTTTGGGTACATCATCAATAAACTCATTCCTCTGCATCGGTTGAAAAATGCCATCATCGATTTTAAAGAGGGAGATACCCGTCTAAATGTTGAGATAGAGGGGAAAGATGAAATAGCGCAAATTACCGGTGAGTTTAACCACGCTTTGGAAAAAATCGCCGCCATGAAAGAATCCCGTTCTCTCTTTTTGCGCAATATCCTCCATGAGCTCAAGACTCCGATTATGAAAGGTTCTCTGACCGCCGATTGTCTCGAAAGTTCCCAAGATCAGGAACGGCTAAAGAGGATATTCTCTCGTATGAACTATCTGCTCGGAGAATTTTCGACGATGGAACGCTTTAACAGCGGTGAGTGGGATCTCAATCTTCGTGAATACCGATTTGTTGATCTGCTCGATCATGCGTGCGATATTTTACTGTGCACTAAAAATAGTTTTGAAATCAGAGGAGAAGGTTCAGGACTCATCATCCATGTCGATTTTGAGCTTTTTGCGATTGCACTCAAAAATCTTCTCGATAATGCCCTCAAATACTCTGATACGAAACCCACCATTAGGATTTTGAGCAACACCATCGAAATATCCAATCTCGGCAATCCGCTTCCTCATGAGAACCGATGTTTTGAAAAACCGTTTAACCGTACCTATGAGAGTTCAATGACCGGCTTGGGATTGGGACTGTATATCACTCATGCTATCTTAAAAAAACATGGGTTTACTCTCGATTATCACTATGATAATGAGATAAACACCTTTCGAATAGTGCTATAATTCAGACAATTTATTCAAAGGCACTCCATGCTGAAACACTCATTTTTCCTTATTTCACTCCTGGGAGCATCCTCCCTTTTCGCGTCGAACTACGCCATCTCCGTTAGCGCAGATACTACCAAATTTGACTATGCGGAAACTACTAGCAGCGGGTTACTCGATACGGAAAGAGCCGATTATGGGAAAGTGAGCGGTTTTAGTGTCGCACTTACTCCACGCCATAACGGTTTTTATCTCAGTGCGTCATATGCAAAAGGCGATACCGACTATGTCGGAAGTATCTTAGGTTCTGGAAACCCTTACGGTTCTGCGGTTGGAATCACCCGTAACGAAATATCCGATTATACCTTCGGGTATAAAGCAACCGCAAAACTCGATCCTAGAGGGGGATGGGAGATGCCCGTTACTGTCGGTATCGGATATCGCCGATGGCTACGCCAGTTGGGATATGATGAACTCTATGACTGGGGCTACTATGATGCCGGTGTGGGATTACATTATGCATTTTCATCTAAACTATCGCTTGGTGTGGATGGCAACTATCGAAAAGCATTTAATTCTCAAATGTACGAGAATCTGCACGGGTATACCTTTAACCTCCAAAACGTTCACGGATATAAAATCACCGTTCCTCTTGAGGTCAAACTCGATCAAAAGTTAAGTATTTTCGGTTCTTACAATTACGAGTACTGGAATATTGGAGCTTCAAATCCTGTCGGTGGATACTATGAGCCTGACAGTGAAACGAAAAATGAAACGCTCTCATTTGGATTGAAACTCAATTTTTAGAGCAATCCTATCAATGCCGCCAATAGCACCGGCGGTGTAATGATGAGTCCCACTTTCATATATTCGCCCCATCCGATTTTGACCCCTTTTTGTGCCAAAACATGGAGCCAGAGCAATGTTGCAAGTGATCCGATAGGAGTCATCTTCGGTCCGAGGTTACATCCGAGGATGTTCGCATACGCTAACGCACTGTTCCCAGCTTCGGCAATCGCTATATCCATCACCATAACTGTCGGCATATTGTTCATTACGGAACTAAGGATCGCGGAAAGAAACCCCGTACCGATCACGGCATAAACATTCCCCATACTCTGAAGCTCCAAAATCACCTCTGCAAGATAGGTCGTGAGTCCTCCGTTTTTGAGTCCATAGACGACAACATAAAGCCCGATACTAAACCATACCACCTGCCACGGTGCCGCCTTGATCGTCATGATTGGTTTTGTGGCCTTGAAATAGGTCGCGATGGCGAGGAATAGCAACGAGCCTCCGAGTGCAAACACTGAGATAGGAAGATGATACGCATCCCCAATAAAATAACCGACCATCAACAATGCCAAAAACCACCAGCTGAGACGAAACATCGTCATATTTTTAATTGCAGACTCGGGCGTTGAGAGCTGAGTAATGTCGATACGGTTCGGAATATCTTTGCGGAAAAAGATCCACAATACGACAATTGAAGCAATGATACTCAGCAGATTCGGTAAAAACATCGTCTTGGCATATTCCCAAAAACCGATCTGAAAATATCCTGCCGTCACAATGTTGGTGAGATTCGATATCACAAGAGGATTCGAAGCGCTGTCACCAATAAATCCTCCCGCCATCAAAAAGGCGAACATCGTAACAGGGTTCATTTTGAGGTGTTTCATTTTGGCCAAAACGATCGGGGTGAGGATAAGGGCTGCGCCGTCATTGGCAAACAATGCGGAGACCAATGCACCGAGTATCAGTATATAGACGAACATCAGATGGCCGTTTCCATCCGAAAAACGTGCCATTTTGAGTGCCGCCCATTCGAAAAATCCAATTTCATCGAGCACCATCGAGAGGAGTATGATTCCGATAAAAGCGAGCGTTGCATCCCAGACGATAGAGGTTACGGTCCATACATCGGTGATACTGACTACCCCAAGCGCCAATGCTACGATCGCTCCAAACACTGCAGATGTGCCGATTTGTAATCCTCGCGGCTGCCATATGACAAATACCAATGTCGCTAAAAATACCCCTATCGCTAAAACCATATCACTCTCCGAAACAAATTGGAGAATTGTATCATAATATCAATATATCTTGATATATTATTTTTATTTCGTTACACTGTCACAAATCGGAGGTAATTCATGGACGTTTTTCTAGAAACCGTTTCGGCGCTGAACGATGAAACCCGAATCAAGCTCCTCTCTTTTCTAGATACGCACGGCGCACTGTGTGTCTGTGATCTGCAGGAGAGTTTCGGGATGATTCAATCTCGTCTCTCGCGACATCTCAAAATCCTTAAAGACGGCGGTTTTTTGCGGGTTGAGCGGTGTGGCACATGGGCTTATTACTCTATTCGCTCTCCATTGGACCGATTCCGAAGCGAAGCATTGGCAGAAATTCGCTGTCTACAACTCGAACTGCCTCCACTGAAAAAATTATCCCAAAACGAAGGTTGTACTCTATGAAAAATGTTCTCATCCTCTGCACCGGCAACAGCTGCCGCTCTATCATGGCTGAAGCGCTCATAAACGCCAAATTAGGCGATTGCGTATTTGCACAAAGTTCCGGCGTCAAAGCAAGCGGAAAAGTGAATCCGAATGCGCAAGCGCTCTTAGAATCACATGGATATTGGAGAGAAGAGTACCACTCCAAAGTAATTGAGACAGTACTAAATACACCGTTTGACCTTGTCGTCACGGTCTGCGATCATGCGCATGAAACATGTCCGATGTTTCCAAAAGCAATCAAAACTATTCACGTCGGGTTTGAAGACCCAAGCGGCAAAGCAACCGAAGAATATGCCAAAACACTCTATCTGATCGAGCAAGAGCTTCTCCCTATCATCAAAACTGAGCTATGCAACTGATGTGGCAGGAAATTAGCGGCATTTTCATACTCGATTGGCTCGGGTTTTCCGGTCGTATGGGTGATACGCTGCACTTTTTTCTCTACGATACGGTCAAAATCTGGTTTTTACTCCTATCGATCATCTTTGCCGTTTCCTTTTTGCGTACATGGTTCAATACCGAAAAAGTACGCGCTTATCTTGCTGGCAAACGTGAATTCACGGGTAATATTCTCGCTGCACTCTTTGGGATTATTACACCTTTTTGTACCTGTTCTGCAATCCCTCTTTTTTTGGGATTTTTGCAGGCACGTATCCCGATCGGAGTCACCTTTAGCTTTCTCATCAGTGCACCGCTCAATAACGAAATTGCTATCGCCATGCTGTTCGGACTGTTCGGATGGAAAATTACTGCCATCTATATCGGATTTGGTTTGGCAGTTGCAATCATCGGAGGGTGGTTGATCGGACGATTCAATGTTGAAAAATATGTCCTGATTGCAGTACCTCCTCTTTCAGGTGATATAGAACTGCCTACCTATCAACCACCGTTCAAAGAACGACTCAATGAAGCATGGATTAATACTCGTGATGTATTCCGCAAAATCTATCTGTGGGTAATGGTCGGTGTTGGTGTGGGAGCATGGTTTCACGGCTATGTCCCTGCTGAATTTATCGCACAGTACGCCGGTGGAGATGCATGGTATACCGTTCCGGTTGCTGTTTTAATGGGAATTCCGATGTACGCTTCGGCTGCGGGTGTGATGCCTTTGATCGAAGTATTGACCCAAAAAGGGATGCTGCTGGGTTCAGCGCTTTCGTTTATGATGGCAGTAACGGCTCTGAGTCTTCCCGAAGCAATCATCCTCAAACAAATTCTCCATATCCGTCTCATCGCACTCTTTTTTGCAATCATTGGAATGGGAATTATGGGGATTGGATTTATTTTTAACGCAATTTTGTAGGAGCTAGAGATGAAAATTGAAATTACAAATCAAACGAATGGAGTCAAAGCGTTTCTCAGCGGTTTTAATACCAGTGAACTCAACGCTAAAATCGAAGCGTGTCAAAACGGTCAATGCGAATGTGAGTGTGATCCAATGATAATGCAAAAAATTGATAAAATTGAACTCACTACGATCGAAGGTTGTGCTACCGTTTCGATTACAGGTGATGTCGATGCTCAAACACTTGCACCTATGATGCAATCATGCTTATTAGGAGAAAAACAATGAAAATAGAAATTTTAGGAACTGGCTGTGCCAAATGCAACGAGTTGGAGATGAAAGTCAAACAAGCAGTTGCACAAAGCGGAAAATTCGTCCAAATCGAAAAAGTCTCTGATATTCAGAAAATCATGGGGTACGGCGTCATGTCTACACCGGGACTCGTGATCGACGGTGTCGTCAAATCAACAGGACGTGTTTTGAGTGTCGAAGAGATCGCAGCCTTTCTCGTATAGGCTATAATATGGCTATCTAAAATATGTAATACAGGTTCGTTCATGATATATTCGATAACCGCTATCATCACCGGTGCCGGAATCGGTGCATTGTTACGATGGTTTTTAGGACTGAAACTCAATCCGCTTTACCCTGCCATCCCTCTTGGAACATTGGGAGCCAATCTGGTAGGCGGGTACCTAATCGGCTTGGCTATTGCATTTTTTGCCACAAACACCTCGCTCTCTCCTGAATGGAAACTCTTTATTATCACTGGCTTTTTGGGCGGTTTGACCACCTTTAGTACCTTTAGTGCTGAAATCGTCACCGCAATCCAAGAAGGGAGATTTTCTCATGCTCTAATGGGTACCCTCCTCCACGTCGGCGGATCACTCATTATGACCTTTTTAGGAATAGGCAGTATGATGTATCTACAACACAGAGGGACACTATGAAAACCGGATTTCAACTCACATTTTATACTCTTAGAAGCCGCCGTCACCATGGAATATACGTCAGTGACTGGCTTGTAGACATCGCTCAAAATATCGGCATTGGCGGTGTCACTATCACCGATGCGACCAAAGGAATAGGACATGATGGTAAATGGCACTCCGCCTCATTTTTCGAACTCTCCGACCAACCTCTTGAAATTATGATGATCGCTGATGAAGAGTTATCTGAACGTCTTTTTAAATACTTAGAATCGGAACAGCCAAATCTTTTTTATACCAAAAGCGCTATCGAGTACGGAACAATTTAGCACACCCAACTAATTGTTCCAAATCATCTTCTCCATTTGAGCCGAACAATTTTTATTCAAAAAACATATAATATTTTCTCTTTCAGTAGCAATACAGGTTTCCTCATGATAAAATCAAGAAAAATGATGCATTAGTTACAAAAAAGAGAGTAAAGAATGAGATTTTTACTAATTTTACTTTTACCAAGCCTCATATATGGAGGTGAACGGTTAGCATTTTCAGGAGCCACAACTATCCAGCCTGTAATAGAAGAAATCGCTCCTCCTTATGCTCATCAAAACAAGCTGAATCTGTCAATCGAAGGTGGCGGCAGTGATCAGGGCATAAAAGATGTTATTTCCGGTAAAACAGACATCGGCATGGTTAATCGTCCGCTCACCAATGAAGAAAAAACTTCTATAGATTATACAACTATCGGCTATGATGCAACTGCATTCATTATTCATAAAAACAATCCTATCAAAGGGATTACCCGATCGCAGCTCATAAATATTTATACAGGTAAAATCACCAATTGGCATCAACTCGGAGGAAAAAACAGAGCGATTGTTTTAATCTCAAAAAAACCAGATCGTGGAACCATGCGTATCATTGAAAAGGAAACAGGTCTTTTTCATCCATTGAATCCAAAAAATGCAGATCAAAGAAAAAAACTTTCTCGAAATACTTGGGATTCAGGATCGAACAACGATGCAATCGTATGGGTTGGCGGATTATATGACGCTATTGGATTTGTTTCCGCAGGAAGTGCGCTCAGAAATATGCAACTTGGAATGCCGATTAAACTTCTCGCCTATGAGGGGGTTATACCAAATGAAAAAAGTATCTTTGATAAGAGCTATCCTCTTGTGAGCGAACTAAATCTTGTCTATGCGAAAAACAATCCTAAAGCCAAGGGATTTGTCTCCTTTATCCTTACTTCAAAAGGACAGCAAGCACTTTCACACAATAATTTCATGAGGATAGATCATGGAAAATAAAAACTTTATTTACAAGCTGATCGGTGCGAATGCTCTCATTATTTTCTTGGTTTTTGGGACATTCTATAACGTTTATAATTTTTTGAACTATCAGATGATAAATAACAATCTCCAACGTGAAAATATTACCAATTTTATTCATTCATGCGACCATGTTTCAGTCCATCTTTACCAATCTGCGATGTTAAACAATGCTGAATATCTCACTGAAGCGGCAAAAGCTTCGAATGATGCTTTGACTTATCTTGAAGACCTCTCTGAAACTGGTATCGATACAAGAATATTGAAAGAAACCTATTACAATTATTTTCGACAAACAGTACTCACAACCTCTTTGGTACTAGAACACCGATTGGATGAATCGTATCGTGCTGATCATATAAGTCAAGATAGCGATCGAATTCTTCACAAAGCATTCAAAACTTTGCAACAAAAAATTCTTGATGACCAACAACGTATCATTTTTCAAATCAATACGTTAATGCTTTTTTCTGCACTATTGCTTGTCATCATCATTGTCGCAAATATTATAATTCTTTTTCGCTCATTTAAATCGATACGTGCTAAAGAGAATGAGCGTTCCGAAATGATTGCTGCACTCGGAGACGGTGTTTACGGAATTAATGAAGAGGGAAATTGTATTTTCATAAATCACTCCGCACTGAATATGCTTGGGTTCAAAGAAGAAGAGGTGTTAGGAAAAAATCAACACGAGCTCTTTCATCATCATCATTCCGATGGAAATATCTATTTGGAAGATGACTGCCCAATACATCTCACTGAAATGGATCGGAAAATACGTCATGTAGAAGAGATCTTTATTCGCAAAGACGGCTCACTACTACCTGTTAGTTTGACGGCTGCACCTTTGGGAACCAATAAGGCAATTGTTGTGTTTCAAGATATCACGATTCTAAAAGAAGAACAAGCAATGCTAGATCGATATGCAAACTATGATACCCTTACAGGATTGCCGAACAGAAGACTCTTTAGCATTTTAGCTGAACAAGTGATTGCCCAGGCTGATCGAGAAAACAAAGTGATTGCTATCGGCTTTTTAGATTTGGATGGGTTCAAACAGATAAACGATACTTATGGGCATGAAAGTGGTGATTTACTATTACAAGAGGTAGCTCAACGTTTTCAATCAACTTTACGTCAATCTGATATTGTCGCCCGTTTCGGAGGGGATGAATTTGTAATACTTCTAACATCACTTGATACAAAAACTGAAGCTGAACAATCCTTCAAGCGTATTCTCGATCAAGTTTCAGAACCTATCATTGCCAATAATATATCCCTGAAAGTCGGAGTAAGTATTGGATACACCCTGTATCCATTAGATACTGGAGATATTGATTTGTTGATACGTCATGCTGATATTGCGATGTATGATGCAAAACAATCCGGAAAAGGGAGACTTCAACGCTATCAGAATCAAGAAATCGTGTAGATATATCTGCATGCAAATAAGATTACTGAATCGGAATATTATCGCGTTAGGTGCGAACAGTTTTTTTACAGACTTCTCCACCGAGATGATTCTCCCGCTTTTACCTATTTTTTTGGAGCGGTTTTTACATGCATCAAAAAGCGAGATCGGTCTTATCGAGGGTACAGCCGAGTTTGGTGTAGCGATGCTGATTGCGATCTCCGGGTTTTACTCCGATCGTATCGGCAAACGCAAAGGGATCACCGTATTTGGCTATGGGATGTCCAATCTGATCAAACCGCTCGCTTTTTTTGCCCAAAACGCTACGATGATCGCTGCTATCCGTATCGGAGATCGTTTGGCTAAAGGGGTACGTGTTGCTCCGCGCGATGCGCTGATCAGTGCTTCTACCCCAAAAGAGATCAGCGGTTTTGTCTTCGGATTTCACAAAATGATGGACAGTGCAGGAGCACTGGCAGGTGCACTAACAGCATTTGGAGCACTATGGTATTGGGGAGAGAGCGAATCAACATTTCGGTCTATTTTTGCCATAAGTCTCATTCCCGGAATCATTTCAATGATGATCCTCATCTTTTGGGTTACCGATGCCCCCTTTACCCCCTCACCAACAGGCCGTTTTCGTCCAAGATTGCTCAGTGCCCCGTTTTACTGGCTCGTTATTTTTCAAAGCCTTTTTAGCCTTTTTGCGATGAACTACTCGTTTATGCTTCTAAAAGCTGAAAATAACGGTCTAGCCCTTGCTATGATCCCTCTTGCCTATGCACTTTACAACCTTATACAATCGCTCTTCGCGATTCCGATTGGTCAACTGGCAGATCGTTTCGGTAAAGGGACACTTTTATCCATCGTCTATATTGCTTTTGGATTGGGTGCTTTTGCCATGTCCAAGGGTTCAACATACGGAGCATGGATCGGGTTTGGAATATACGGTTTTTTTGCCGGAGGATTTAATGCGCTAGCCAAAGCGATCATCTCCGATACCGCACCGCTTGAACTAAAAGCAACAGCATATGGCATCTATTATACTTCTGTAGGATGTATGACTCTGATTTCACTCAGCGGTGCAGGATGGCTATGGGATCACTACGGCAGTGAGGTCCCATTTACGATAGCATCTTTCTCTGCAATGATTTTAGGACTATTACTTTATCTAATGCGTAAAAAGCTATTGCACACCGAATAAAAAGTGCTAAACTATCCGTATTTATTTCCCAAGGACATTTTTCGATGCTTCGCTCATTACATGACTCTCTGGAGCCGAAACTCATAACTCTTTTTCGTCGTCAGGGCTATTCATGGTCTGATTTTAGTGCCGATGCGATTGCAGGCCTTGCCGTAGCCATCGTCGCTCTTCCACTGGCTATGGCCATCGCTATTGCCTCGAATCTCCCTCCGGAGCGAGGTCTATTCACCGCTATCGTCGCAGGATTTCTGATCTCCGCACACGGAGGAAGCCGATATCAGATCGGAGGTCCTACGGCAGCATTTATCGTCACAGTTGCGACGGTTGCCATGAAACATGGCTATGAAGGACTGGTGCTTGCCACTCTCATGGCAGGCGGGATACTCATCCTCATGGCTTTTTTTCGTGCCGGAGAGATGATCAAATTCATCCCCTACCCTGTAATTGTCGGCTTTACGTCAGGAATTGCACTTTTAATTGCTTTTTCACAGATACGAGATTTTTTCGGCCTCTCGATCACAACCGTTCCACCCGATTTTATCGATAAACTTACCATCTACGTGACCCATCTTCATGAGACCAATTTTATCGCTATCCTCGTAGCCCTCGCCTCAATCGGTATCATTCTCCTCACCAAACGCTATACCCCTAAAATTCCCGGACCGATCATGGTCGTCATTTTCTCAGGAATTGCCGTTTGGGCACTGAACCTTCCCGTTGAGACGATTGAAAGCCGTTTCGGTACCATCCCCTCGATGCTCCCTACGCCGACATGGCCGCATATCACGTTTGAAAAACTTCGATTATTGCTCCCTGATGCCATTACGATTGCGACCTTAGCAGCAATCGAATCGCTTCTATCCGCCGTAGTCGCGGATGGGATGAGTGGAACACGACATAAGTCCAATGCCGAACTTCTCGGTCAAGGGATCGGCAATATTGCCTCAGCCATTTTTGGAGGATTGCCTGCAACCGGAGCCATTGCGCGTACAGCAACGAATGTCAAAGCAGGAGCGCGGACACCGGTAGCGGGTATGATGCACGCACTATGGCTCTTTTTATTTATGCTCCTTCTCTCACCGTTGATCGTCAAAGTTCCTCTCTCTGCATTGGCGGCTATTCTCATGATAGTAGCATGGAATATGTCCGAATTCAAACACGTCCGTGAGATTATGCAAGCGCCACGAAGCGACCGTATTGTCTTGATCCTGACATTCGCCCTCACCGTTCTCGTCGATCTGAATTTTGCGATTCAAGCGGGGATAGCTCTCGCCTCGATTCTTTTCATTAATCAAATGATGAAAGCGACTCAAATTCGCTCTGTAGAGTCTGAAGAGGATGATCCGGACTCGATTCATCACAAATCGATCCCTGAATGGGTAGAAGTCTATGAGATCCAAGGGCCCCTCTTTTTCGGGGTTGCCGAAAAACTTGTCGATACCCTTTCACTGTTTGAAACTCCACCGAAAATATTCATTCTTCGGATGCGCTACGTCCCTCTCATCGACGCAGCAGGGTTACACGCCCTTGAAGTTTTGCACGAAAGACTTGCTCAACAACAAACGCGTTTAATTCTATCGGGAGTCAATCCCCAAGTACGCCGTTTTATTGCCCAATCGCATATTGATGAAAAAATCGGCGTAGAGAATATCGTTGATCATATCGATAAAGCATTGATACGTTCAAACGAGCTTTTGCACCTTTAGACGGTGCATCTTTGGATGTCGTGCGTTAACAGTTCTTCAAAATGTTCAACCTGAACCGGTTTGCTGCACAAGTATCCTTGGAAATATTGACATCCATGATCTTCGAGGAATTTAAACTGTTCAATCGTCTCAACTCCCTCAGCAATAACCTCGAATTTAAAAATAGATGCCATCGAGAGTATGGTTTCGATCAATGCCGCGTCATCTTCATCGCTCATGATATCACGAACGAAACTGCGATCGATTTTTAATGTTGTAAAGGGGAGCTTTTTCAAATACGCCAAGGACGAATATCCGGTACCGAAATCATCCATCGAGATATTGATTCCGGCTGCTCGTAGACGATTCATTTTATCGATAACGATATCAATTTTGTCAATAACCGTTGATTCCGTCAATTCAAGTTCGAGCATGGAAGGGACGATTCCGGTTTCAGCTACGATCCGAATGACGTTATCGACAAAATTGCTCTGTCTGAATTGGATAGCACTGACATTCACCGCAATCCGATCGATGTGTATTTGACTCAAATTTTCGGCACGCCACACAACGAACTGCCGACACGCTTCATGCAATACCCATTCACCGATTGAAACAATAAGACCGCTCTCTTCTGCAATACTGATAATTTCATCGGGCATCACCATTCCCAACTCGGGATGATTCCATCGAAGCAATGCCTCCGCACCGATAATCCGTTTGGTTGCAATTTCAATCACTGGCTGATAATAGAGTTCAAGTTCATTGTTCTTGATCGCATGTCGAAGGGCATTTTCAAGCAACAACCGGTGTTTAATCCATTGATCCATTTTTTCTTGATAAAAACGGGTCGTATTTCTCCCCTCTTTTTTCGCTTGATACATTGCGGTATCCGCATATTTTAACAAATCATCTGCACTGAGCGTATGCGATGTCGCCAATGCAATCCCGATGCTGGAACTTGTCACAATCGCCTCAGATAACCCGATATCAAACGGCGTTGATAAAGCCTCATGGATTTTTTCGGCTACGCTCTCTACTTTTGTTGCCGCGATATGGGAATCATTTCCTAGCTCATTCAACAAAATGACAAACTCATCGCCACCCAAACGAGAGACAGTATCTACCTCCCGACATATACTTTTGAGCCGTTTCGCCGTTTCGATCAACAACGCATCACCAATATGATGCCCCAGCGAATCATTAATGCTTTTAAAATGATCCAAATCTAAAAACATGACTGCGACAATATTGTCACTTCGGCGATAGTGAGCAAGAGATTGTGCCAAACGATCTTTTAACAAGATACGGTTTGGAATATCGGTCAGTGCATCGTAATATGCTTGATGTTTGATTTTTTCTTCGGCGTGCATACGTTCGGTAATGTCGGTTACTAACGCTACCCCGCCGATAATTTCACGCTGAGCATTGTATATCGGAGACGTACGCAGCGTTATCCAGAGCTTAAGTTGATGATACATTGAGGTATATGGCCCCTCATAGTACCCTTTATTTCCATTCATAGGAGCATTAAGCGCTTCAACCAACGAGGTATCAGGAAGCTTTTTTAAATCTAATCCAATCATTTGTTCAAGGGTGATTTGTAAAATCTGCATCATTTCTACATTCGTTTCAACAACGAGCAAATTGGTATTGTAATAAAAAATCCCTGCCGGCGCTTCTTTAAAAATAGTTTCAAATTGCTCTTCAGAGAGGGCTAATGCCTGAGTTGCCTTCTCATGCAAAATTTTTGATTGTAATGCACTGGTGATATTGAGGTGTATTCGCTTCGACGCATTGACCAGCAACGCATAAAATGCTACAACCAAAATTGCCATCATCTGAAATTCAAGCCCCTCATGAAATAGCATGACAATAAATAGCGGAGCGACTAAGAAAGACAAGAAAACAACCGACAATCCAAACAAAGAGGCCAATGTTCCCGAAGCGATCGAGGAAAGTCCGGACAAGATAAAAAGAAGAGCAAACTGATCCATCAATTCATCTGTTTTGAAAAGAAAAAATGCCGTAATCCCCCATAAAAATGCTGCAAAATACATTACGATTTGAAAATGTTTTTCCCAAACCGCATTGCTAAATTTTTGCGGATTTTTTTTATAGATCAGCAATAGAGCAAGCCGCCAAAGCAATGCTAGACTCATCACATAAAACCAAATATCGACATATTTGGAAAAAGGTGCGTCCCGAAATAAATATACAACGATTAAAGATCCTAGAAATAGAGGAAAAATAGAGGCGAATGCTTGTCTGAATGCTATTGCAATTTGTTCAGAACGAATACGCTCAACATCACTATCGTCCATGTTTTTAGTGTATTTATTTTTATTAAATCGCATTACGTCCACATTGTGTAGAATTTAATTAAAGCTGCTTAGGATAGCGTAATTCGTATGAAAAAGAAATCTCATTATGTTACAATTGCGCAATGTATAAATTTCTTTTTTTAGCATCTATTTTTTTAAGCCTAAATGCTTACACGCTTCAAGAGAACTATACCTATACAAATTCTACAGTTTATTCCAATGATCTCTTTCCTGAACTCCAAAAAAAATTTGAAGTGTTGAAAATTCCGGATGACAAAACACAGTACCGGATCAATGCTCAAATTATTACTAAAACCTTTGAACTCAATGGTCTTCAAATCGATACGGCAAACGTTCGGTATGTTAATTTTACACAGCTCAGCCCCGTCGATTTTACTCCCTTAAAAACTCAACTCGAGTCACTGTTGAGTGCCCAATATCCATCCATTCGAATCGAAGAGATCACTATTTCGCCCAGAGGATATCTAAAATCCCTCCCGAAAAAAGCACGTGGTGTATTTGATGAACGCTTTTTCCAAAACGGCAAAGGAACTTTCTACATTATTGACGAAAGCGGTACCCGTCACTATCTTGACTACACCGTACGTGCTACCATCAATATTCTCCATACCAATCAAAAAGTTTCCATGCGTGATCCACTCAACGGATTTAATACTCTGATAAAACAAGTACCTTTCGCCTCTTTTAGAGATACGCCCCTAACACTCTTACCCAATGAGCCCTCTCGCTTTCGCTCGAACCTCAAAGCAGGACAACTTTTGACCATTCGTAACATTGAAAAAATACCCCCCGTTTTAAAAAATGAAAAAGTTATCGTCGAAGTCAAAAGTGATGCTGTCGTTGTCGAGTTTGGGGCTGTTGCAACACAAGAGGGACAACTCTATGATATTATTACGATCCAAAAAAATGACGGCAGCAGAGTCAAAGCAAAAGTGATCGGAGAGCATCGGGTGGAACTACAATGAAAATCGTGGTCGGTATCAGCGGAGCAAGCGGTGCGGGACTAGGGCTCAAATTCCTCCATGCACTTCCACATGAGATAAAAAAACATCTCATTGTCTCCGAACACGCATCCATCGTACTGGACAAAGAGGAAAACATTACTCTTCACCAAAACGATGAGATATGGGCATCCGTAGCATCCGGTTCTTATGGAGCAGATGCCATGATCATCACCCCTTGCAGTATGAATACGCTCGCTAAAATTGCGTGCGGTATAGCCGACAATCTGATCACTCGTGCTGCGGCGGTGATGATCAAAGAGCGCCGAACTCTCGTACTTGCGCCGCGTGAAATCCCCTTTTCACCTATCGCGTTGGAGAATATGTACAAACTTTCCATGATGGGAGTGATCATCGCGCCTCCCGTTCTTGCTTACTACGGAGATCAAGAAGATTTGGAGTCGATGGAAAATTTCATGATCGGCAAATGGCTTGATCTGCTGGGGATACAAAATAATCTTTACAAACGTTGGGATGACTCTCATGCATAAAATCGCCCTTTATCCCGGAACTTTCGATCCTATCACGAACGGTCATTTTGATATTATTGAACGCGGTATCCGACTCTTTGACGAAGTGATTGTAGCCGTTGCCGATTCTCAGGAAAAAAAACCGATGTTCACCCTGCAAGAGCGGGTCGACATGGTTAAATTGGCAGTAAGGGATTTAGACCGTGTCACTGTGGTCGGATTTGATAATCTCACCGTAGAACTTGCCAATACCCTCGGCGCGACCGTGCTGATACGCGGGTTGCGCGCCGTGAGCGATTTTGAATTTGAATTGCAATTGGGCTATCTTAATAATTCACTCGATCCCAACATCGAAACCGTCTATCTGATGCCCAAACTCAAGCATGCATTTATCAGTTCGTCCATCGTTCGCAATCTCCTTAAATTCAACGGTAAAACAGAGCACTTGCTTCCACAACCGGTCCAAAATGTTATCGGAAGTATGAAATCATGTACATTGCAATAGAGGGGATCGATACGGCAGGAAAAAGCACACAGATTGAAGCGCTTCGCGCCCTTTTTCCTGAGGCGCTGATTACCAAAGAACCGGGAGGGACCCCTGCAGGAGCCGAGATCCGAAATATGGTTCTCCACGGTAATTTGACGAGTAAAACTGCGGAGTTGCTCCTCTTTTTAGCCGATCGTGCCGAACATACCGAATCGGTCATATTGCCCAATATGAACAAACTTATCATCAGTGATCGCTCCGCCGTATCAGGGATGGCATACGCAAGTGTTCAAAACCTCTGTGACGAATCGACCCTTGTGATGCTTAACCGACTTGCCACTAACGGGACTCTTCCCGACACGGTCTTTATTTTGAAACTGACACCACAAGAGCTCAGTTTTCGTTTGAGCCAAAAAGAACACGATGTGATCGAATCACGCGGTATCGAGTATTTGCTCAGTATCCAAGATGCCCTTATCGCTTCGGCGTACGCTTTGGGTATCCCGACCATCGTCATCGATGCGACACAATCTATCGATACCATTACATCTGAAATTACCACCTGTATCAAAGGAGCCTTATGATCCAATCTTTGCGCGGAATGAACGATATTCTCTCTGAGGATTATGAACGTTTTGAATACTTTATAGCTACTGCCTCTACCATCGCCAAGCGATACGGCTTTCACTATATTGAAACGCCACTGCTTGAAGAAACGGCATTGTTCAAACGCTCCGTCGGAGAAAGCAGCGACATCGTCGGCAAAGAGATGTATCAGTTTATCGACAAAGGTGAAAATGATGTATGTCTGCGCCCGGAGGGGACGGCGGGTGTCGTTCGGGCATTTATCCAGCACAAGCTCGATAAAAAAGGGGGAATCCACCGCTTTTATTATCACGGACCGATGTTTCGTTACGAACGCCCCCAAAAAGGCCGCCTACGCGAGTTTCATCAATTCGGGATCGAAAGCTTCGGGGTAGCATCCGTCTATGAAGATGCTCTGATGATCATGATGGTCTCCGATATTCTCACAGCGTTGGGAATCGGATATCGCCTCAAACTCAACTCACTGGGTGATCAACACTGTATGCCGGCCTATCGCGAAAAGCTCGTTAGTTTCATCGACAGCTGCGGCGATGCAATCTGCGGAGACTGCGAGCGTCGTAAACTCACCAACCCTATTCGGGTCCTTGATTGTAAAAACGAACACTGCCAAAGTCTCTATCTCAATGCTCCGAAATTGATCGATCATCTCTGCGAAGGATGCCAAAGCGATTTTGAAACCCTCAAATCGATCCTGGATCAGCACGCTATCGCGTATGAAATCGATACAAATCTCGTACGCGGATTGGATTATTATTCGAAAACGGCATTTGAATTTGTCAGCGATAATATCGGCAGCCAGAGTGCGATTGCCGGAGGTGGACGCTACGACCGTCTTATCGAATTTTTGGACGGCAAACCGACACCGGCTGTCGGATTTGCGCTGGGAATCGAGCGTTTGATGGAGCTCATCGTTATGCCAGAATCAGTGCGTGAGGGATACTATTTTGGTGCCATGGATGAAACGGCGATAAAACCTATCCTTTTAGCGGCGGAAAAAGCACGCCGAAACCAAAAAGCGGTTGTGGAGTATAAACCTAGAAAGCTTCAAGATCATCTCAAAGGAGCCGATCGCATTAATGCCCGCTATTGTGCTATTATCGGTGAGAATGAGCTGAACCAAAACAGTATTTGGGTCAAAGATTTGGTCGAAAAAAACGAAAAGCTTATCCCTTTGAATGAATTTTTTGCCTAAGGAGCGGTGATGAAAACATACGGTATCGATATTTGGGGCGAAAATAACTTTATGATTGACCAAGGGAAGATCAAGGTCAACTATAAAAGTTCCCCATCCCTTCTTGAAATCACCCAAAAAGTGCGAAAAACCAACCTTCGCGGTCCACTTATTTTACGTTTTCCGCACCTTATCGGAAAACAGATTGATGCGCTCTATTCCAATTTCCGCCGCGCTATTTTTGAAAATGACTACACCGGAAAATTCAATGCTGTTTTTCCTCTCAAAGTAAACCAATTTCCCGAAGCGGTTGACGCTATCGTCGAGCACGGTGAGAGCTACTGCTACGGATTGGAAGCGGGATCAAAAGCCGAACTTGCCCTCGCTATGGCCAAAACTCCCATCGGTTCACCTATTACGGTCAACGGATTCAAAGATGAAGAGATGGTTACACTTGGATTTATGGCCGCACAAATGGGGCACAACATCACCATCACGATTGAAGGTCTCGGTGAGTTGGAGTGGATTATCGACGTTGCCCAAAGCTGTAATCTCAAAGTCCCTAATATCGGTATCCGTGTACGCCTTCAATCGGAGGGAAGCGGTATTTGGGCAAAAAGCAGCGGTCTAAGTGCGAAATTCGGACTAACGTCTACCGAGTTGATCGAAGCGATGGCAATGCTCACCGAGAGCAATATGCTAGAGCACTTTACCATGATCCATTTTCATGTCGGAAGCCAGATGCAAGAGATTGCTACCTTAAAACGGGTACTGCGTGAAGCGGGCAACATTTATGCCGAACTCAAAAAAATGGGCGCGGACAACCTGAGTGCCATCAATATCGGTGGAGGTTTGGCGGTAGAATACTCTCAACACACCTCTACACGTATGCGTAACTATACCCTAGAAGAGTTCTCAAACAGCGTCGTCTTTTTGCTTCGTGAAATAATGAACGCCAAAGGGGTTGCCCATCCCGATATTTTCACCGAATCCGGACGCTTTATCGTTGCTTCCCACTCGGTTTTGATTGCCCCCGTTCTAGAATTGTTCAGTCACGACTATCAGGAGAAATCGCTCAAGCTCAAAGAGCAGAACCCTCCACTGATCGAAGAGCTTCGAGAACTCAATTCCCTCCTCTCTCCACGCACGTGTATCGAGTATATGCATGATGCTCTCGATCATATGGAGTCGTTACTCACTCTTTTCAATCTCGGACATATTGATCTTCAGGATCGTTCCAATGCCGAGATTTTAGTGCATCAGATTATCAAAAAATCGCTCTATCTCTCTCAGGACAACCCTCTTCCTGATATTGAGCGGCTTCAAGTAAAACTCCAAGAGCGCTACTTGATCAACAGCTCCATTTTCCAGAGTATTCCAGATTATTGGGGCTTGCAGCAGCAGTTTCCGATCATGCCGCTCGATCGCCTTGATGTTCCTGCGATCCGTGCTGCGTCACTTTGGGATATCACCTGCGATAGCGACGGTGAGATACGGTTCAAACCCGAAACCCCTTTGTATCTGCACGATATTGATTTGGACGAGGAGGAGTATTTCTTGGCCTTTTTCAACGTCGGAGCGTATCAAGAAACGTTGGGGATGAATCACAATCTATTTACCCACCCGAGCGAATGTACGATTCTTATCAACGACAACGGATATGAGATTGAAAACTTTACCGAATCGGATAATGTCCTCAATATCCTCGAAGATATAGGATACGATTCCTCCAAACTTCTGACAAACCTTAAGAATAAACTTGCCTTGAGCGATTTTAGGACAGAAGAAGAAAAAAGTGATACACTTCAAAAACTCGAAATGTACCTGTACCAAAACGGGTATCTGCGAACCACACGATAAGGATTGAATTTGGGACTTTTTTCAGAGATTGCGGAAGATTTTTCAAATGTTTACAAAAATGATCCCGCTATCAGTTCGCGAATAGAACTCTTCTTCAACTATCCAGGTGTATGGGCTATCTTTTGGTACCGTATTTCGAATCGTCTCTATCGCAATGGCTTCAAATCGATTGCCCGCATACTCATGGGGATCAACCAAATCTTTACAAACATTGATATCCATCCCGGTGCTACGATCGGAAGACGGGTATTTATCGATCACGGGTTCGGTGTCGTTATCGGTCAAACAACGATTATCGAAGATGATGTACTGATTTATCAAGGTGTCACCCTGGGTGGAGTAAGTCTTGTTGCCGGAAAGCGTCACCCGACGATCAAAAGCGGTGTCGTAATCGGTGCCGGGGCAAAAGTTCTCGGGAACATCACAATCGGAGCCAATTCCAAAATCGGTGCCAATTCCGTCGTTGTACGTGAAGTACCCGATAATTCTACCGCGATCGGTATTCCTGCCCATGTTATCCAAAAGGGGCGCGATAAAGACCCATTTAGCCACAACAAACTCCCAGATATCAATAAAGAGATGTTTGAGTATCTTCTCCGCAGAGTCGCTGTTCTTGAACACTATATGGTTCAAGACAATTCTGAGATTTTAGAACAAGATTTGCAACTCGAAAACATCTATGAATCGTTTATCAAGGCTATGAAAAATTAAGGGATCCGTTAAAGATTTTTTAATCCTAAAGCCATTACAATGAACCCTTAATATTTTTGTCTAATAAAGGTTTTTAATGGTGAACAGGCTCCATATCGTAACGTGCTCTTTGCTTTGTGCACTCCAACTCAGTGCTACATCGCTCGATTCGAATGCACTGCGTTCCAGCCTCTCAAAGCCTCAATTTGATCAGACGTTATCCACTCTCCGTGATGACACCTCCGATCAAAGCGAGTTTTGGTATTGGCTCAATCTTGCTCGTATGCAACAGGCTCACGGTGATTTTAACGCATCGATCAACTCCTTTCAAAAATCGTTTGAAATTTTGGATGAATACGAGAATCGTGCAAAAGTAAGCCTTCGCAATATCGGCTCTTTTTTAGGATCGACTTTTTTATCCAAAGGGGCTGAAACCTATTACGGAAAAGGGTATGAACGCTCTTTGATGCATACGCTCAATGCACTCAATTATGCAATGAACGGTAATTTTCAAGGGGCATCGGTAGAGATGCGACGGATGGAACAACGCCAAGAATTCTGGTTGAGTGAAACAGAAGCAAAAATCAAAGAAGCTGCAGAAGAACAAGCCAAAGCCGAAAAAGAGGGAAACAACGTCTCTTCTATTCCTAGTGAGTATTCAATGGCTGCCATGCTTGAAGACCCGAGTATTCGCAGTTTGGCCAACAGCTATCAAGATCCTTTTTCCTATACCCTCAGCAGTATCATTACCGACATTGCATTTCCAAGCGAAAAATTGGGAGAAGTGAGCCTAAAACGAGCCCTTAGCCTAAATCCCGATGTTTCAAAAGCATTTGTGAAACTTCCGAAACCTGCCGTTGAGACTGTTGCAAAACCAAAACAGCCGCCTGTACAAAAAGGCAAAAAAGGTACTCAGCAACCCCTAGTCCAAGCAATCGAACCTAAAATTGACAAAATGGATGTGACAGTTGTCGTCTTAGCCGGAGAAGCCCCTGCCGTTAAAATTGAAAAAATTCGTTTTCCTCTTTTTAACGGTGCGAATTATGCCAGTATCGATCTTCCGGCATACAATCCGCCAATAAATGACGTGAGCGTAGTAACAATATCCACCAATAAACTCATCCTCCAGCCTCCTCGATTACTTCAAACCAATGCAATGGCCTACAAAACACTCAAAGATGAATTTGTCGGGGAACTCTCAAAAGCGGTAGTACGAGCTACGGCAAAAGCGGTCGTCGCCAAACAAGCTTCCGATAATTTTGGTGCTTTTGGGGGACTTATGGCATCATTAGCAATGGACGTTGGAAGTTCAATTGCGGATTCAGGTTTTCGTAACTGGGAGCTCCTTCCGAATTCAGGCTACCTCTCTAAGTTCGAAGCCATTCAAGGGGAAACTTTAACCATCACTTTGAACGATCGGCAAGAATCGTTCACCCTTCCAAAAGATAAAAAAGGGGTTCTTGTTCTTGTCTCTTACATCACCAACGATAACATAAGGATTGATCATGTTGAATACTAAAAAAACACTCTTGAGTATCACTGTAGGAAGTTTTATGCTTCTTGGAATGAGCGGATGTGCAGGTAAAAACCAAGAACACTATATCGGAAAAGAACGTGTTATTCTCAAAGAACACAAAAGTTTCCAAGAAGGAAAATTCTTAAAAGTAGCCGCAACGTTCGAAAATGAAGACAATACGGAAGTTGAAGGGATGGTATATCAGGTAGAGTGGATTGACAGCCGCGGTATCGTTGTCGATCAAACGGCATGGAAACCGTTCACGATCATCGGAAAACAGCAAATTCGTGTTGTTGATATGGCAAATCGCCCTGATGTAACCGACTATCGTATTATCATTTCAACCCCAAATAAATAAGGAAAACAAAACATGACAACATTGACAAAACTTTCTCTCTCAACAACATTGATTCTCTCTTCATTCCTAATGAGCGGATGTGCAACCGGCGGAGCCGGAATGGTAGGCGCATCATCAAACGTAAAATACGGTGATGCTAAAGCGGCTGAAACGGTTACGGCCGATTTTGGCTCATCAGACTTGCAATCAACTGCCGAAACATTGACCCAATCGCTCCTAGAAACGCGTTATATCTCTAAAGCGCAACAACCACCGAAAGTTCGTCTCCGTACCGTGAATAACCTTACGTATGAGCACATCGATACCAAAGCGATTACCGATAAAATCCGTATCAAACTGCTTAAATCGGGACAAGTCCGCTTTCTCGCAGATACGGCTAATCTCAATCAAGTCAGTGCAGAGCGTGATTTGACAACAACCGCAACGACGAAAACAAAAATGAAAGCGATGACTGATTCAGATTACATCATCACCGGAAATGTCCGCTCGATCAAAAAAGCGAATGATGATGTCAAAGATGTTTATTACAACGTTTCATTGGAACTTGTCGATCCGCAAAGCGGGGAAATTCTATGGGCTGATGAAAAAGAGATCCGAAAAGTGACCTCTAAATCTTCTGTCGGATGGTAAATATGAAACTTTTTAAATACACCCTTGCGGCTTTATGTACAACTTCTATTGTACTTAGTGCCGCTATTCTTCCATCGGGTGAAAGTGTCGAGGTTAAACCTTTAACCTATAACTATGTTGTCGTTCAGGATTTTGAACACAGCGTTGCAGAGGTCTCTCATAACAAAGACGGATCTATCAAAGAAGATGAAGGTGCATCCTTTAGTGCCCATCAAGCCGGCGCAGGCTTTTTCAGCTACAATGCAGCCGCATCTGCTAATGTAAGTTCCAAACGTGATAATGAGTATAAAGACTACAAAGAGCACCATAAAGCAACGGCGAGTCGTTATAATGATACCGTGATGGTTGAAAAAGTAATGTATTCGGATAAAATGACCAGCATTATCGAAACTGCCTTCAACGATGCAGGTATCTCGATGTCAAAATCAGGAGAAAATGTCTTAAGCGGTTCGATCAAAGCAATGCGCTGCAGCAAACCAAGACTTGTTCCTGATGGAAGTAAAGAGCGCTATTCTATCAGTGCAACCACATCCGTACATATCCAAATTGCCAATAAACAAACCGGTAAAGTTCTCTTTGCCAAAACATTCACCGGTACAGCGCAACAAACATTCAATATGCACGATCCGGTTCCGGTAGATGAAACGGTTGATATGTCCGTAGATGATCTGACCGAATCGATGATCGAGACATTGACAGGTAAAAAACGCTCGACCCAAGTAGATTATCAAGATTCTCCGGGAAAACGTCTCGTAGACTAATACAAAGAGGCTTACATGAAATATTATGCTGTTTTTCTCGCTTTTATGACACTCTCTCATGCAGAGATTTTAAATACGGGAAGCAATGATTACTACATGGCTCCTCCGGCATCATATTCATCAAGCCAAAGTGCGCCTACCCCTTCTGCGCAAGAGCAATGTTGGTATGAGCAAGTACCCATCAGCGGTGTTTCACAAAACGACAATACCCCTAATGTAGGCGGTGCTGTTGTAGGTGGAATCGTAGGAGGAATTGTAGGACACCAATTTGGGAGTGGGAGCGGCAATACCGCAGCTACCATAGCCGGTGCGGCAATCGGAACGGCAATCGGTGCGAATGCCGGGAAAACTCCTTCGACACCGCAATATCAGCTCATTCGTAAATGTAATACGGTTCGCTGATTTTTTTTCTTAAATCCCTTCGCTGGGATTAATTGTCTCTACTACATCCAATCCAAAACCGCTTAATCCGGCAAAATCAGATGTTTTTGTCTCTGCTATCAGCCGCATATGCTTCACCCCTAATGATTTTAGGATTTGAGCGCCGATCCCGTATTCTTTCATATTGGCCTGCTGATGCTGAGGCTTGTTAATGAAAAGCATCACACCGCTATTGTGTTTCAAATAGTTGATTGAATCTACCAAGTGGGTATATTTGCTCTGATTCAACAACAAATCAATATCCGGAACAACATTATGAACTTTTACGTTCGCCGTCTCGCCTGCTTTGTAGAATACAACTGCTGTATGACGGTTATCCTGATGATCTGCGAACTCATATTTTTTTACGTGTACACCAAAAAACTCTATTTCTTCTTCAGATATTGCTTTGACAAGGGTTTCATTCGCAAGACGAAACTCAACGATATCAGAGATATAGACCGTTTTAAGGTTATGTTTTTCTGCAAAAACATCCAAATCATCACGACGTGCCATCGTCCCGTCTTCTTTCATAATTTCACAGATTACTGCTGATTCTGCCAGACCTGCGAGTCGGCACAAATCAACTGAACCTTCGGTATGACCGATTCGGACAAGTGTTCCCCCCTCTTTTGCAATCAACGGAAAAATATGACCGGGAGCAACAAGTTCAGATGGCTGAGACAATGGATTAGCAAGAATTTTGATCGTCATATCCCGCTCAGCCGTAGAGATACCCGTAGTCGCTGCCGTAGCATCAACAGAAATCGTAAATGCAGTTTCATGCATCGAAGTATTCGATTTTACCATCGGCTCCAAATTAAGCCGTTTGGCAATCGCTGGATTAATAGCGACACAAATGAGCCCTTTTGCGTGTGTAGCCATAAAGTTGACATGATCTGGGGTTGAAAAAACAGAAGCATATACCAGATCTCCTTCGTTTTCACGATCCTCATCATCAACCATTATGACCATACGACCTTTTTTAAACTCCTCGATCGCATCCAATACTCTTTGCACTGCTGACATTCAATACTCTTTTTATATTAATATAGTAAGGAATTATAGAGTAAAAGGGTTAAAAATCCATTACTTACAAAAAAATGATATTTTTTTACTACTTGATTCAAAAATCTCTTGACAATTTATTCAAAAGTGTCTATAATTTCGGCCTCTTAACGAGAACATTGGGGTATCGCCAAGCGGTAAGGCAACTGGTTTTGGTCCAGTCATTCGGGGGTTCGAATCCCTCTTCCCCATCCACCTTTCTTTTACACAAAAGACGTACCGCGGAATAGAGCAGTCCGGTAGCTCGTCGGGCTCATAACCCGAAGGTCATAGGTTCAAATCCTGTTTCCGCAACCAACTACAAACATCGATAAATACGAACTTTCAGAGCTTTTCCATTAACTCAGAATCTTTTTAAGCATTGATAAAAATAGTCTAACGTACGGAATAGATTTTATGTCGCGGAATAGAGCAGCACGGTAGCTCGACGGGCTCATAACCCGTAGGTCACAGGTTCAAATCCTGTTTCCGCAACCAACCCATCACCACTCACACCATTTATAATAATCAAGCAAAACACTTTTTTCTAATTTAAAGCCAAAATATCAAATTTTTCAAATCGATTTGTCGCTATTGTGTTATCGATAATGAAATAAGACAAGGTATAAACCATAAAACATCTGTTCCTAATATTTATTTTGAGTACATTGGCAATGGCACACTATCAACAAGTAAAAATTGGTGCAATCAGCAGCCAATACAAAGACTCCCTCTCTCAGAAACAACTTTATACTCTTATTCAAGAGATCAAGGCTCAATTTGATTGGCAGCTTGGATACAGTGTTTTTGAATACTCCGAAAACGGTCTTCCAATCAATATCTTGTTTGCCAATGAATCTCAGAGAAGAAAAATGCTCAAAAGGTATGAAGAAGAGATTGTTTCTATTCAAAAACAAATAAACCTACTGGAAGTACAGATTACTGATGAAAAAAGTACTATTGATCAGAATCAAGAAACATTAAATGCAGAAGCCAATGCACTGAACCAGTCGATTCAAAATCTTAACAGCTATATCTCAAAGACGAATAGCACTGTTTCATCCCTATCAAAAGAACAATATGCATCCATCAAACAAAAGGTAGATACTGAACAGTCAAAAATAGCACAAATCAAAAAAAGGTATGCGCAAAATAGAGCCCGTCATAATAGGGATCTAAAAGCACTCAATCGCATCATCAGCAAACACAATTCATTAATACGGCAATACAACTCTCTTGTAGTTCGCATTGAGTCCCTGTCAGACAGTATCATGGAAGTCAAAGGGAAAGCGATTGGAAAAAATATCACTATGGTAAAAACCTATTATCAAAATGGGAAAAAAATAGTGGAAAAAGAGAATCGTGACGAGATGGAGAAAATAGAGATATATGGATTTGATGGCAATATGAATCAATTGAAAGCTATATTGGCTCATGAAATAGCGCATTTGGTCGGTGTCAATCACATCGAGGAAAAAGGGGCGCTTATGAATCCAATCTTACAGTCAAATCAAGTAGAAAGAATGAAATTGACACCAGATGACATCAACGCATTTAATCAAGTCTTCCGTTCAAATTCAACAAAAAAATAGTCATAGGATTAATATGAAAAGAATTTACTTACTCGTAGGAATTTTACTTACCTTGAGTGGTTGTTCCATCTCTACATACCCTCCACTTCAGACTGTAAAAAGCGTAAATCCTGAGCGCTACAGCGGTACGTGGATCGAAATCGCCCGTTATGAAAATCGTTTTGAGAAAGGGTGTGCAGGAGCGAGTGCCGAGTATACTTTAGAGGATGCTCATATCAACGTTACCAACCGATGTTTTGATACAACTAACACGATGATCAATGAAGCGAAAGGGAAAGCTTACGCTATTGACACCACTAATTCGAAACTCAAAGTCACTTTTTTTTGGCCATTTTACGGCGATTATCAGGTCATTATGCTAAGTGATGACTATCAATATAGTGTTGTCGGTGATCCAAATCGCAAATACCTTTGGATTTTGTCTCGTACCAAAAAGCTCAAGGAGAGCGACAAAGCATTTATCCTCTCGTCACTTCCTAACTTTGGATATGATCCTGATAAACTTTACTGGACAACTTACCCTTAAAGAGTTCCGGATTATCCAACTGGCCAACAGACAAAACTTATCATTACGCCAAAAATTCCATATTTTACTTTCTTCAATCAACAACAGTGATACAATCTCAAATCACATTCAAAGGGATAATATGACTTTATTTGACAGAATCGAAAAAAAGATTTTCTTTCGAATTGTTCGAGTAGTAACATTTGGGATAGCATTTTTGGCTTTAATCGCTACAATTGCAGGTTTTTATGCGGCATTAGACTCTACCTTTGAAGCCAAAGCAAGTAAGGTAACCGTATCAAAAGATGAAATCAACCAAGTGATTAAAGCTTCTGCGCCTGCGGCTACTACACCTGCACCTACTGGAACTGAGGTTTCATCTGTAACTCCACCGACAGAACCTGTCTTATCTCCAGAAGAGAAAGCACGAAAAGATATTGCAAAGAGCATTGCGACAAAAATATTCAAAACTATGGGAATAGAAATTACAAGTCCTGACTATAAAGAGAGATTAGAAAGTCTAACCAATGGAATTCTAGGTGATTTTGCATCGTATGACCAAGAGACCGCTATCAGCGTTCTAAGTCAGATTGATGAACTAGCAGGCGGTTTTTCAAAAGCGACCATAGAGCAAGAATATAATGCAGCTAGAATATTATTTTTCAAAAAATATCAGCATGAACAAGATTTGGTTACTCAGAAAAACATGGCAAATGAAATTCATAAAATGCAAGGTGCAATGGCATTTGGAAGTGGGATTGTCGTATTTGCTCTCTTTGTAATGATTTTAGTACTTATGAGAATTGAAAAAAATACTCGTCCTATTGATAGCGAGGATGAAACCTTTACTACGTCTGATAAAAAAATATTCTTATCGATTATTGGAATTGGTGTCGCCATTGCGGTTTTTACTGGATGGTTATATACACATAATGCTTCAAAAAACGAAGAGTTCAACGCGGTTGACGAAGCAACTCAAAGCATGCCAATGAGTAATTTATCAGCGCCTGCAGCTCAAGAACCGGCAACTCCTTCAGCTGATCCAGTATCTACATCTGATGCTGCAGCACCGGCTGCTGAAGAAGCTGATTCTGAAGTAGACAATAACAATATAGACTCTGAACAAGCACAATAAAAATCTTTCTTGTTTATAGCATTTAATCACTACCGCACCTGAGACATGCAGAATAGTTTTATAACTATAATGGGTGATCATGTACTCCTAGGTCTGATGATTTATACATAATCGAGCCTTCAGCACTAGACATCAGCATCTCTGAACCTATCTAATACATTTTAAA
>NZ_NSIU01000011.1 GCF_002633015.1 Sulfuricurvum sp. PD_MW2 | reverse complement strand
CATTACAATTAAATTGAAGAAAGATACTTATTTAGATTGTATTAATTCAATACAATTTTATAAGAATCTCTCATTCAACATACACTAAGATTATGAAAACAAATATGCCTATATTCCCAACGCTTTTAACAATACAGCTTTCTCTTTTTCAGGATTTGCAAACAATCGATTGTGTTGATCATCATCCAAAATAGCGAGATCATCAAACAGCTCTTCATCATCCTTTTCGGGAAAATATTTGCTCACTTCAGATGCTAAGCTTTCCAAAAACTCATCGCTGTTGTTCTCATCGAATAATCCGACCCGTTTGCCGTGCTCGATGGTGGCGATGGTACGCAAAAGATAGAGTTTATCGAGACGATCGTCGCTTTGGGGTGAGTTGATCAGATCGTTGATGCGGGTGACTTCGCTGCGGTAGGTTTCGGTGGATGTTTTGATGGTTTCTAATTGTTCAGATGAAAAAGTCATGTGGGTTCCTTAAAATGGATTATGGAAGGGATTGTACCCGTTTTTCTAACGCATCGGCTACCTCTTGGATCGTCTTGTTCCATTCATTAGGGGAATTTTGGCGGAAGAGGCGCATCACGTTGGGATACCATGGCGAATCCTCACGCTTCTGAAGCCATCTCCAATCGCATAGCGTATAGGGGAGAAGCACCCAGCACGGTTTAGCAAGGGCGCCGCAGAGGTGTGCGACCGCCGTATCGACACAAATCACCAGATCGAGTTGCGAGATCAGCGCGGCGGTATCGGCGAAATCCTCCATGCTTGCGCTTAGATCGATGATCGGCGTATTCGTCAAAAGGGCGGCATCTTCAGCGGAGAGCTCTTTTTGGAGGCCAAAAAAGGTTGTCCCTGTGATTTTCCACAGCGGTTCCAGCATGGAAAGGGTACTGAGTGAGCGGTTGTGATCGTTGTCATGAGATGCAGAACCTCGCCAAATGATTCCGATGTTGAATGTGTTGCTCTGACGTATGGGATGGTCGATCCATTCATCCCTCACCGAGAGATAGGGTAGATGTGCGGGAATCGTATCAAGAGTTGTATTCATATGTAGCGGCAAACTTAGTAAAAAACTCCAGTAATCGTGTTCCTCGATCTCCTCTACCGAGGTGATGATTCTATCAATCGTATCGAGCGTTGAAAAGAGCCTTTTGAGTGGAGCTTTGCACAACAGGGTAATCCGCGCAACCCCCCGCTTTTTTAGCTCCGAGAGGTAGCGGACGAATTGAATCTCATCGCCGTATCCTTGCTCGGGGAGGATGAGGATGGAACGCTTTTTCAGCGATTCTCCGCTCCACTGGGGAAAGGTGAGAGCAGGAGTGAAAAAAGTCGGATTGATCTGTGGATCGTAGCGTGTTTCATAGAGTTTCCACCCCTCTTCGAATCGACCTTGTTCAAGGAGTAAAAAGCTTAAATTCGCTTGTGTTTTGATCAATTGGGGATCGTGCAGCAGCGCTTGGCGATAGGAGGATTCGGCATCGTCATAGCGGTGGAACTCTTTGTAAAGCATCCCGAGATTGCGATGGGCATCGACATAGGCCGGATCATGCTCGAGGGCTTTGGAGTAGTGACTCTCTGCGGGTTCAAAGTCACCGGTTTCTTTGAAAATATTGGCGAGGTTATTATGGAGTTTCGGATTGTTTGGATCAAGGGTGAGGGCTTGTTGATAGACCTCGATCGCTTCATCGGGGCGTGCTAACACTTTGAGAATAATCCCCAAATCGTTATAGGCATCGATAGAGTCCGGCTGGATTGTGAGGATCATGCGGAGAAATTTTTCTGCTTCGTCATAACGTCCCAGTGCGTAGGCATTGGTTAAAGCAGATTTCAATAACGTTAAAAGCTCATCATTGTCTGGCTGTACATTCATAGCGTGCTAGATCATATCCTCACATTTTCCGTTTTTTTCTTCGTCGTGTCTAACTTCTTCGGATTTTCGGGTCACAAATAATGCAAATAAGATCAAGAGACAGACTCCACCGAATAACAGTGAAAAAGTATCCATGTGTTATCCCCCTTTTTTATAGGTTTTAATTCAGTTAGTATACTTAAAAAAACAAGGAGTTCAATGAGAATTTTTTGACCAAATTTAAGATTAGTTTCGTTACTCTGCTTCACAAAATTAGAGGGGGGGGAAAAAGTATGGCTGATCCGAATGTGTTAAAACAGCTTCGCTTGGCACTTCACACCTATACCCTCTTGTATGTCGATGATAATGTGGCGTTAAATGCGCAGGCGACAACGCTTTGTAAAAAGTTTTTTGGTACGGTCATGTCTGCATATGATGGATCTCAGGGGTTGCAGATGTTTGAAAAATATCGACCTCAGGTGATTATTACGGATATCGGTATGCCAAAGATCGATGGGCTAAGGATGTCTGAACTGATTCATGAGATCGATCCTGAGGTCATTATTATCATCACCTCCGCACATGATGAACCCTCATTGCTCCATCAATCGATAAAAATCAGAGTCTTTGATTATCTCATCAAACCGCTCAAAATTGATGAACTGATTGCAACATTTACCCGCTGTTCTGAAGTGTTGATAGAATCATTCCATCGTAAAATATTTAACGCCAATCTCCATGCCGTCTTCAACTATCAGAATAATCTGGTGTTTTTGCTCCATGAACGCAACGTTGTTATCGCCAATCAGCCGACGCTCGATTTTTTCGGTGTGAAGAATATAGAAGCACTCCGTAAGCGGTTTCAGTCGTTTGGTGAAATTCTCCTAGAACATAAGAGTTTTGTCTACGATCATGACACGATGCGATGGTTTGAACATATTTCGGCACATCCGGGGCATCTTTTCAATGTTAAAATCGCCGATAATGAAGAGACATCTCACCATTTCATTCTAACATTTCAAAAAATCCCTGAAAAAGAGGGGTATTCGGTCCTATCGTTGAATGATGTGACCGAATTGGGATTGTTAAAAATCTATGATTCCGATGCGACGGAACGCGAATCATTGCTCAAAGATGAAAAAACGGTCAAAGCGTTACTCGAGATGGCGATGCGAAGCGGCGCTAAAATCAAAGTCCATAATCTCTATAAGGGGCTCAGTATTGTCAATGACGGTTTGGTAGTGAGTGTGGATGGACGATCGGTCAGTATGAAAAGTCCCTATGTTCAGCTCAAAGCGATCCAATACGAAAACCTCTTTTATCTCACATCAGAGCTCTTTCCGATGGCAATTTTGGCAGAGGGGATCCGACAGATCGATTTTGACTCCCAAAGTATTATCTTCAACCATTACCGTTTGGTAGAGACCTCTCCTACACGCAGGGAGTCGATACGTGTCACTCCCGATAAAAATATACAATTGACAATGCTCTACGAAGATCGAAAATTTGATATCGATATGGAGATTATGGATGTATCGATGGCAGGGATTCGGGTGCAGGTGCTATCGTTGCCGGCCGGTTTTTCGGTGAAACATTCGGTTATCTTGGATATTGTGATCACAACGGCGCTTCGTCCGATCATTATCAATACAACGGCAGAGGTACTGCGTATCGATGAGGTGAATCACCGATTCGAAGTCGTGTTTATCTATGATCTTCGAGGGGAGGCGAAAAAAAATATGATCGATTACATTGCCAAGCGGCAAATGATTTTAATTCGTGAATTTAAAGGAATACAGTATGAACACTGAAACACTCTTGTTTGATGATACCCACCATAAGTGTATTATGTTTAGTCTTGAAGATGAGGAACATGCCGAACACTCGTTGTCGGTCAATCAATTTTTGATTATCCAAAATGATAGTGCCGTATTGATCGATCCGGGGAGCGAGTCGATTTTTAGCGAACTCTATGAAGCGATCTCACGCCATATCAATCCTGATAAAATCAAATACATTTTTTTCTCGCACCAAGATCCTGACGTTGCCGGAGCGATTGCGCAGTGGAGTGTTGCGACATCGGCAAAATTGGTTATTTCCAATCTGTGGGTTCGCTTTATGGGACACTACGGATTGATGGATATGAATCGGATTGTAGGGTTGGAAGATCACGGGGCTCAAATCTCGTTTGGAAACGATTATCTGCGATTTATTCCTGCGCACTTTTTGCATTCTCCGGGAAATTTTTCTCTCTATGACAGCCGCTCAAAGATCCTCTTTTCCGGTGACATCGGAGCTGCTATCGCCTCTCCCCAAAATCTCAACAAAAAAGTGGATGATTTTGAAGAGCATCGGCCGTTTTTAGAAGGGTTTCATCACCGTTATATGGCATCGAATCTCTTTTGTCGTGCCTGGGTAGAGTGTGTACGCCGTGTGGATGTCATGACGATCGCTCCGCAGCATGGATCACTGTTTCACGGTGAAAATGCCGCTCGCTTTTTAGAATGGTTTGAAAATGTCGAGGGTGGGATGGAACAGTGCAAAACACTCTATGGTTTGGATAAGGAGTAAGAAGAGACGAAAATTGCCACACAAATGCAACACTAACCATTCATAATTTCAACAAATGATATATAAGGTGAGTGCATATGGCAGGAATGGAGCTGACGTTTGATGAAAAAGAGTTTATCGTCTCAAAGACCGATTTAGCCGGAAAAATTATTTACGGTAACGAAGTATTTATTTCCATGTCGGGCTATACGGAATCTGAGTTATTGGGAAAACCGCATAATATTCTTCGTCATCCAGATATGCCAGCCAGTGTCTTCAAGTTTTTATGGGACAAAATCAAAAACAAAGAAGAAGTATTTGCATATGTCCTCAATAAGACAAAGCAAGAGAATTATTATTGGGTTATGGCGCACGTTACACCAAGTATGAACGATCAAAATCAATTGATCGCCTACCACTCCGTTCGACGCAAACCGACCCATAGCGCATTGGATCAGATTAAACCGATCTATCGTTCGTTGTTGGAAGCGGAGCGACGCGGTGGGATCAGAGCCGGGGAAGAAGCGCTTGGAAAATTTTTAAATCAACGAAAGGTCTCTTATGAAGAATTTATCCTCTCTCTCTAAACTCCAGTATTTAAATATTATTTCAATTATTGTATTTATGGTGGCTCTCGTGATCGAGGTCATTACGATCGGATTTGACTGGATCCGTGTTTTGAATTTGGTCAATTTTGCGATTGCGTGGGCAATATCCGTCAATATCCGAAAAGTACAAGCGACGATTCATAACGTAGCCGAAACGATGAAAGAGCTTGAACACGGACATATGGAATCGCGCATCACCAATATCGATGAACACGGTGAACTTCGTGCATTGTGTTGGAATACGAACAACATGATCGATCAGCTCGAAGTATACATGCGTGATACGTACGCCGTTATCGAAGCGTTGAGTCAAGACCGCTATTACCGAACGGTTCAAGATATGGGATTAAAAGGGACCTTCAAACGCTCTGCGGAGTATATCAACCAAAACGTTTACAAAATGAGAGCGAGCCACGAAGCACTGAAACTCTCCGAGTTGGATAGCAAACTCGCTGAGATCAGCCGCTCTACGGGAGGATTGGACGTTATTCAAAAAGATTTGGTGACAACGATCCAAAATCTATCGAATATTTCATCTATTTCACAGAATACTGCGGCACACTCATCTGAAACGGTACATGAAATCGGAGAAGTCAGTCAAAATCTTTCGGCATTGAGCGAACTGGTCGTCGATTCAAACGGTGCGATTAATGCGCTTAGTTCCCGTGCGAATGACATTAACTCGGTTGTCAATTTGATCAAAGACATTGCTGATCAAACCAACCTTTTGGCGTTGAACGCAGCGATCGAAGCGGCGCGTGCCGGAGAACACGGACGCGGATTTGCCGTTGTTGCCGATGAAGTTCGAAAATTGGCGGAAAAAACCCAAAGTGCAACGGGAGAGATTTCAATCGCGATTCAAACGTTGCAGCAAGAGACCAACTCGATTCAAGCGGGATCGGAATCGATCAATGAAATTGCCCTTCGTTCAAGTGCGTTGATCCAAAAATTTGATGAGACGATTCATGTATTCAACAACGATGCCCTTCAAACAGCGTCAGTCGTTCGCGACATCGAATCCACCGCATTTGTTATTTTGGCAAAAATCGACCATATGCTCTTCAAAAACGGTACCTATAATGCGATATTTACCCGCCACGTACATGGAAACCATGTCGATCACCATAATTGCCGTTTGGGCAAATGGTATGAGGGCAATGAGGGGCAAAGCCATTTTGGACAATACAGTTCGTACAAAGGGTTGCTCAAACCGCACAAAGATGTCCATGATATCGTCGGTGAGATTCGTGATGTGATCGCGGATATGTCGAGACTCGGAGATAATCGAGAGTTGATTATTGAAAAATTCAGCCGAATGGAAAAATCATCGGATGAGTTATTCAAGCAGCTTGATACGATGTTGAATGAAGCGGCAAATACTACACATTAATGTTGTATGTGAATAATCAAAAAATCGATCATAAGGGTAGGGGATGAAATACGTTCTGAATTTTAGAGAGGTAACGTATGCTTTATCCGAAGCGCTTGATTATGTCGGAATAGATGATACCATGCACGGAAAGCGGGTAGGGTATATGTCTGCCGAAGTCGCAAAACGCTTAGGGTGGTCATCCGAGCGGATCGATAGAATCCTTTTGATCGGCATGCTTCATGATTGCGGTGTATCATCGACCGATGTCCATCATCATTTGGTGAGCGAACTCGATTGGGATAACTCGCAAACCCATTGCATTAGAGGTGCTTCCCTTCTGAAAAAAGTCCCGTTTTATACCGATTATACCGATGTCATTTTATACCATCATACCCATTGGGATGAATTATCTTCATCGCTCCCTCTTGAAACCAAAGAAGAGGCTAATCTTATCTATTTGACCGACCGTGTTGATGCGCTGCGTGTTCAGCTGGGTTCCACAACATTGCAAGAAAAAGCCAATGTACGTGCAACGATTCAAAAATATGCCGGTGAGATGTTTGCTCCTGAATTGGTGGATGCATTTGTAGAGGTATCGTTGGCGGATTCGTTTTGGTATTATTTGGAGATTGAGTCGCTGGAAGGGTATTATGATGAGTGGATCAATCTGACTGAACCCTCAGACGTACTGTTTGATGATCTAAAAAGCGTTGCGATGATGTTTGCGGATGTTGTTGATGCAAAAAGTCCTTTTACGTCGAAACATACCTATGGCGTTGCGGCATTGGCGCGTCATTTGTCTGGATTGTACGGGCTGAGTGAACGTCAGCAAGAGAGAATCGAATTAGCGGCATTCTTCCATGATTTGGGAAAACTCCGAGTTGCGGATGCTATTTTGCACAAAGCGGGTCCGTTGAACGAAGAGGAACGCTCTCAAATGAATCGCCACGGGTTTGATTCCAATATGATTCTTCGAAAGATCAAAGGATTTCATGAAATAGCGCAAATCGCTTCGATGCATCATGAGACATTGGATGCCAAAGGCTACCCTTATCATTTGCATGGTGATCAGATCCCGACAGAGGCCAGAATCTTGGCGATAGCCGATATCTTTCAGGCATTGGTTCAAGATCGCCCCTATCGAATGGGGATGAGTGCTGAAGCGGCATTAGGGGTTTTGGATTCGATGAGAGATGATCTAAAACTGGACGGTTCTATCGTCGAAATTGTACGGCAGAATCTTGAGAGCTGTTACCGATGGGCAATCGTTTCGGAAAATGTGTGAGTGTAGATGCTAAAGGGTATCAAATCTAAGAAACTCTCTTCGATTATCCGAAACGAGTATTTAAAATCGATCATCTATCCTCTTTTAATCATAGAACTAACGTTGCTTGTCGCCTATTTTTGGAGCAATCACTTTGTGACATCCGCTACCCAAAATGCTTTGCTTGAAGAGAATAAAGTCAATATCGCCGGGATAGCGGAAAGATCAGCCAAGAGTATAGATCTTGAATTCCGCTCGGTCGGCGATATTACGAAACTTTTTCAATCGCGGCATCAGCAGTTTTTTTCCGAAAAAGAATCCAACAGCATGAATGCTGCCGATAAAAGTTATCTGCATACCTCCGATGGGGTTTTATACAACCTAAAAAAGAAAGAGGACTCCTGTACCCTTTTTTATTCGAGCGTATCGAAAAATGAGCCCGCGAGAATCCAAAAAGCGGTAGCCACAGAAAAACTCGATCCGTTTTACAATGCTACGTTATCGACAAATGATAATGTTGTTCAGGTTTATTTCAACAGTTACGATTCGATGAACCGTTTATGTCCGTTTATGGACGATGCCTTAGGGCAATATCCGCATGATATCAATATCCCAACGTACAATTTTTATTATCTCGCCGATCAAAAACACAACCCAAAACGCTCCGTCGTTTGGACCGATGCATATCTTGATCCGGCAGGGCAGGGATGGATGATCAGTGCAATCGCCCCTGTCTATCGCAATGATTTTCTAGAAGGGGTCGTAGGAATCGATATTACCCTCGAAAAGATTTTGACCAATATTCTTTCGATCAAGTTGCCCTATACTTCGTACGCAATGCTTGTGGATCAACACGGCAATATCATTGCGATGAACAAAGGGCTTGAACCGATCATCGGGATAAAAGAGGTATCGGGAACCTACGATAAACCGGTAGAAAAAACGATCAGTAAACCGAAAGATTTTAACCTGCTCAAAGAACAAAAACATCCAATCACTCAGCTATTAGGGGATATGTTCAAAAATCATCGGGCGGTGGATGAGTTCAACGGCGATTCAGAGAGCTTTTTAGTGACGCAAAATACAATCGATCAAACAGGATGGAGATTGATCATCCTTGTCGATAAAAATTCACTCTTAGCTAAAACAATGGCATTAAAACACCGTACGGACAATATCGGTTATGCGATCTTGGGTCTTATGGCTCTATTCTATATTGTATTTTTTATGTTGATTATGCGTCGATCCAAAAACTTCTCCAAGATCATTTTAGATCCGATCGAAAACTTGGTCAAAGCGACCGATGAGTTAAAAAACAACCTCGAAATCGCAAAATTTCACTCGAGCAATATTCATGAAATCGATATATTGATCGATAACTTTACCCGTATGGGGGACGAGCTCAAAAGTTTGTATGCGTCGATGAATACGAGAATCGAAGAGGGAGTCGCAAGTAATCTCGAAACACAAAAAATGATGATCCATCAATCCCGTTTGGCTGCCATGGGTGAAATGATCAGTATGATTGCGCATCAATGGAGACAACCGGTTAATGCGATTGCGGTAATGGCCAATAATCTTTACATGGATGTCGAGTTTAATACGCTCAACGAAGAGAGACTCAGAGATGCTCTGCTCAATACCATTGATTTGACACAGGAACTTTCAAAAACGATAGATGATTTTAGAAACTTTTTTAAACCCGATAATGCATTGGCCGAGGCCAATCTATCAACTATCGTCAATGACGCCGTATTGGTTATTGGAAAATCGATTGACTATGCCAATATCACAATAGAAAAACCCGATGTATCTGATATCGTAGTGATGACACATGCACGTGAATTGGTACAGGTTATTGTGAACATTATGAAAAATGCAAAAGATGCCTTTGAAATCCATCCCCACCATAATCAAAAAATTACGATTCGATTCCGGCAAGAGTCTGAAAATATCTTTTTGAGTATTTGTGACAATGCCGGAGGGATATCAGATGATGTTATAGATAAGATTTTTGATCCCTATTTTTCAACGAAACAAGATGTGAATGGAACCGGATTAGGGTTGTACGTATCGAAAATTATTGTTGAAAAACATCTAAAAGGGAATTTGAGAGCGTATAACCATGAGGAGGGTGTCTGCTTTGAGATTGCCCTTCCTCTAAGTATTTAAGAGTAAATAAATTTCAATTGGCTGGTATCAGTGCGGGGAATTGAGATAATAAACGTCGTTTGATTATCCGATACGGAGAGCTCTAATGTCCCTTTGAACTCTTGAGTGATAATGAGCCGTGCGATATGCAGACCGATACCAAATCCTTCTCCTTTTCCCTTGGTAGAGAAATGGGGCTCAAATATCTTCTCCCGTATCGCTTCCGGGACACCCCCCGCGTTATCTTTGATATGAAAAATGAATGCGGTGTCGTTGGATGAGACCTCTATGGAAATCGTTTTTGTATATTCGGTCGCAATGCTTTTGAATGCATCTTTCGCATTGGCAATCAGGTTGACTAGGACCTCTTCTAAATCGCTTGAGTAACCGTATAAAAACTGATCATTTTCAAGTTTGAGCGTCTGATAGTAGATCCGTTCACGCTGCAATAGATCGGTGAAAAAGAGCTCTACCCTCTCCAACATTTCATTGATTGAAAACGGTTCTTTTCCCCGATGGGTTTTTCCCATATTCAAGACATTTTTTAAAATCTCTGCCATCCGTTGGGATTGTTCAGAAATCATAGTCGTACTTTTTTGGATCGATGCGGAGGGGACGCACTCTTCAAGCGTTGATTGGATGGAGAGATTGATCGCTTCCATACTGATAAGATTGATGGGTTGGCGCCATTGATGGGCGACAACGTTGAGGGTATCAACCATTCCGGAACGATGTGAACGAAGTTTTAAGGCTTCATTGTAGTGAAGCGTATTCATATATTCTTGAAGCATAGGAATGATTTCTGTGCATAGTATCGCGTCTAGATTTTCAGATGAAGGGGAATAGTGTACGCACTGGGTTTGTAACGATATTCTGCGATAGCATGCTTCATCTATTTCAGATGCTATGAGAATCAGTACTGCTTTATTGATCTGAAAGAGGGATTCTAAATAATCGATATGAGAGAGATCAAATTTTTTTGTCTCTAAGATAATACCGATATATGCGGTAGGAAGATCCGGCTTTGAGCCGTACAAAAGCGTTGTTAGTGAGAATAAACGTTTTAGTTCATCCGTCGGTGCAAAAGAGGGTGTTTCATCATAAAGATAGAGTAGGGAGGGTAAAGCATTATCCATTGGTCACCTCAAAAATATTACCGGCTAGAGATCCGCAAAAAGCGTCTATATCAAGGCCATTGATGTACTCTAGTGTTTTTTCATCATCTACACCTTGAGCAATACATTGAATCTCTAGATGATGCATACTCTCTGTGAGTTTTGAGAGAATGAAATGTATATCAGGATTATCGGCTTTTTTAATCAGTTCTGGACTGAATTTCAGATAATCAGGGCGCAGAGACAAGAGTGTCATGATGTTGAAATCACCGACGCCGAATTGACTGATCATAATTTTAAAGCCGCTTTGCTGAATGGTTTTGACACATGCTAAGAGATGGTCGTTTTGGAGGATTTTCAGTGCATCGACAATATGAAAGCAGATGTTTGATGGAGTGATTTCATTACGCTCGGCCCAAAATAGAATATACGACAAAAGTGATTCATCACTCAATTCTGTTTCACTGAGGGTCAAAAAGATCGGTCGGATGGGATCGAGAAGTTTCTTCAACTCGAACGTACGACGTATGACAGAGCGGGTGATCATCCCCATTTGCCCCATATCTAGGGCAATGGAACGAAATGTATCAGAGCCGTAGAGATGGTCATTGTTTCGAATTTTGACAACGCTTTCATAGCCGAATACTTCTCGAGAACCGGGGGTACGCATCAATGCGAAGAAGGGAACAATGCTCTCTTCATGAAGCGCATTGAAAATCATCCGCAAAATCTCTTGGCTTTTCTTGTGGTTCGAGACGTTTTGATCGTTGGACACGTAGACGTTGTATCCACCTCCGATATGATCTGCAACCGTATCGAGGGCTAGTTTTGAGTGAAATAATATATTTTCTTTGCCGTAGGTGATTCCGATGGAGAGACTTGAATTTAAAACGATCCCTTTTTCAGATGTATGAAAATAGCGTGCGACCGAAACCATGTTGGATGCGATTGTGGTCGCTAGATCAATCTGATGCCCTTCCAAAACGAGAGAAAATTCATCGGTTCCGATGCGGTAAAAATGCTCTTTTCCCTCATGTGAAATACTTTGCAGCAATGTGGAGAGTTCTTCGAGATATTCGTTAGCGAAAGTATCACCGACAAATTTGAAAATATTACTTAGATGGTTGACTTTGATCCGCAGTAACGTAAAGGGAGGAGACTCAAGAGTTTGTATCCGATCGGCAAGTTCTTGAAACGATTTCCAGCCCGTAATAGGGTCGTTTTCAAAAAATATGAGAGACGTATCGCGTTGAGGTTGAGTAAAAATTTTCTCTAAACTTTCAAAGAGTTTCGGCATCGAGAGAGGCTTTATGAGATATCCCTCAACGTCCAATCGGATCGCTTCTGCCATATATTCGGCTTCGTCGTGTGCAGATAAGATTAAAATAGCTTGACGTTCGTTGAGTGAGCGGATCTGTTTTATCAGACGAAGACCGCCCATTTTCGGGAGTTCTAAATCACTGATAACAAGTGTAAAGGAGCCTCCTTGCTCTTGTCTTGAGCAATAAAGGCTATAGGCTTCTTCCCCATCGGAAGCAATAATACACTCTTTGAAAAAGACTTGTAGTATGCGGGAAAGTGATTCGGAGAGTTCGGGATCATCATCCACAATTAGTACGCTACGAGTTTCTGAACCTTCTTTGAGTTTGAGAATGTCGTTAGACACGCTCCATCCTTTTCATTGTGTAGCCAAATCCTCGAATATTCTCAATCAGCTCTTCTTTAAGTTTGCTTCTGACACGATTGACGAGTGAACGGATGGTTGAAGGTTCTGCCTCTTCGCCGTCCCATACAAAAGAGCGTATGCTCTCATCTGTCATGATTTGTCCGAGATTACTCACAAACATCGTGATCAAAGAAAGTTCGCGTTTGGTAAATTTCTGAATTTTACCATCATAAAATAAAAAATTGCTCTCTTTATCAAACGTGTAGTGTTCGCTCAATCGAATGATCGGCTCATACTGCGGTTTTGCCGTTTGTTGGATCTGACTGGTAAGGTGTGCTATACGGATATCAAGCTCTTTGAGATTAAAGGGTTTTTTCAAATAATCGCTGCATCCGAATGAGAAAGCATCCGAAATATAATCGACGTCGTGATACGCGCTGATGATGATTTTGGGTGTATCTGGATATTTGGCTGAAATGACTTTTAGGCATTCCAATCCACCCACGAGAGGGGTATTGATATCGAGGATATAAAAATCGTATTTTTGCGTATCGATCAGTTCCAAAACTTCTTGACCGTTATCGTAATGATCCACAAAATGACCACGAGCAAGAAGATAGGTTCTTATTGAACGTGCCAACATAAATTCATCTTCGAGAAGGAGAATTTTCACCCGATCGCTCCATTTTGTTTTAATAGTGTGATTGTAGAAGAATTGTGTTGCAAGAGCGTCGCATTTTTGAAAATATAGCGAAATGCGGTCCCTCTTACAGCTGTAGACGTGAGTTCGATATCGATATTTTCCTCTTCACAAATTTGGGCAACGATGCTCAGTCCTAGCCCATACCCCCCTTTATGCTCCGACTCACGGTGGAAGCGCTGAAAAATTTTCTTTTTATCTTGGATGATCGGTCCATGGTTTCGTACTTCGAAAAATAAATTGTCTTTTCGAATCCCCACCGTTACATTGATTTCGCTCGGACGGTATGAGTATTTAATCGCATTGGAAAGGGTATTGTCCACCAAACGCGATAACTTGAGCTCATTGAACTGTATCAGCGGAAAATTGGGCTGTCCGGTTCGAATAGACAAGGAGAGCTCATTTACTTCGGCAATACAGGTGAAATAGCGTACCCGCTCTCGGATGAACTCAACCAGATCAATCGAGGTATGGTAATCCGGGACACGGTCTCGTTTCATCAGATAGGTCATATCTTCGTAGCTGTTTTGGATAATTCTCGATCCCGCTTCGATGGCACTCAGATATTCATTGTCGATTCCATCCATCCGCAGGAGGTCAATATTGGTGATAATAACAGAAAGCGGGGTATGAATCTCATGAATGGCATTTTTTAAAAACTGATCTTGTTCTTCGAGAAGTTTGAGGGCATACTCTTTTGAATCTTCGAGTAATTGTCGAGAAGCTTCAAGCTCACAGTCGTAATTGATTCGGGTTAATAATGTGGTGAGTGCATTAAAAAGATCATTTTGATCGATCGGTTTTATAATAAAGCGATCAACTCCATAACGGATAGATTCGATAAAGATTTCTCTATCTTCGGTTCCTGAGATCGCAATGACTTTTTGGTTTGGATTTTCTTGCTTGATTTGACGGATCAGATCGATACCGCTCTCATTTCCCAAATGAATATCGCTGATAATGATAAAAGGTTCAGGACGTTCGCTGAGTTGTTTACACGAATCGAGTGCGTTTTGGAGAGTCGATGCTGAGTAAATGGTATTAAAAAAATGAGAGAGAAGACGCTCTAGGCTCTCTACGACATGCTCATCATCTTCAACAATAAGGAGATTTTTTGCGGCTGCAAGCTCTTTTAATGCGATTATTATGTTCGTCATGCTCATCTCTTTGTTTGAGGTGAGGCTATTATAACTCAACTCTTAGAGAGATTGGATAAAACGCATCGATGGGTTGTAGGGAACTGCCGCTCCAAAGAGATATCCTTGCGATTCGTGTACCCCCATGGAGACAATCATCGATTCTATCGATTTGTTTCCGACGAATTCGGCCACTGTTTTGACGTTGATTTTTTCTGCAAATGCGGTGACCATTTCGACAATCGTTTGCGATAAAAAGGCATTATCGATATCAACAATCAGTGAACCGTCGATTTTGATATAGTCGATGTTGAGTTTGGCTAAGTGCTCGAAATTCGAATATCCGGAGCCAAAATCATCAATAGCGATTTTGCATCCATAGGATTTGAGACGGGCAAAAAAATCGCCCAACTCATCGTAGGAATCGATCCCCTCAGATTCTAAAAGTTCAAAGACGAGCCGCTCGGGCTGAGGAAAGGATTCGATCCTTTTAAAAATAAAATGGCGGGTTGGAAGATGTTTGATATCTTCGATCGAGAGGTTGATACTGATGGTACACTCTGAATCCTCAAAATCTTTCATCGCTTTATCGATAATCATCTGGCTGATTTTATGATACGTTTTGGTATCTTTTGCGATCGGCAAAAATACTGCCGGGGAGACCACTTCGCCATCAGGAAGGATCAAACGGGCAAGTGCTTCGTACTTGATAATCTTACGGGTTGAGTTATCGATAATAGGTTGATAATAAGGGCAAAATCGTCCCTCTTTTAAGCCACGCTTGATATCTTCTTTGCATTTTAATTTCGCAGAATGGAGAAGAACTTTGTCTTCATCGTGCGTATAAACGATCACTTTTCCTGAACGCTGCGCCTCTCGAAGAGCTTTGTCCGCATTGGAGAGAGAGATTCCGTCTTTGTGATCAACGATCCCGATCGTCATATCCAAATACATATGTTCGTTATCGACTTGTATTTCACGCTCTTCAAACATATGGATACACAAGCGTGCGAAACGCTCAAGATCATAACTGTCCATTGGAACCAACATGGCGAAATGGGTTCCGCTGATGCGATAAAGTTTTGGGTTTGGAAGACTGGAGGTCATATCTTTCAAAAAATCGGCACATTGTACAAGAATGGAATTCCCGATTTCATAGCCGTAAAAATCGTTCAAACTTTTAAAATCGTTGATTTTGAATAATACAAGCGAATTGTTTGAGTCAGCGCTAATATCGTTTTCGAATTGACCGATCGTGAAAAGCCCTGTAATACGATCGATGGTATACATCTGAAGCAGTTCGTTGTTTTTGCTTTTGACTAACTCTTCAAGATGGAGTTTGTATTGGGTATTCTCTTTCTCGTGTTGAATGTGAGATACGACCTTATGGAGGAGTTTGATGGTTTGTTGAGGTTGAATCGGTTTAAAAAGATAACCGTCAATTCCAAGCTCTACGCTTCGATGAAGCATCGAGACCTCTTGGTGTGCGGAAATGAGTAAAGCGGCTTGATTCGGAATGTATTTTTTGATCTCTTCAATCATTTCAAGACCATTGAGGCGAGGCATTTGAATATCACTGATAATAAGATCATAGTGCTGTTTCAATGCAGCTTTAAGCCCTTCTTCACCATCAGTTGCCGTATCGACATTTGGAAAAAAACGTTTTAAAAAGAGGGTGAACTCTTCTCGAATCATTTCATTGTCTTCGACATAGAGGACGGTAATGTTTTTTCCTAGAGTGCTAAGCTCGTTGAATGATGGGGTTAAAGTTCTGGCATTAGTAGACATCATGTCCCTTTTCATCGATTGTTTTGGGTACGATAATCGTGAATGTCGAGGTGCTGTTTTCACTGCAGACACCAATCGAACCGTGTAAATGTTTTTCTACGATCATGGCTGACATATACAGACCCAATCCTGTCCCGTTTTTTTCACTTTTTGTACTGAAATACGGTTCAAAAATATGGGTCAAAACGTCTGCATTGATCCCGCCGCCGTTATCGGTGATTAAAAAGTGCAATTTATCTTCTGCTTCGTTCAAATAGATACAGACGGTGGGGCTGATAGTTCTGTTTTCTAAAAAAGCATCTTTTGAATTGTTCAAAATATTTAAAAAAACTTGCAAAAGTTCATTTTTATAGGTAACGAGATGGGTGTTTTTATCCCCTTCGAAAATGAGGGATATCCGGTTGTTTTCAAAACTTTTTCCAACGATCGTCATAAGCTCGTTTTCGATTTCACCGAGTGTGATACTCTGAGGAAGTTTATTGGGACGGAAAAAATTACGAAAATCATCGATCGTTCGGGAGAGAAAATGGACCTGTTTATCGATAGATTCCAAATCCTCAACCAGTTGATCCATTTTGAGTTCACCCAATTCGATATCCAAAAGGGCGTTATTGGTTAACATCCCTATGACGGTGATGGGCTGACGCCATTGATGGGCGATCATTCCGATCATTTCACCCATGATAGCGAGTCGGGATTGCTCGATCATAAGACGTTCCGCCCGCTCATTTTTATGTTTTTCAACATCGACTTGATGGGTTAAACTCTGATTTTGTATTGCGAAGTTTTTCAACATTTTTACACGCTTCGATTGCATTGGAGAGTTTTAGTCCGAAACTTGACAGCAGGAATGCGGTCTCTTCTAACTCGTGATTTTCATAAAGAAAGAGAAAATGACCCTGATGCGTAGGAAGTTGAAGAACGTTTTTTTGATCGTAGGTGTGAATACGATACGGTCCATCTTGTATAGGGGGAATATCGGTGATTGTGATCATTTCTCCAACGGAGACGATGGGTGTGTGTGAGGAACTCTCGTAGTAGTGCCCTCCAAGGGCATCGGAATAGTGCACGAACGTACTAATCACTTCTATGAGCATGGTATGTAAATCTAAGGAATTTCCTATAGCATTTAGACATTTGTATGCGCTGATATGATCAAATTTCGTTTCCATAAACAACACTATAATCTTTTAATGTGGCAAGTATGTTGCAAATGTCAGAAATCGAAAATATCGTCCATGTCCATCGAGTCTTGTGCAGGTTCATCGGTTGCAGTCAACATTTCACTGAGCATTTGCGCATTACTGATGATGGTATCGTCCATAAAATTGACACTCGGTGCACCCTCATAAAAGATTGCTTGGAGCCAGTTGGTTAGATCTAACCCGAATGTTTTACAAAACGTTCCCAAGAGAGATGATTTATCGATAAAGGTTTGTCGGTTTCCTGTGATCGCATACGAGAACATATTGAGTGCTCTGGCAATATCGTAGCTCTCAGAATAGATAGATGCGGATTTCCCGATGCGTTCAAGATAAAATGCTATTTCATCGACTTCATCGGGGCGGATGTCTCCGCTTCCAACGATGAGCAATAGTGTGTTCAAACGCGAAAGATTATCTTTGATATCGTCTAAATCTTCTTCATCCATGTAGTTAAATGTTTGCAATTCAACGATACTCTCAACAGGGGTAAAATCGGTTGTTGAGGAGACTACTATCGTTTCTTCTACTGGAGACTCGGTTGTTGAGACATGAATAATCTCTGGAGTTTGAATTGGGGTGTGAATGATGTTCTCATTGTATGTCGGTTCATTTTTGCATACCTCTTTTTTCTCACGAGGTGCGAAAACGGTGACTTTGTAGTGGTCGAATTTATAGGCATCAAATTCTGGAATTTTATTCAAAATAGCCAAAATCAAATCAGGGTTTACAAGACTTAGCCCCTCAATCGTAAAGTAGATGTTTCTATCTGATTCTTCGATCCATATGTGTGGTGTTAGGTTGAGGTTCAATGCAAGAAGCGCAATATCATATATAGCACGTACGGTATCAGAAAGGCGCGTGGAAGCTTGATGAATATTGAGAATGCTTTTTCCCACGTTACAGCGTCGGCATGCATCGGTCAACGTTCGTGTCTCTTGGGTTTCAAGGAGATAATACTCCCAAAATTCGGCTAATACATCATGTTCTTTAATAAAATAGGAGATGGTTCTTCCATAGGTTTCATGGTTATAGAGATTATGCCCCTCATGGATGGAGAGATGTAAACGTCGTGATTTGATAAGGTCGATATAGTTATCCAATCGGGAGTAAAAAAGATCGCTGTCAATCGATTTTCTGATGTAATCCTCTGCACCACACTGTAAAAGACGGCTTCGAAGTTCCGAATTTTCTGAGTCGGATGTTACGATAATGACTGCTTTTGGATTTTTTTCACGGATCAGTTCTGTTGTTCTTGCGCTATCCATTTCGGAGACTTCGGTATCTATAAAAACCAAATCAAATTGTTCCTCTTCGCAAAGCATCACGGCTTCACTACCGCTTTGCGTTTCATGAATAGCGATTTTTTTGTGTTTGTCATGAACATACTCTTCGATCATGGTTCGAAGATAAGAGCGACTTTCCGTGTTTTTATCTACTAGCAATACCGTTTTCATATGACTACACCTTATAGTTAAAATAATTTTTTTATAGTGAGAGAATTTTAGCGGTGCAGTGTTTCAACTGTGTTGCAAATTTCGATTTTTCACAATTTAAATTTTTAAGCGACATATATCATATTAATATCACAATTTGTTCTCTTTTTGCAACGTATTTGCAACACAAAAGCGTTAGGATGCTCCCTGCTAAAAATTACATATAACTTTTTTTAAAAAGTACATCTTTGGATTAAGGAAGTATACAAAATGCATGAAATCGAAATGGATGAATCCTCTTTGATTATTTCAGAAACCGATTCTCGCGGGATCATCACCTTCGCAAATGATGATTTTATCCGCTATAGCGGTTACAGTTGGGATGAGTTATTGGGTAAACCGCACAATATTTTACGCCATGCCGATATGCCGCGTGTGGCGTTCAAAGATCTTTGGGATACGATCAAGGTGGGAAATACATGGAACGGATTTGTAAAAAACCGAGCCAAAAGCGGTGCGTTTTATTGGGTGTATGCGACGGTATCTCCGATTACGTTTGAAAACGGCGAAACACGATATCTATCGTTGCGACGTAAACCCACACGTGCAGAAATTAAAAAATACGATGCACTTTACAAAACAATGCACTAAGGAAAATAATGTTTGATATCAGTAAATCCGATTATCTCGTTTTAAAACAGGCGATTCAAGAGTGCCGCAATTTTGTTTTGGAAAAAGTCAACGAAACGGCTATTTCGCCCGATGCACGAAGTGCGCGGGTGAATGATCTGCTGCATGATTTGAATCAGTTTGCGGGAGAATATAAAAATGTCCGCGATGCAAACTATATCCAAGCGGGTATGTTGGCGATGTCGGTTTTTCGTGCGAAAACGGGAGAGTTGAGTAATGTCAGTATGGCAAACTGTACTCAAAACGGGAGCGGAGTTCTCAAAGAAACGACGAATTTTTATAATGGACTTATGACACGGCTCAAAGAACTTTTTAGCGAAATCGAGAACGGGTTTAGCCGTATCAGTCATAATGATTTGCGTATTCCGTTTAAAGCAGACGGATGGCATCATGATATCCGTGCTCTCAATGAACATAATCAATGAACTCCAAGAAATTATTGCCGAACAATATCGTCACCAACTCACCAATGCTCTTGCATTACAGCGTGATACGATTGAATTGTCACAATATTCCGATGAACTTAGCTCCAGTGCAAACGAACAGGCTGCAAGTCTGGAACAAACGGCAGCTGCGATCGAAGAGCTAACCTCCAATGTCGCTTCAAACGCTTCTAAAGCAAACAGCATGCTGCAGGTAGCAAAAGAAGCCAAAGAAGCTTCAGAATACGGAAATCAGATTGCACAACAGAGTTTTATCGCGATGAGTGAGATTCAAGCGGCAACCGAAGCGATCAATCAAGCCGTCGATATTATCAATAATATTGCATTTCAGACCAATATTCTCAGCCTCAATGCTGCAGTTGAAGCGGCAACGGCAGGGGAAGCTGGGCGAGGGTTTGCGGTAGTTGCTCAAGAGGTACGAAATTTGGCAAACCGTTCTGCGGATGCAGCAAGACAGATACAAAACGTTGCCCAAACGGCACGTGAAAAATCTCTCGGCGGCGTTGGAACGGCTGAAAAGATGATGGAGAGTTTTGCGACGATTGCGGAGAAAATCGCATTGACCGATGAATTGGTACGAGATGTTTCTGGCGCCAGTCATGAGCAAATGTCGGGTATCAACCAAATCAATGATGCGATTCATCAGCTTGACCAAATCACGCAGCAAAATGCTAAAACAGCGACGAATGTTGCTTCTCTCTCGGGGTTCGTGCAAGAACTTTCGGATACGATGTATAACGAAATATCGGCAAAAGAATTTATCGGAAAAGACCAAATTCTCGCATCTGCACGTTAATACTAAAAAAAGGAGCTAGATACTCTAGCTCTAAAACTTCTTTTCTCTCAAATGCAACACATATGCAACACTGTTTCTCTATTATTCTAAGTATATTTTTATGAGTAGGACACATCATGTCGAATATTTTCACTACAAATGGAGCTGAGCGTATTTTAAGCGATAAAGCTTTTTTGGTCTCAGAAACCGATGAAAAAGGGATTATCGTTTTCGCGAATGATGATTTCTGTAGCATCGCCGATTATCGAGTCGAAGAGTTGATCGGAAAACCGCATAACATCGTTCGTCATCCTGATATGCCGCGTGCCGCGTTTAAAGATCTTTGGGATACGGTAAAAACCGGAAAAACATGGACCGGTTTTGTTAAAAACAAAACCAGCAGCGGAAACCAATACTACTGGGTATACGCTACCGTTTATCCGATCATGCGTGAAGGTCGCCGACACTACATCTCTTGTCGCCGAAAACCGACAGCCGATGAAATCGAAAGCGCTATCGCGTTATACAAAACACTCTAAGGACCATTTATGTTCGGTATCAAATCTACAGACTTACATCTACTCGAAGCGATGATCAATGATCTTTTCGATATTGCTGAAGGGAGACGAAATCGTTATCGTTACGCTAAATCAACGTTTAATGATTCCAAAATGGACAAAATTGCACTTTTGATCAATCAGCGTTTAAGCGCAATGACCGAAGCAAAGCAAAAAGATATGTTGGCGATGGGTGAGCTGATCTTGGCGCTTGACCAAATGAAATCAGGGGTATTTAAACCTACGAGTATAGAGGGATATGGGAGTGAAGTAAGCGTTATCGCATCTTCTTTCAGTGCATTCAGTCTTTTGCTTTCTCAACGTTTTGATGAAATTGTCAAAATTCTCAGCGCATATTCGGCAAACGATTTTACTGGGCGTATCGATCGTGGGAATCTTCATGGCGAGATGGCATCATTGATTGATGGTGTCAATAAATTGGCAACAGAAATTACCCATATGCTCTCTACATCTCTTCAAAACGGGCTTAATCTTCAAAACGAAGCTTCTTCGTTGCGTCTTGCGATGGATCAGCTCTCCAATGCGAGTAATGAGCAAGCGGCAAATCTCGAAGAGACAGCAGCAGCTATGGAAGAGATGACAAGCAACGTTCAACAAAACGCTCAAAAAGCAAACGATATGGCACGTATGGCGTCTCAAACGGATGAGAGTGCGAAACAGGGAGCACGATTGGCAAATCGTACTTCTTCTGCGATGACAGAGATCCAAGAAGCTACGCAGTCGATCAACAATGCGGTTGCGATTATTGAGAATATTGCGTTCCAAACCAACATCCTCTCTCTCAATGCTGCCGTTGAAGCGGCAACTGCGGGAGAAGCAGGAAAAGGATTTGCCGTTGTTGCCCAAGAGGTACGTAACCTTGCAAACCGTTCAGCTGATGCAGCTAAAGAGATTAAAGCTCTTGCAGAACAAGCGGCTAGCAAGTCGAATGAAGGGATGTCAATTGCAAACGAACTCACACGCGGGTTTGAAGTGATCGCTGAAAAGATCGAGCAAACAACCATGCTCGTTCAAGATGTGAGTAATGCCTCCCGCGAACAGATGCAAGGTATCGGTCAGATTAATACCGCTGTTACCCAACTCGATCAAATGACCCAAGAGAATGCGAAAATCGCTGCGAATGTTTCTGAAACATCACGTGAGATTCAAGAACTTTCGGATGAAATTTATCGTGAAATCGAAACAAAACAATTTGTCGGTAAAAGCGAAATTCTTCGCCACTAATCTACCCTATCTACTATGGTTTATTGAACGTATGTTCAGTAAATCATAACTATTTTTTATTCTGCAACACAAATGCAACGCAAAAAACATATCCTTTCGTCATTAAAGCTGTTCATGTAACTACAAAAGGAGTCTTACAATGTTATCAAAACTTACGATCAAAGAAAGGTTGCGATTATTTCCAATTATCACAATTTTTCTAATCATTATCGCATCCGCCGTATATATCTCTTTTTCAAATACGGTTGATGAAAAAAATGCAATTAGCAGCAAAAGTCAGGTTGCCGTTGAAAATCTATTGAAAGCACGTATTTCTGTGTATCAATTCTTACGTGATCCTAAAGATGAAAAATCACAAAAAGTTCGTGATGATTTTAGTGCTCTTGATAAAAGTTTGAGTGAACTCAATACATTACTGGAAGTTGAAGAGAATCGTCAACGGATTACAGATTCTAAAGAGCTTATTAAACACTACATGGAAGGTTTTGAAAAAGTTTCAAAACAAAAAATGTATGAACAAGCAAATGGAATAGTAGAATCTCCTGAGCTGAAAGCCAACATTTCTTCAATGGCTGCAATCGGTACAAAAATTGAAGAAAAGATTGTAAAGATCAATGAGGTGTCTTCAAAATTGAAAGTAGATGCAGAGAGTAGTTTGAATACATCGTTGATCGTATTGATAATTATTATGACAGTACTGGTTGTTACACTAGCGCAAGTTATTGCATCAGCAGTATTAACTTCAATCGAAGCACTCCGTAAAGGTTTTGAAGTCATTAATAACTCAAGCGATACGGAACATCGTTTGGAGACAAAAGGAAATGATGAGATTACTGAGGTATCTAAACTATTCAATAATTATATGAATAAACTTGATACTGTGGCTCAACAAGATAAAGTAGCGATTGAAGATATCGCACGTATTTCAAAAATGATGGCGGTTGGTTTTGTATCGTGCCGTATCACTACACAAGCAGGAAGTCAAGGTGTTCAGCAAGCTATTAACGGAGTGAACACGGCTCTTGCTGAGATGGAAAAAGCGACAACGGAGATTTCCCGTGTAATGTCTGCACTTGGAACGAGTAATTTCGCTGTCGAGTTTGAAAGTGGTCGATACTCCGGTGAACTGGGTGGTATGATGACAAGTTTGCAAGGGTTGAGTGAGAGTGTCGGAGACTTTATGGCACTTCTTTCTAAAAACGGTATTGCGTTGAATCATGGAGCATCAACACTCACGAATGCAAGTAACGATTTGTCAAGCTCGAGCAATACACAAGCTTCAAGTCTCGAAGAGACGGCTGCTGCGATCGAAGAGTTAACCAGCAATATTTCGGCTAACAGCCAAAAAGCATCTGAAATGGCAACGCTTGCACGTGAAGCAGAGCAAGCGGCAAGTGAGGGTAAAACACTTGCTGATACGACTGTGGCATCGATGAATGAAATCAGCAAAGCAACTCAAGCGATCAATGAAGCGGTGAATATCATCGAAAATATCGCATTCCAAACCAATATCCTCTCACTCAACGCAGCTGTTGAAGCGGCGACTGCCGGAGAAGCGGGTAAAGGGTTTGCGGTTGTTGCTCAAGAGGTTCGTAACTTGGCAAATCGCTCTGCGGACGCTGCATCACAGATCAAAGAGTTGGCAGAGCTTGCCAATAACAAATCACGAGACGGTTTGAGTGTCAGCCAAAACATGATGAAAGGGTTTGACGTAATTAACCAAAAAATTACTCAAACTACCCATTTGGTTCAAGACGTTGCCAATGGAAGCCGTGAACAGATGGCAGGGATCAACCAAATCAACTCTGCTGTTGCACAACTCGATCAAATGACACAGCAAAATGCCTCTTTGGCGAATGAAGTCAGTAACCTCAGTTCAGATATTCTCGGTATGGCACAATCGTTGAGCGATACTGCGGCGAAAACAAAATATCGACAAGAGTCTGAAGGACGTGTCTGTAAAATCGATATGATGTTTGAGACCAATAAGCTCAAATTTGACCATGTCAACTTCAAAAACAACAACTTCGGAAAACTCAAAGATAACGTCAGTGCTTGGACGGTTACCAATGAAACGCAATGTGACCTCGGTAAGTGGATTCAGTCTCACAGTAACGAGAGCTATGCAAAAGGGCCGGAGTGGAATGATCTTCTCACTCACCATGCGCATGTACACCAAAAAGTACAAGAGTTTATCAATCGTGAAAAAGGCGGAGCGCGTCCGGAAGAGCTTGAGCGTATCGCTAAAGAGATTGAGCAGGATACGACCAAAGTATTCGCATCGCTTAACCGCGTTCGTGTGGCAGCATGTATTGGAGATGAGAGAAATGTCGCTTCAGTTCAACAGGCTAAGCCTGCAAGAAGAGCAGTTACACCTCCGGTCAAAAAACCATCGTTTTCTGCTCCAAAAGCATCTACATTCGTCCCAACCGCTAAAAGCGAAGATGACATTTGGGAAAGCTTCTAATTTTCTTCTAAAGAGCCGCTTTACAGCGGCTCAATCTAATAATACTCTCACTTTATCGTAAATTGCAAAAAAACTCATAAATTGCCACAAACTTGCAACACTATTAGGCGATACTTATACTCGAATTTTAAAAGGAATATGAATGAGAACCCTCTGGAATTTGTTAGAAGACGAACCCGGTTTTCCATCATTGGAAAATTCAGGTTTTACCCTGATCAGTGCTGAAGAGAACGGATGTGATGTGATCATCTGTGGCCTCGAGCATGTTGAGTATGCCGGAGCACTCGTAAATCCGCAAGATACTTTTTTTATCGTTGCGCTAAATGATCCTGAACATGAGCGCCATCTTGTTCCAAACACTTTTAGTGCTTGGATTAATCGTAAGCGTTTGGAACGCTTGCCTGAAATGCTTGATGCATATCAAAGCCATATTGATCAACGTAATCGAACGCGTGTATTGAAAGATTTGATGTATCGATTCAGTGTTGATACGGCGGTTCATCATGCCAATTTGGGGTGGATCAAACAAAGCATGCGCGAAAGTACCAAAGAGATCGAAACGATTTTTGAAGAGCGTGTCGAAGAGATGCGTGCAATTCACAAAGATGCGGCAGTAGCGCTTGAGCAATTGACTCTTTTTAAAGAGAGAGTTGTTCCTGAAGTGTTTGACGAGCTTGAAGAATCATGGAATATGACCAGTTCGATTTTGACACGTACAGACGAAGTGATCAAAGCGATGTTCGGATTTATCATGGTACTTCAATGTGAAGACCGTATCACTCAAATGATCGATGGTATCGGTGCGATCATGGACAGTGATATCGCATCTATGAATGAGAACGGATACGACGTTCCATTGGCGCAAGAAGCAGAGTACAAAGCTCGATTGGTTCCTTTCTATACGATTCAAGAGCAACGTGACTATGCTATGGGCGAAGATAATGCAATGCAAGGGTGCAAACCTGAGCAAGCGGATATCGACGACTTTACACTATTTTAATATTTAACGGAGAAAAAAAATGGCAAAAATTCTAATTGTAGACGATTCAAATATGTTGCGTGATATGGTTAAATACGCTTTAAACGAAGGTGGTTATCCGGATGTTGTTGAAGCGGTAGACGGTTCTGATGGACTTGTAAAAGCAAAATCTGCAGTATTTGATTTGGTTGTTACCGATATCAATATGCCGAACATGAACGGTTTTGAACTTATTACAGAGCTTCGCAAATTGCCAACATACGCTAAAACTCCTATTTTGACTCTAACTACAGAGAAAAATGATGAGATGAAAGCAAAAGGTAAAGCAGTTGGAGCAACCGGTTGGATTGTTAAACCATTCGTACCGGAGCAGCTTCTTAAGGCGGTGGGAATCGTCCTAAGCCGATAAGGATATTTATGGCAGTTTTTGATATCAATAAATATCGTCAAATGTTTCTGGAAGAGGCTGAAGAGCTTTTTGAAACCATTGATACGTTATTGCTCGAGGCTGAAGAATCGGGTGATATGGATAATGAAATGGTCAATTCGCTGTTTCGTTCCGTCCATACACTCAAAGGTAACTCCGCTTCGGTAGAGCTTTCTCAGTTCGCCGCGCTTGCGCATGAATTGGAGTTTTTTATGGATCGTCTCCGTAATGGAGAGCTCACTTTTGAAGAGAGTATGGCCGAAATCCTGATTGAAGGGATTGATGCGCTCAAAGAGATCTTGGATCTTGAGCTAAGTGAAGAATTAAGCGCCGATTATTTTCAACAAACCAAAGAAAATTTGTTGGCGAAAATCAATGCATTTAGTGAAGAAGTAGAAGAGCTTGAACTAATGGTTGAAGTCGAAGGTCCAGCAGATGAGTTCGGATTGTTGCTGCCGAGTGATGATGAAAACTGTTTTGGACCGATCGGCGGTATAACAGCAGAATCAGATGGCTTCGGTTTTATGGAAGAGGAACAATTCGGAATGTTTGACGAAGAAGAAACTTCTCTAACCCATGATGTTCCTTCATTCGAAGAGGTATTTGGTTTCTTCGATGACGCACCGATTGTCGCAGCAACACCTGTATCAAGCACTTCTGCGGATGATGAGTTCGGATTCTTTGATGATGAGCCGATTGCAGCGGTTGCAGCACCGGTTGCATCTGTCGCAGATGATGACGATTTCGGATTTTTTGATGAGCCTGAATTACCAAAACCGATTGCAACACCGGTAGTAGAAAAAGTTGCACCGGTTGTAGCTAAAGAAGATGTGAAGAGTGAAGTAAAAGCTTCTTCGACCACAGAATCGAAAAAGTTTAAAGCCGATAGCAGTTCTAACTCGATTCGTGTCGATCTATCAAAAATCGATGGATTGATGAACAACATCGGTGAACTCGTCATCGCTCACTCTATGTTGACGCAGTATACATCTATGATGGAAGATCAAAAGATCAAAGCGGATCTCTCTGAGCGCTTGGATTTGATCGATCGTCATATCCGTGAGTTGCAAGAATCGGTTATGAGCGTCCGAATGGTTCCGATGGAAACCGTTTTCTCGAAATTTCCAAAAGTTATCCGCGACACGGCTAAGAAACTTAACAAAAAAATCGATTTCCGTTATTCGGGAGAGACGGTTGAGATTGATAAGGCGATGATTGAGGGATTGACCGATCCGTTGATGCACATTGTTCGTAACGGCCTTGATCATGGGATTGAATCTCCGGAACGTCGTCGTGCGATCGGAAAACCGGAATCGGGAACGCTGATGATGATCGCTGAGCAGGCAAACGGTCAGATGATTATCAAAATCCAAGATGACGGCGGCGGGATCAATGTTGCGAAAGTAACGGCAAAAGCGATTGAGAACGGTGTTATCGATGAGTCGCAAGCTGCGTCGATGACAACCGAAGAGAAAGCAATGCTGATTTTTGCTCCGGGATTGTCTACGGCTGAAGCGGTTACCGATATTTCCGGTCGCGGAGTTGGGATGGATGTTGTTATGTCCAATATCAAAAAGCTTGGCGGTGTCATCAAAGTAGATACGGAAGAGGGATATGGTACGACGTTTACAATCGCGTTGCCATTGACGTTGGCTATTTTGGATGGGCTCAATATCCGAGTAGGGAAAGAGCAATTCATTCTTCCTCTCTCAGCGATCATCGAATCGCTTAACCCGAGTGAAGATATGATTAAACATATCGGTGATAAAGAGTCCGAAATGTTGATGTTGCGCAATGAGTTTATCCCTATTGTCCGACTTCATTCTATTTTCAATGTTGAGCCTGAACATGAAAAACTCTCAGATGGGTTATTGATCGTGGTTCGATCAGCAGCGCAAAAAATTGCTGTGTTTGTAGATGAGTTTATGAATCAGCAGCAATTCGTTATCAAACCGCTCGATAAAAATTTCCGTAATGCACAGGGAATTGGCGGAGCGACTGTCCGAGGGGATGGAACCATCGGGTTGATTATCGATACAATGAACATCTTAGATAAAAATTATTAGGAGCACCTTATGTCAGTTATGGAAAGTAACCAAATGCTTACGTTTAAACTCGGCGATGAAACCTACGGTATTCAGATCAGCAAGGTAAGAGAGATTCTGACTTATCCTGTTGTAACTCCGATTCCGGATGCTAGCCGCTGGGTCAAAGGAGTCATCAACTTGCGTGGTGAAGTTGCTCCTATTATCGATCTGCGCGTCCGTTTTAATACGAATGATGATCCGATTTATACCAATCGTACGATTGTTATCGCGGTAAAAACGCAAGATATGCGAATGATCGGTTTAGTCGTGGATGAAGTCTCAGATATGGAAAATGTTGAACTTGATCGTCTCTATCCAGCGCCGGATATGGGGACCTCTATCGCTCCCGAATATCTCAAAGGGTTATTCAAGAAAGAGGATAAAATGATCGTTATTCTTGATATTGACCGTATTTTGGACAAAGACGAAATGCAGCGTCTTTCACGTCAAAGTTCTGGGTCTTCTCATGTACACAGCGCAACAGCTTGAACGGGCTCGAACACTAGCCTATAAACACAGCGGGATTACGCTGGGGGCTAACAAAGACGTCATGATTGCAAACCGTTTGGATAAACTCAAACGCGATGTCGGACATGATGATATTGATGCGGTGCTTTCAGCGATTGAACATGGAAGACATATTGAGACGTTTATCAGCTCATTTACAACGAATAAAACCAATTTTTTCCGTGAAGAGTTTCATTTTGACGATTTGAAAAACCGTGTATTTCATGAGGCGATTGAAAAAGGCGGTGAATTTAAAATTTATTGCTCGGCTTCATCAACAGGAGAAGAACCGTATTCGATTTTGATGACGATGGAACAGGCCAAAGAGGAATATAGCCGTCCGATGCTAAACTATTCGCTCTTAGCAACGGATATTGATCTGGATGTTCTAAAACACGCCTCAAACGGTGTCTATGAGTGGAATAAAAATGCTGAGGATTTTCCCGATTGGATCAAACCGGCAAATTATTTCAAGCGCCGTCCCCATCCGAGTCGAGATGGAGATTATTTGATCAAAGTAAAAGAGACACTTTCTCGAAGAGTGCGCTTCAATCAGCACAATCTGATGGCGGAGAGCTATCCGTTTAAAAATGAAGGGTTTGACGTTGTGTTTTGTCGAAATGTTCTTATCTATTTTAGTCAAGCAGATCAAAATGCAATTTTAAAGAAGCTTTTTCGTACCCTCAGAATGGGCGGTACACTCTATTTAGGACATTCGGAAAGTCCGCTTGAACTTAGTCCGTATGTTGAACGCTATGGCCAAAATATTTTTGTAAAAGTAAAAGAATTACCATGAAAATAATCAAAGGAACGGTTGACTCGAAGGTCGTGACATTGTCACGTCCTGACGCGGTCAAATATATTCAAAACCGACCTACACTCGGAATTATCGGTGGTGAATTTGCCATTACGTATGATGAAGACGATATGCCGATTACAACGTTGTTGGGTTCATGTGTTGCCGTAATGCTCTATGACAGCGTATCTCGGATCAAAGGGATGAACCATTTTCTACTCCCTACCTCTTGTGCACAGGGGCAATCGTGCCGTTTTGGTCTTTATGCCATGGAAACGATGCTCAATGAAATGTACAAATTAGGGTGCCGTAAAGAGAATATCACGGCAAAAATCGCTGGAGGGGCCAATATCCTACACGATCTTAGCGATAATATCGGTGAGAGAAATGTCCTTTTTGCACGAAGTTTTTGCCGCTCAGAAGGGATCCGTATTACGGCTGAAAACGTCCTCGGGATAAACGGCCGGGTTGTGATGCTGGACAACGGATTCAAAACGATTGCAAAAACGGTTGCCAATCGTTCTATGGAAGAGCGCCTCGCACAAAGCGATCGTGCATTGGCCAAAAAAGTCGAAAAAACAGAAAAATTGCCTGCTGATGATAGTGGCGTTACATTATTTTAGAGGCTGAAGTTATGTATACAGTGATAGTAATAGATGATTCTCCGTTGATGCAGCGTATCCTCTCCGATACGATTTCGCGTTTGGAGGATTTTAAAGTGGTTGCGACCGCTTCTGATGCATTTGAAGCGCGTGATCTGATCAAACAGCATGAGCCTGATTTGGTCACCATCGATATCAATATGCCAAAAATGGATGGGGTGTCGTTTTTACGTAATCTAATGCGGCTTCATCCGATGCCGGCGGTTGTTATCTCTACGGATGCTTCTCGACATCAGGATGTATTTGATGATGGCGCTGTCGGTTTTATCGCGAAAAAAGGGATAGGGGAGAGTGATGAACTGTTCTTCAAACGGGTTGAAGATACGCTTCTGCGTCTGACCTTTTTGATTGATCGGTATCAGGCCAAACGAAAACCGAATCGAAAAAATGTGATTGAAATCGAAACGGTAAAAAATCATCCGAATGAGCTTTTACCGGTTAAAAAAGTGTTGATACCCGGACCGAAAGTAATCGCGATCGGCGCTTCAACCGGAGGTGTAGAGACCTTGATGGAAATTTTTTCCACACTTGTTCCCCCTTTGCCTCCTATATTGATTACCTTGCATATTCCTTTTGGATTCTCAGGGAGTTTTGCGGAGCGGTTGAATCGTATCAGTCCGCTGAATGTCTATGAAGCTCAAGATGGTCAAGTGGTCGAAGAATCTTCGGTTTATATTGCACCGGGGAATCGTCATATGCTTTTGGATAACCGTCAAGGAAAATATTATATAAAATTGCTTGATGGACCGCGAATCAGTCGTCATAAACCTAGTGTTGATATTTTGTTTCGGAGTGTGCACAATACCGCAGGAGCCAATGCAATGGGTGTGATGCTCACCGGTATGGGAGATGATGGATCGATCGGGATGAAAGAGATGTTTGACGCCGGTGCGTATACGATTGCGCAGAGCCAAAAACGTTGTGTCGTATACGGCATGCCGGCAAAAGCGGTCGAATGCGGAGCAGTTCAGGAGATTGTAGATCTCAATAATATCCCTGCAACGATTCAGCAGTTTATCAATCATCGATCAAAACGATAGAAAAAATAGTGTGATTTGAAATAACCTGTTCATGAACAGGTTATTGATTTAGAGTGCAGTGGGTTGTTTTTTGTTTTCGCGAGCGTAAAGAGCTTTGAAATTAGGATATTTTTTGATTTCAATCGTCACAATCCCTTTCTCATTCACATTTTTTACTTCTGCATAGGCCAACTCATAGTTATGTTCTCGATAATATTTTTGGACATTAAGTGTGATTTCATCCAGATTGGCAGTAGTATTTTTTTTGCCAAGGGATGGTTGAACCAGTTTCATCAGACGATAAGTTGAAATTTTCTCATTTCCTTCAAAGAAAATTTGATTGATAGCACCTTCTTGAATTGCACGGCGTTTCATTTCTCCGATAGAAAACTCATTGAAATCGGCATATTTTCCAATTTTTACGGTGACTACCCCATTTTTTTCGTCCATCGGTTCAGCTTGTGCAAATGCGAGCGTATAGTTATGGTTACGATAGTATGCTTCCGTCTCTTCTAGGATCGCTTTGATCTGATCTTGATCACCATTCTTACCGATATGGCTTTGAACGTTTTTTTGTAAAACTTTGGTAGGAATTTTGAGATTTCCGTCAAAATTTATGGTTTGGATCGGTGCTGCAGCGACTGAAACGGCACAAAAAAGAGATGCGAGTGCGATTTTTTGGATCATTTATTTCCTTCACGAAGAATTAATTATGTGAAAGTGTAGGGTGTTAGTGTGGCAAGTATGTTGCAATCTCACAAGATTGTTTAAAATAGTTCTAAAAAATCTTCGTATCGCATATTTTCAAAAAATCGGATAATCGGGCGTAATTTATTTCTCTCTTCGGCCGTTTGAGCATAAGAGTTTTTGTCTCTATAAAATGCGGAGAGTTTGCTTCGAAGACGTAAAAAACCATCTTTACTGATCTCATTACCATCATATGCTTTGTGAATGATACTGTAGATTTTATTTTGGGTATCAACATTAAACTGTTGAGATGAACTGAAAAGCAGATCGTTACACATCTCTATACATTTGCTTTCATAATCCATGTCACCACTGTTTGAAATTTGAGGAAGTTCGCATGATTTTTGAGATGTATTTATCCCGTGTTTCGCGTAAATAAAACTGTATTCTTTGGTCAAATTGTATTGATGGATCAGCATATCAGCAGCTTGAAAGAGATTAATGCAATATTGAGGAATACGATTATGTCGAAAAATCACCACTCTGCCGTTTGCCGAGTACTCCCATCTGATGATTGGAGCCCCTTTTTTTACAGCATCTTCAATAATGAGAGTTAATAATTGCTCTTTGTGTTTCATTTTAATTCGCTAGTAATCTTTCGATTTCATCAATTTTTTTCAAGAGATACTCATCCATAAAATGGATGCTATCTACATTTTGATAAACAAATATACCGCGTCTCCACTGCTCTAAATGATCGAATAATGAGGTGATCATAGGAATTATAGGCGATATAGACTCAATTTCTTCTATCTCAACCGTATCAATACGTCGTGATATCTGTATGAGTGCGTATCCCAGCGTATGACATTGAGGAATGAGATGAATTTGGTTTGCGTATGAGCGCAGCAGTTGGTTGAACAGCATGAGCGTATTGGTGGTTGTATTTCGATCTAAACTGACTAAAAGGAGATTGAAATCATCTTCGATCTGTTCTAAATCTTCATTGAGCCTTTCTAATTCTTCGGGATCGTTTTGAGCATAAAAATCCTCTAAAGGCACATCAGTGAACGAATCACTTGAAAATGGAACATAATCCTCTTCTTTCGGCAGGTTATATTCATCTCGCAGTCGTCCGAGCTGATTTAGCGTACACTCTAGTTCTATGTTACTCTGTCGCAATTCATTATTGGTTTGTTCCAACAAAGTATTAAAATAGTGAAGCATTTTATGATCGTATATGGCTTGACATGATTTTAGCAACATTTTGAGGCTATTTTGAATATCTATCGGTTTGAGGATAAACCCATCAACACCGATATTGATGAGTTCAATAAGCTTTTCACTCTCAGAGTGTGCGGAGACGACGATGATGTGCTGTTTATCTTTGATACTGCGAATATTTGCCGAGAGTTCTATTCCATCCATAAACGGCATCGTCAGGTCGGTAATGACAAGATCGTAGGTATGAAGATTATAGAGTTCCAGTGCTTCTACCCCGTTATCAGCCGTGTCAACTCGACTAAAAAAACGGGACAAAAAATGTTTTAGTTGTTCTTGGATTTCAATTTCATCTTCGACAAACAAAACTTTCATGTCAAAAGCGATCTCTTTTAAAAGTTTTGCGTTATTTTGGGTGTTGAATGGATCATTCCTCATTCACACTCTCCTGATTGGGGACAATTCTCAAATTTCTTTCTCCTGTTAAAAATGTAGTTAGTTTTTTGCATTCTTGCGATACTTCGTCGAGTTTTTTACTGAGATTTGGAGCGATTTTTAGACTCAGACAGACCTGTGCATACTCCGCATCCCATCCATAGCAGTTGTGATAGCGATCCAAAAGGGCTTGTTCTTCACCAAAAGGGGCATATAAACCGATTTCGTGGATGAGAGCTTTTTTCAAAAGAATAAAGTTTTTTTCTTCAAAATACTCGATGGATGCATAAGGCGATAGCAGTGTTAAAACTTTGGAAACTTCCCCTTTTTTGATAAGAGGACTTGCAGGGATCAAGATGTTTTTTTTGTAGTTTTCAAGTTGTACTCTGAAAATTTCCGTTGTTCGCAGGGCCGGATATTCCGATGCCAAAGCAAAGAGTTTGATCAGATCATTGGATTTTGCCGCATTAGAAAATGCATCGAACGATTTGATCTGATTTTTGAAATCATTGCCCGTAAGGGCAAATGGTTTGATCCGGGATAATTTCGTAGCATAAATATCGGCTTCATTCATTTTGCCTGAGGCTATCATCATCAGTGTTTTATCGATGAGCGCTTCCCCGTAATTCATGAGTCTGCGGTAGACTTTTGTTTGTCGAAGAGCACCGAATTGTTCCGTGATTTCGAGCAATGCGGAGTAGTTATTTGCCGAAGCACTGGAAACAAGTTTCTTGTAGTTTTCTTCGAGAATGTCCGGACTTGGGATGATACTGTGTACACACGCCGAGCAGCTCGATGGGACAGATTCGATATATTCTTTAAATTTTTCAGGATCGTTGTCCAAAACTTTTATCTCGAGCATCAGCTCTTTGAGACAATTGGTGCGTACTTCATGAAACTCTCTAAGCTGACGCAGCAGAGGTGCATCAAAAGCGGTTGAGCAGGCTTGCTGCGAGTTTCCGGTCGAGATATTTTCCATAAAAGGGGCGATCTCTTCGGAAGCATAAAGGGTTTGCATCAATTCTCGTCGAATAGCGCTATCCGCAATCATCAACGCTACAATGGTTTCGTATCCCTTACGCTCTTGTGGGTTGGTAGGGTGAAAATGAAAAACTGTTTCATAAAGTTTTTCGATTTTTTTACAGAGTTCATTATTGACAAAGATTAACGGATTTTCGGCTGCAAGCAAAATGAGTTTACTGATATTGTTGCTTTCTATGGCTTGTGATGCCTCTTCGATCGGATCGTGCAAATCTATGATGACACCGTTTCCATCGGAAAAACCGACAAAAACTTTTTCAGATGAAGCACAGATAGAGGTTATTCCCCAGTAATCCAAACTAACGCGTCCGAGTTTTGCCCCATCGGAATTATTGTAGATCAACAGTTGATTGCTTCGTGTCCCTAGCAAAATGACATGATCGTTAAAACCGGATGCTATATGGGTAGGCCACTCCAAGGATGAATCGCCCAAAAATTGCTGCTTGTGCAAAATATTAAAAACAAATGTTGATCCCAGACGGGTGAATCCGACGATTTTATTGTTGTCGGATGAGAAGGTGAGCGATTCGACGATATCTTCTACTTTGAAAACGTTTGTAATTTTTTTGGTAGCAAGTGAGAGAATATGAACTTTTTTATCCATCGTAGAAATCGCTAATTTTTTCCCGTCTTTTGAAAAAGCGGCACAGACTATCCCATCAGGTAGGTGAATTTCGCAGAGCTCTTTGCATGCAAGCAGTTCATATACTTTTAATCGCCCCGTATTGCTCCCAATCGCAAAGTAATGGTTATCATCGCTAAAGAGGACAACATCGGGTTTGATCATTGTAATCATAGAGAGTAGTTTGACGGGTTCCAGTGATAAAACGAGGACCCGTTCATTGGCTGCATCACACACCAACCCGAATTGGGCATTGTTAGTGATAGAGACGGAACTCCCATAACGGTTTGGATACGATTGTATCCCTTTCATATTGGCATGTTTTTGATAGTGACCTTGAACAGAGTAGCGATAAAGGGTAGGTGTTGAGTCGATGACGATAATATCTGAGTCGTTGATCGTTGATGCCACAATGCTTCTGAGTGCATGCAATGATGAGTAGGATAATGCCACGAAAAACCTCCTTCTCTAATACTGTTACGTATACTAATTATTTCCCTTTTGTGTCGCAAGTGTGTTGCAAAATAACAAAATCCCATATTTTTGTGAGACAAATATAATATTTTTATGATAAAGCGTTCAAATCGAAAGAGAGAAAACCGAATATTCAGTGACAACAGCGTTACTATGTTAGAATGCCGTTTATATTACATTGAACTAACATACAAAGAAATGGACCATGGTCAAAGAAGAAAGAGTTTTATTAGTTGATGACAACAAAACCTTATCAAAACTGGTAATGTTAAAAGTAAAAAATGAACTTGGATTAGAAGTCGATATGGCTTATTCTCTTGCGGAAGCAGAACTTTTTAGCCACAAGTATACGTATACTCTTGCCATTATCGATCTCAATCTCCCTGATGCACCCAATGGTGAAATTGTGGATGCCATGCTCAAAAAACGTATCCCTTCCATCGTTTTGACCGGGAGCGTGGACAAAGAGTTTCGAAAAGCGATACTGAAAAAAGATATTATCGATTATGTTCACAAAGGGGGGATCGATGATATCGATTATGTGATCGATACGATCAGAAGGCTCCTCAAAAACCGTGCCCATAAAGTGATGGTTGTCGATGATTCGTCGATTTTCCGAAATCAGATGAAAAAGATGGTAGAGAACCTCTTTTTCCAAGTGTACGCATTGGCTCACGGAGAAGAAGCTATGCTCATTTTGGAAGAAAATCCGGATATCAAAATGATTATTACCGATTATAATATGCCGGTAATGGACGGATTGGAACTTACAAAAGCAGTACGTAAAAAATACACAAAAGATCAGCTTTGTGTTTTTGTACTCTCCTCAACCGAGGATTCGGACGTATCAGCCATGTTGCTTAAACACGGAGCGAACGATTTTATCAATAAACCTTTTAGCAAAGAGGAATTTTCCTGCCGGCTCAATAATGCGATTGAAGCATTAGAAAACATTGATATGATTACCCACTACAGCAAACGTGATTTTTTGACGGGACTTTATAATCGCCGCCACTTTTATACGATGATGGAATCTTGTTTTTCTGAAGAGGAAGAGTTTGTAACGGCAATGATTAGTATTGATAATTATCGGCATCTCTACGCCCTTCATGGAGAGGAAACAGGGGATAAAATCGTCATACAGATAGCGGACATTATCCGATCGAGCATTGATTATCAGGATATTTTAGCCCGTTTTGAGGGAGATGAATTTTGTCTTGTTTTGAAAAACCATACGCGTGATAGTGCAATGGAACTTTTAGATCTGATACGGCAAAAAGTTGCTTTTGTCCCTCTTCATCTCGCTGAAGAAGAGATTCTTTTGAGTATTTCAATCGGAGCCGTATTTCATCCCGAAGATACCCTAAACGATACAATCGATGAAGCGGACAGTGCATTGGCGCAGGCAAAAGCTGCAGGGGGGAATAACCTTTACGTTCAGTAAAGATTATTGAACCGTAGCAAACCCGTTCGCTTTCCAGTCGGTAATACCCCCTTTGAGATTGAACGGTGTAAAACCGTTTTGCACCAGTATTCGAGAGGCGGCAACGCTGCGATTGCCGCTATGGCAATAAACAATAATTTTTTGATTTTTCACTTTGGCAATTTGAGCAAGATCATTTTGTAATGTTTGTACGGGGGCTAAAATTGCACCTTCAATATGCCCTTCTGAATACTCCTGCGGAGTACGGACGTCCAGTATGGCTACGTTTTCATTTGATTGTAGTAAATTATACGCTTGTGTCGAGGATATGGATTCAAAATTGGTTAAAATCCACCCTTTCGTATAGGCAAATACCCCCAATAATCCAATAAAGATAATCCAAAACGCACCATTTAACAGACGTTTTTTATCCATAGTCTCTCCTTTTACATCCCGCGTGTTTTTTTGATCATTTCATAGGCTGCATTGATCTCTTGGACTTTTTCAGTTGCCTCTTTAAGATACTCATCGGATGCACCTTGTGACTTAATGATATCGGGATGGTATTCCCGTACCAGTGCACGGTATGCTTTTTTGATCTCATCATTGGTCGCACTGGAGGTGAGATTCAACATGGAATAGGCCTGATCAATCGAACTCTCTTTGACACTGTTGCGATGGTACGATCCAAAGCGCTCCAACATTGCGGCAAGTTCATCTGCATGAAATTGCATATGATTGGCTATAACACGCAGCATCTCTTCTTCCGCATGGCTGAGAGTTCCGTCGATGTAGGTGAGATGGACTAAAAACTCCATCATCTTTTGACGCTTATGCGCATCGTTTTGGAGCGCTTGATACAAAGCCTGTGCTACGGGATCGATATTGTGAGGCGCATTTTTTTCTTCATCAAAAATCTCTTTGAGAAGTTTTTTGGTCGCTTCGGGATCTGGGAAGAGGGCACTGATGTCATTGAACATATTTCCGATAAGCTCGGCTTCGAGTTCATCAACCCGACCGTCGGCTTTGGCGATTTTTGCACTCAAAGCGACAAAGAGGCCCAACTCACTGTACGCGAGGTTCTCTTTGGTGAGTTTGAATCCGGCAAACTGGTTGCGGGTATAGGTATGCTGATTTTGAGAAAAGCTTCGGGAGAGCCAGTAAAAAAGGAGTGCCACAACGGCAAAAACAAGAATTTGAGTCATTTATCTATCCTGTAGAGTAAAAATAAGTGACAGTGTACCTTTAAAAAGTAATGATGGGAAGTACTCTTTTAACCCCTTGGAGCTATAATTGCACTTTTATATAACGAGGTAATTATGCTGACACGTTTGATAGTAATACTCTTTTTAGGCTTGGCTCCTTTGTACTCTGCCGATCTTTCTACAATCGATTCGATTCGCTCCAAAATTCTTACATCTGCCGTTTCGATGTATTTCAATACTCGTGGATACGGAAAAGTGGAGAATGTGATCGTCGATACAAGCAAAAAAACGCTCCGCTTCAATTTGTTTCCGGAAGGGGAAAAACAGCCTTTGAATGTGGATATCGGTTCATACACTACCCTTACAGAAGATAAAGAGGAATATTTGATTCTCCAAAAAGTACAGACCAATCGCGTATGGCTCAATCGAATCTTTGCTGATCATATGCAAGAGGGGATCAAAGTACCTTTGGGGATAGTCTCCAAAGGGGCGGGCTCATTATTGCTGAAGTTGTAATTTCGCAAAAGATTCACAATAAGAGACTATTCTATCACCAAAGGATGAGAGAATGAAAAAGATCGTTTTTTTGGTGATAGTACTGATTCAGATCTCGTATGCCAAAGTAGTGACTGCAACGTATGAAGTATCGTATGGAATTTTTCAAGCCCTCGGGGTGGCAGATGCCCGTTTTGAAACCCGTGATGACGATACCTATTCGATCCGTATCGAAGCGAGAACGACAGGTATCGCAAAAGTATTGACGAATAATCGCGTTGAAACGTATGAGAGTCATGGACGGATCGTTAATGGGATATTGCTTCCTCAAAAATACATCAAAATCCGTCGTACCGATTCGAAAAAAACGACCAAAATTTATACGTTTGACCATCCCAATAAAACGGTATGGTGTGAAAATATTCAAAGCGATGAATGGGATAAAGTCAAAAATGATTTTTACGCTTCCGAAGACATTCTAACACTCTTTTTTAATTTTAAACACTATCTCAAAGAGCGGCATGATCGGGATTTTTATGTTATTGGCGGAAACCGCAAAGATGGTCGGATCAATGTCTCATTTCCCCAAAGCGAGGCTCTTTCCGAGATGAAACAAAAGCTTGAGACGGATGATGGGGAATTTTTGAAAGTTGTTTTGAATGACCGTATTTTCTCCAGTGCTCAAGGAGAACTGTTGATTAATCTCGGCAGAGATGGCCTATCTGAGAGAGCCATTTTAGAAGATGTATTGTTTTTTGGTGATATTGTCGGTAAACGAATCCATTAAACTTTGAGGTTAAAAACTTCTTTGAGCAATACGTCTAAATCATCTCGTGATGAACCGGCAAAAGAGTTTTCGAGAAAACGGTTGATCCCTTTGTTGTCGTGCTGTAACAGTGGGACGATTTTGATCCCTGTAATCTCCGACATAAAATGAGAATCGTCCCCTTCTTCATACGCGTGCAAAAGGATTGAGCGGGAGAAGTTGTTGAGTATATGGTAATAGATGTGCAAAAATTCGACTTCTAAGACCTTTAATCCATAGAGGTGAGTAACAATACGAGTCTCGTGTGTTACGATCGGATGGACTTTTTCAGGTTTGATCGTGATACCTATTTCTTCTTTGATCTCCCGTATCAGTGCTTCTGTGAGATTTTCCCCGTCATTGACTGTTCCTCCCGGAAATCCCATGCGTCCATCCCATCTATCAATCATTATTAAAGCAGGGCATTTGATGTGCTGCATATCATCTTTAAAGTAGCGCCATGGGGAAATTGCATCCACATAGATGGCTAAAAAAACGGCATTTTTCTTATCAGGATTTTGTTTGCCGAAGGGTAAGCGTTGAGTTCTCATAAAAGGGTATCCGATGTGTATCAAAATAGTTTCAAATAATTTCCGAATTATACAGATAAAGCTTGGTAAGTGACGAATAATTTACACTATTTTTACAATAATGCGTCACGATAAAATAGATAGGTAGATATTCAGATAAGGATAAATTGTAGATGCGTATTTTAATTGTTTTGTTTTTATGTATGGTGAGTTTCTCTTTTGCAGAGACGAAAAAAATGATGATAGATTTAAAAACCGGTGATTTTGAATCTTTCGATAAAGCATTTTTGAACGGTCTTCCCGGAACGATTGATTATTTCAGTTCCCAAGGAGACATGGTTGATGTAGCTGTTGTGATACATGGCGATGCATACAAGTTTTTTGTTCAAAATTTGAATAATACATCGTACGGACTCGATGAATCACTCGTCAAACATCAAGAAGTGATTCAACAACGTCTCGAAGAGATGGTAAAAAAATATCGAATTCATTTGGAAGTGTGTATGTCGGGGATGCATAAAAGGGGGATATTGAGTCAAGATTTATACCCTTTTGTCACACCGATTAAATCGGCAATGGTCGGATTGGTCAAGTGGCAAAACGAGGGGTATGCGTATGTTCCACTACACTAATAAATGAACTTTTAAGGGTATGAGTGATAAAATTCGACTTGTGATGCGGGAGTAGCTCAGTTGGCTAGAGCGTCAGCCTTCCAAGCTGAATGTCGCGAGTTCGAGTCTCGTTTCCCGCTCCACCTCTTTCGTCTTAAAAACAATCCCTTTTTTTATCCCATATTCTTTTTTAATACCTCGATCGGCATCGTAAACATCGCTTTGAACAGCGGAGAAACCCGTGTTGTTTTCTCATCGATCACTTCAAGCGCGGCAAAACTAAATCCCTCTCCATCCTCGCTGTTGTTTGGTTTTACGGTAAAGGTTAGCGGTTTAAGGGTTCGGATCATGTTGAGGATGTTTTTGTGTCGTTTGTCTTCTACCGGGAGCAAAATATTGCCGTCTTTAGTGCGCACTTTGGCTGATTCGATCAATAATCTCCAGTTGTCGGCATGAAGCGTTTTGTTCCATGTCATTGTTCCGCTGGAGTAGTTAATCTGTTTTTTCTCACCGACGAGAATCCCCTCGCGGGTAGATCGGATCGTTTCGGCGAGGGTGAGGAAAAAGTTTTTTCCTCCTACCGAGTTTGCACATTCGCGCAGAAGTTCATCCAATGGTTGTTCAGTTGTCATGCGATATCCTTTTTTAGTATCCTCATCATACCCAAATAATAGGCTAAATACTCGGTTTTAACCCTAAATATGCTATTTTTCGGTTATGGAAAATACTACTACTGCCCCGTTTTGGGAAACAAAAAAACTCGAAGAATTAACAACTCAGGAATGGGAATTATTATGTGATGGATGCGGATTATGTTGTTTGCATCGACTGCAGGACGAAGAGGATGATGAAATCTATCTTACTCGTGTTGCATGTCGCTGTTATAACATTGAAGGTCGTTTATGCAGTGATTATGCCAATCGTCACCAGAAGGTTGAAGGGTGTATGAAACTCACATTGGAGAGGGTAAAAGAGTTTGAATGGCTTCCGCAAACGTGTGCTTATCGCCTCCGTTATCGAGGTGAGCCGTTGCCATCGTGGCATCCTTTGATTACAGGTGATCCAAGATCTTCTTATCCGTATGGGATGCATGCGTTAGATCCGATTTTGGAAAACGATGAGATCGATTTGGAAGATCATGTCATTTTGGAAGCATTAAAATAACGACGCAATGACGAATTTTTATTTATTTTAACCATTGTTGCTATACTCTTGCAACATTTTGTGATTATAATGTTCTATTTTAAATGGAACAAAGAGGTGATGATATGGATCGATTGACGATAAAAGCAAAATTGGCATTGGTTTCCGTTTTGGTTTCCCTGTCTCTTATTGTTATAGCTATTGAGTCTCTTATTTCTGCAAAACATGGATTGATGGATTCAAAAAAGACCATGTTGACATCGCAAATAGATACGGTAACATCTTTGTTGTCTCATTATGAAAATGAGGTCAAAGAGGGGCGTATGAGTCTGGAAAGCGCTCAGGAAGCGGCTAAAGAACATATCAAAACGCTTCGATACAAAGAGAAAGAGTATTTTTTTATTTTGGACGATCAGGTACGCGGAGTGATGCATCCGATCAAACCGGCATTGGACAATACCGATCTCACCAGTGTTAAAGATCCGAATGGGAAGTTTTTATTTGTCGAATTCGCCAAGGTAGCCAAAGAGCAAAAAGAGGGATTCGTCTCCTATATGTGGCCAAAACCTAATACGGAAACACCGCTTCCAAAATTGACGTTTGTACGATCTTTTCCTGCATGGGGATGGATTGTCGGAACGGGTGTGTATATCGATGATGTTGACAGTGAATTTATGGATATGGTGATAATGAAAATTATCGGCATCGTCATTTTGGTGATATTTGTTGCCGGGTTATTATTTTTCATTGAACGTTCGATCGCTAATAAACTCGCTATGATGCAAAGTGTCGCTGAAGAACTTGCAAGTGGGAATGGTGATCTGACCAAGCGATTGAAAGTTTTGGGATCGGATGAACCTGCCCGTACGGCAAACTCCATCAATGCATTTATCAGTGTAATTCAAACGATGGTACAACATGCGAAGCGTTCTTCGGATGAAAATACATCCGTTGCGACGGAACTCTCAAAAACTTCCCTAGCAATCGGTCGTCGAATGGAAGATGAATCGGTGCAAATGGATGCTATCCATCATACAACAGAACAGATCATACGCGATTTGAGTCTTTCGAAAATAGAAAATGAAGCAACCTGCAAAGAGGTTGTTTCTGCAACCCAAACATTAAAACTATCTCAGAATGAGTTGAACACCATGATCGATATGATTCATCACAGTGTAGAGGTAGAAGCAGAATTTGCCGTAAGAATTCGTGAATTGACCAATAATGCCCGACAAATACGTGAAGTACTCTCTGTTATCGGTGAAATAGCCGATCAAACCAATCTCTTGGCACTAAACGCCGCTATCGAAGCAGCGCGCGCGGGTGAACATGGAAGAGGGTTTGCCGTTGTTGCGGATGAGGTTCGAAAACTTGCCGAACGTACACAGGGGAGTTTGACCCAAACCGACGCTACCATTTCGGTTATCGTATCATCGATCGAAGAAGCTTCAGAACAAATGGAACGTAATGCGAAGAGTATCGAATCGTTGGGAGAAAAATCCAAGCTTGTCGGAGATAAAATCGCGCATACTGCTGATGTGGTTCAGCATACGAGTGAAGCGATTAAAAAATTGGTTCAAGATGCTGATAGCAATACAAAAGAGGTTGAAGAGATATCCCAGCGTATAGCAGCTATGAACAATCTTGCCCGAGAGAATGCACGAGGAGTGAAAGATATCGCTGCTACCGCAGAAAATCTCTACAACATTGCAGAGGGATTGAATCAAAATCTTGGGCGTTTTCACGCCTAAGTCTTTATTCTAGCGGCATTGAGCGTTTGAGGATGGCATTTGCCATCTTCGTAAAAATGAGATAATGCAAAGGGACGAGACTGTACCAGTAAAGACGTCCCATAATCCCATAAGGATAGAAATAGGCACTTTGGATCAATTTTCCTTCGTGGATTTTAAACTCTAGCCACGCTTTCCCCGGTAATTTCATTTGTGCGAACAGTAAAAGCCGCTCATTTTCGACTAAATCGACTACTTTCCAGAAATCAACGCTATCTCCGATCCGAAGATTCGAAGGATCTCTCCGTCCGCGGTTGATCCCTGCTCCTTTGAACAATTTATCGATAAATCCCCGTATATTCCAAAGCCAGTCGTATCCAAACCAGCCGTTATCTCCTCCGATAGAACAAAAGCTTCGATAAACATTTTGAGGAGGGATATCTTTTAAATCAATCATCCTCCGATCGATAAAAAGTGCATCGGCAATATCGTGAGTATGATCGATTTCCCAGGCTCCAGAGCCGCTGTCGCTCCACCTGCTGAGAACCTGGTTGGATTCAATTTCGCTGATAGAGCGTTTGACAGTCTCTTCCAATGATTTGGGTTTAATCGTGAAATACTCATGACGTAGATTATTGGTAACGGTTACTTCGCTATGAAGCCCTTCGATCAATGAACGGGCAACATTATAGGGTACAGGGGTAAAGAGTGTGAGCCAATAAGACGAAAAATGGGGAGTTAGGACATTGATCGGAATGATATGCCGATTCAATCCCATTGTTTTTGCAACGCGAAGTATCAGGTCTCCGTAACTCATGGTCTCTTCACCTAAATCAATCATGAGATTTGAGTGGTTCGTAATGTGGAGAGCCGAAGTGAGATAGGTGATAATGTCATCTACCCCTATGACAGTAACTGGTGTAGAGACACATTTTGGGGTGATCATGATAGGCAGCTTTTGCACCAAGTTACGGATGATTTCAAAACTGGCACTTCCTGACCCGATAATAATTCCCGCTCTAAACCAGATGCATTGGACATTGGGATTGGAACTGAGGATTTCACCTGTTTCAATCCGACTGAGCAGATGTTCGCTACCGGTTTTTTTATCTCCTAACCCACCCAAATAAATTATCGTTTTGACATTTTGACGTGCACATGCATCGACAAAATTCTGTGCACTTTGGCGATCGAGCTCTCGAAAATTTCCATGGGTAAGGCCATGAATCAAATAATAGGCTACATCGATATCTTTGAGTGCATTATCAAGTGTCTCTGGACGAAGTACATCACCGCTGACCACATGAGTATTTTCAATGGCTTGCGGAGATAAACTTCCAATGTTCCGAACCATAAGACGAAGCTCGATATCTTCTTGTTGCATCAAAACATGCTTGAGCCGTCGACCGATGTACCCATTAGCTCCGGTGAGTAAAATACGTTTCATCCTTTTTCCCTGAGTGAATGGAGTGTCAAAATGACTGAAATATCATCTTAGCATAACCCTATATGTTTTATGGTATAAAATAGAAAGATTTGAATATGTGTGAATTTTTTGATTTGAAGAGGAATGTATGGTGAAAAAGCAGATCGTTGGTATTTCTTTGATTACTTTTATGCTTTCACTTCTCTTTGTGTTTCCTTTTTTAGGGACGTTTTTCTCAGGAAACTCCCGAGGAACGGCGTTTGAAAATAATACGATTTCCCCTTTCTTTTTGCAAAATGAAAATTCTCATATCGTTTTTGTCTATTTCGGATACGTCGGGTGTGCAAAAATTTGTACCCCATCATTGGAAGAAATTTCGAGTGCATATCGAAATTTGAAGGATGTTGAACCAAGATTAAAATTGTATTTTGTCAATTTGGATCCCACCCAGTCCAGCGATGGGCCTGATATCTTCGCAAAAGCTTTTAATGAGGAATTTCAGGGAGTTTATGCAACACAACAACAGATTGAGGAGCTCTCTCGAGCCTACAATCTCGCGATTACGGGCAGAGAGAATGAAATGGGGCATACCTCAAGTTTGTTTATGTTCGTAAAGAGACCTTCGGGATATGTTTTAAAAAATATTTATGCCACACACCCTTATCCTATCAAGCAAATTATGATTGATTTACAAAAGGTTCAGTAATGAAACAACTTGCGAAAATAAACGATATGAATGCCGCATTAAATGAGGATTTTTTAAACGCTGATCGTTATATGCTTTGGATATTGATCGGACATGCACTGATAGGGATTTTCATTACGTCATTGTATTACGGGACGTTTGGACTGGGGCTTTTTATTGGTAGTGCAGTCATGCTGAATGTATTCATCGGCTATCGATATTTGAAGGGGACCATTTACTTTCGAATGATTGCCGCATTGGCGATTGTTATTTTCAGTGCATTGTACATTCAGCAGCATCTCGGGCGTATCGAGATGCATTTTCATGTATTTATCGGTTTGGCCATATTGACGGTGTATAAAGATATCCTTCCCTTGCTTACAGCAGCATTCGCCGTTGTAGCACACCATTTTTTGTTTAACTACCTTCAGTTTTCTCACTATATATTTTTTGGTGATCCGATTATGATTTTTAGTTATGGGTGTGGAATTGAGTATGTTATTTTGCATGGGGTTATGGTCGCGGCAGAGACGATAGTGCTCTACTTCATCATACGAAATCTCCGCCGTCAATTTGTGACAATGATCAATTTGCAAAAAGAGACGAGCAGTTCCAATGAAGAATTGATCACTATTAATGAACGTCTCGATGATATGGTACAACAGCGTACCGCACAGATAGTTAGTGCGTTGGATGAACAAAAAGTATTGACGTCTCAACTCGAACATGCAAAAATTGAAGCAGAGTCGGCAAATCGGCTAAAATCGGAATTTTTGGCCAATATGTCTCATGAAATCCGTACACCGCTTAATGCCGTAATCGGGTTTTCGGATCTCTTGGAAAATGAGGTGGAGAATCCTAAACATCGAGGCTATTTGGAAGCGATAAAAAATGGCGGAAAAAATTTGCTGCTGCTGATCAATGATATTTTGGATCTCTCAAAAATTGAAGCAGGGCATATGAAACTGGAATATCATCCTGTATCTCTTGATGTATTTATCCGAGACATCACATCGATGTTTACCCAAATAGCCAACAAAAAAGGGATTGTTTTGGTTTCAGAAATAGCCAAAGACGTTCCGAATTATGTGATAATAGATGAAATACACATCCGTCAAATTTTATTTAATTTGATTTCAAACGCATTAAAATTCACTCAAAACGGGCAAGTAAGCATAAAGATTGAACAAGGATCTATTCATGATAGCGGGGATATCACTCTTGTGTGTATTGTAAAAGATACAGGGATAGGCATTCCGCTCAAAGATCAAGCTAAAATTTTTGAGTCGTTTATTCAACAAGAGGGACAAGATACCCGTCAATACGGAGGAACGGGTCTGGGTCTGGCAATATGTCGTAAATTAGCCCATTTAATGGGTGGAGAATTGAGCGTTGAGAGTATCCCTGAAAAAGGCTCTACATTTACTCTGATGATCGACAATATTGAGGTCAGTCAGCCTATTTTTGTCTCTGAAGATCTGTTGGTAGAAGAGAATACCCTTTTTGAACCTGCCACGATATTGGTTGTTGATGATATCAAAGAAAACCGCTTCTTAATGATTGAAACCCTCAAAGGATACCCATTTACCTTTATCGAAGCAGAGAATGGAAAAATTGCTGTGGATGAAGTTGCCAAAGGAGGAATTGATTTGGTTTTGATGGATATTCGTATGCCTGTTATGAATGGCTTCGAAGCACTTCATGCTATCCGAAACGATTTGAATATGTCTGATCTTCCTCTCATTGCTGTGACTGCTTCGGTTATGAAACATGATTTGCATAAGCTTGAACAACAGTTTAACGGTGTGTTAGAAAAACCGTTAAACCGCTCTATCCTCATTGCAACATTGAAAAAACATTTGCCTTTTAGCTCAGTAACACCTGCCCCGAAAATATCTACCGAAACAATCATCGACGATGCAACGGTAGAGGTTTTAGGAAAATTGTTCGATGAACTTTTGAGCGAGTCCCAAGAGCTTTTAAAACAAGGGGATATGATGGCGATCGGATCGTTCGCCGTGGCAGTAATAGATAATGGAAAAAATTATCAATTCGCACCGCTGATCGAGTGGGGTGAGCGATTGCGGATAGGAGCAGAGGGATTTGAAATCGATCAGGTTGAGACACAGTTAAGAAATTTTGCAACACTCATTGAAGCATGGAGGAATCTATGGAAAACAAAATGATAGTTTTGATTGCCGATGATGAACCCCGCAATATTCAGGTTGCTTCTAATGTCCTAAAAGAGTTAGAGAATATCCATATCTTGTATGCTACAGGTGGGATTCAAGCACTGGAGAGGTTGCGAGACAATGATGTGAGTTTGGTACTTCTGGATATGATGATGCCTGATATGAGCGGTTTGGAAGTGTGTCAAGAAATGAAAACGGACGCTCGTCTCCATGAGATACCGATTATTTTTCTAACGGCAAAAACGGATGAAAACACGATCATTGAAGCATTTGATGCCGGTGCCAGCGATTATATTACCAAACCGTTTTTAGGACGGGAACTTCAGTCTCGCGTCAAAACGCAATTAAAACTAGCAATGAGTCAAAAAGCGCTTCAAGCGGATTTGAGTGAAAACAAAGAACTTCTTCGGCAATATAAAGATATTGTTGATGCCAGTTCTATCGTTTCCAAGACAAATCTATTCGGAAAAATAACCTATGTAAATGACAAATTCTGTGAAATTAGCGGATATACACGCGAAGAGCTGATCGGGCAACCTCATAATATTGTACGTCATCCTGATGTACAAAGCGATGTTTTCAAAGATCTTTGGGGGACGATCACCCATCATAAAATGTGGAATGGGATTGTAAAAAATCGTAAAAAAAATGGGGATATGTACGTTGTTAGCTCCTTTATCTCTCCAATTTATGATGCACATGGAAACGTCATTGAATATATCAGTATTCGACAAGACATTACCCCGATTGTATCATTGACGCAAGAGGTACAAGAGACACAACAAGAATTGCTGTTGATTTTGGGCTTTGCGGTTGAAAGCCGTTCCAAAGAGACGGCAATGCACGTTCGCCGTGTAGCCGAATATGCGAAGTTGCTGGCTAAATATAAAGGGTTGAGTGCCACAGAACAAGAAGAGATATGGAGCATCGCACCGTTGCACGATGTGGGCAAAGTAGGTATACCGGATGCTATTTTGCATAAAGCCGGAAAACTGACTGAAGAAGAGTATGAAATCATGAAAAATCATGCGCATATCGGATGGGAAATTTTGAAAAATTCAAAACGTCCTTTGATCCAAGCGGCTGCTATCGTTGCGCATGAACATCATGAAAAATGGGATGGAACGGGGTATCCACGATCATTGGCGGGAGAAGAGATCCATATTTACGGCCGCATTACATCGATTGCCGATGTATTTGATGCATTGGGAACGGAACGTGTCTATAAAAAAGCATGGAATAGGGAACAAATATTAGAGTATTTCCATGAGCAAAAAGGGGTACAATTTGACCCTTCATTGGTCGATATCATGATTGACAATGCTGATGAATTTTTTGATATTCGTCGTCGGTTCAGTGATAATTAAACGATGAATAATAAAGGAATAAAATGAAAAAACTGTTACAAATCGATTTTATAATGGACGGTCCTTTTGGTGAAGCGATGAGTGAAGCATTTGCTCCGCTAGCGGAGAGCATTGCACAAGAAAAAGGGTTGATCTGGAAAATATGGACTGAAAATGCTGCCACCAAAGAAGCTGGAGGGATTTATCTTTTTGAGGATGAAGCATCAGCAATGGCCTACTTGCAAATGCATACGGAGCGTTTGAACAGTTTTGGTATTTCGCCGATCAATGCCAAAATATTTGATATTAACGAACCGCTTTCTCTGATAGATCGGGCGCCAATCGTATAAAACTCTCCAAAGGGGGATCCATGCAAAAAATAATAGAAGGGGTTTTAGTTCTCTCCTATATTATCGGATCATTGGCTTTATTCGGTACAGGGGGAGGGATGCTCCTGATGGGGATGATGGGCGATTCTTTGTTATTCATACCTGTGGCAATTTCCGGTGGAATATACGTCTATACGCTCAGAAAAATACAAGGATTATTGCAAAAAAATGAAAAGCTAAAAGCCTATATGATCCTCAACGCTGTCGTATGGCTTTCGACGTTTATCCTTTTTGCGCAATGTGCCAATACCACTTTTTCAACTCATTAATTTTTGATGAAAATTCATCTTTTTTTTGATCTTCTCTCGTATGCAGTTGCACTGTTAATCTCATGGAAATGGATTCGTTCTGAGTCACAGCACATCGAAAATGAGACTCTTCGATACGGCTATTACACCTCATTGCTTTTTGGATTTGTATTCGGTGGATTTACTTTCGGGACATGGAATGCCTATCTCTCCACCGGTGCACTAGTGATCGGAAAATCGGTCTTAGGTTCTCTATTCGGGGGAGTGATTGCCGCAGAACTCTTCAAAAAAGCTGCAAATATCAAAGGCTCAACGGGAGCCTATTTTGTACCTTCATTGGCTATTGGGATCGCTATCGGTCGCATCGGATGTTATCTATCAGGGATTGACGATTATACATATGGGATAGAGACGTCGAGTATTCTCGGACACGATTTTGGAGACGGCATTTTTAGACACCCCGTACAGCTCTATGAGAGTGTCGCACTGGGGTTGTTTTTTCTCTATTCCGTATGGATGTTTTATTACCGTAAAAAAACATTCGAACACACTATTTTTTATCAATTTATAGGGTATTATTCTCTACAGCGCTTTGTATGGGAGTTTTTAAAACCGTATGAAAAAGTCCTCTTCGGTCTTACTTTGTTTCAAATACTGTGCCTCATACTGATGATGTATGCGCTTATCTATCTCAAATCAGAAAGTACACGGGAATGAAAAAAACATTTTGGGTCACATTGGTGATTGCGATGGTGAGTTTTATGTCAATGGGGTGCATGACAAGTCAGTTGTGGGAAGATAAGGTAACGTATACGCCTTATAGTGAAACGATTGATGCTTTTTTATTAAATGCAAAAAATGATGAGACCATTTTTTTAGGAAAAAAATATCACTACATTTTTGATGCCAATCCTCAATTCGGTTATCTCTTAAAGCATAGAGAAAACGCTTCTATAACATTCAACGTATCGCAAGGTGCCCGTTTCCAAGCTGAAAATGATACGCTCAATGCACGCTTTAGTGTAACAATTGATTCGAAAACTATCGATCAAGAACTGCAAGAGTGGATTAATGATAATCATGTATCGTTGAACCCAAAAACAAAAGTGTATACCATCCCTATCTCGCTCAAGGGCAAACGCTATTTTTCAGACCGTTATGTCAATGAGAAGGCTCAACAGCTTTCAAAAGAGATTTACATAACCGTAAATGAGGTTAAAAAAGAGGGATCTCCGGTAGTGGTAAAAATTTTGGGAACACCGATCGCAGTAGCGGCAGATGGCGTGATGTTTGTCGTTGGAATGGCTATTTTTATCCCTGTTGTCATTGCAACAAGCGGGCATTGATTTTATGGCTCACTACTCTAAAACCTACGATTTATATCTCAATGCTACGCAGAGTTTTTGCCATCAATGCAGCAATTTGACCAAACTTATCGATACCCATATCGTTGCGAAAGACAATGAGGTGTTTTTACGCAAATTTTGTCCGAAATGCGGTGAATCGATGGTGAAAATCTCGGATGACTATGAGTATTTCAAAACGTGTGATAGCTACCTCAAAGCGCCCGATCTTCCCGAAACATCGAATACTCAGGTACTACGCGGCTGTCCGTTCGATTGCGGTGTGTGTCCTCAGCATCAGAATCATCCGTGTCTCGCTCTTTTCAACATCACCGATGAGTGCAATATGAAATGCAATATCTGCTATTTCTCCTCTTATCCTGGGGCGGGAAATCATCGTTCTATGGAGCAGATCGAGCAGATGCTCGCCACACTGCTGAGAGTCGAGAGCCAGCCTGATTTGATACAGGTGACGGGGGGAGAGCCGACAACTCATCCGCAGATTATGGAGATTTTACGTACTCTCAAGAAATCTCCCGTTCGCCATTTGATGCTCAACACCAATGGTATTCGTATTTCCGAAGAGGAAGCGTTTGTCAAAGAACTCAAATCGCTCGGCGGCGGGTTTGAAGTCTATTTGCAGTTTGATTCGTTGCAAGAGGCAGCACTTCGCGATATTCGGGCCAGAGATATGCGCTCCATCCGTCTCAAAGCGTTGGAGTTGCTTGAAAAATATAGTATTTCGACAACATTGGTGTGTGTCATCAAAAAAGGGGTCAACGATCACGAAATCCCTGATATTATTGATTTTTCACGTCGCTATCGATGTGTACGCGGTGTGGTCTTTCAACCCGTTCAGGAAGCGGGACGGATTGATGCAGCCGATGATTTTCGTATTACCCTCTCGGAGATACGTTCCCGTATCATCGACGATGCGCGCAATCCGTTCACCGGAGAGGATATGATCCCTCTACCGTGCGATCCGCATAAAATAGGGGTTGGCTATGCGGCGAAACAGATGAAAGATGGATATGCCGAGTTGTTTCCCGTCACGGGAAAAATACCCAAAGAGATCGTCACATCGCATGTCGGAACAGTAGCGTTTGAGCAAGATAGAGCATTTGTCAAAACGATTATCGAGACGGTGAGCCTCGATACGGCGATGGGAGAGGGGATACTCAAAGACAAGATCAAACAAAAGCTCTTTTGCTGTTGGCCATCATTTTTAGCCCCCTCGGACATGGGGTATGAAAATGTCTATCGCATTGTTATCATGGAGTTTTCGGATATCTATAACTTTGATGCGACGAATATTAAACGCGAGTGTAATTTTATGATTGAGCCTGATCGTGCGATACCGTTTTCAACCTACAACATGGGGATCAAGTTTTCACAATAGAGATTTATTTCTTCGTAATTTTGTAAATGAAACTAAACACTTCGGCGACCGCAACGTAGAGTTTTTCGGGCACTTCCCGATCTAGCTCTACTTTGCTGAGGAGCTCTACCAGATCTTCATCTTCTTTGATAGGGAGATTGTGGAGTTGGGCGATTTTGATGATATTTTCCGCACTTGCACCTTTTCCTTTGGCTACAACACGCGGAGCACGGTCTTTTTCAATATCAAATCCGAGTGCGACCGCTTTTTTCATACTTTTACCTCAAATCCCATATCTGAGCCTTCCGATGGGTGATAGCTTTCTTGAAGCGGTGTATGGGCTTCGCTTCTCTCAAAAACACGAATAGATCGTGGAGTTAGTCCCGCTTGAATAAGCAAAGATCGAAGATTGGCAATGTTGTCTTGAATCAGAGCTTTTAGAGCACTTTTCTCAGTATGGGCTTGGATCTCCAATTGTGTTTCATCATACAATCCCATCATGAGATCGAGTTCTCCGTACTCTTTGAGTTTGAGATTGATTTCACAATAAAATTTTTTCTCTTTGCCCTTTTTGAACGCTAAAGATCCTCCCTCTAGCTGATCCCATACAAACGGAAAATAGATCGAGTTGGATGAACTTAAATGGGAAAGAAGTTGATGATAGTCAATTTGAGTGAGGAGTTTATCAGCCTGTTCCAGAAGTTTGGGTCCACTTGGATCAGTTGATTGACTTAACTCTTCGTGCAAAGAGAGGAGATGGGATTTGAGATCACTCTCCATTGCCTCTTTGATAAAAGTCTCTGTGTGCAGTTCTTTGGGATTTGTGAATTCACTTAATTTTGTTTTGATTGTTATTATCTCTTTGGTGCTGTTGCTCTCAATCGCACTTTTGAGTTCATCGCTAAAAGTAGAAAGTTCATTTGTTGATGTAGAAGTTAGCGTTTTAAGCAGTTTTTCGATCGAATCAAGAAGCGAATTCGCATCGGGTGCTTTGCTTGAGAGAAGCGTTCCATACAGTTCCGATAACGTGTTTTTGATCTCCGAAAGAGTAGAAGATTGATCGAGTTTTATGGCTAGTGCTGCCACTTCTTTAGAATACAGAGAATCAGTTTTTGTGATCAATGATTGGAGGATTTCGGTAATTTTTTTGACCCCCTCGGTGAGTTGGAGTGCGCTTTGCGGATTCGTGCTTGCGGATGGCAGTATGGAGCTTGTGAGCAACGAGGTGATAGTGTTTTGCAGAGCTTTGGCATCATTCGTCGGTATTTTCGTGAGGAGTGATTTGAGCGTTTCGAGATTTTGAATCAGATCGGGTACTTTGTTGAGTGCAGTGGCAAATTTAGATTCCATAAACACACCGCTCGAAGCGATCTGCTTTTTGAGATTTTGAGGGTCGAGAGAGATCATGTTTTTCAAAAAATTCTCTAAAACGGGTACTTTTGGAGCCATCTCCGGAGAAGTTTTCATCTCTTTGAGAAGCGATTGAAGTGAATCGCTGAAATTTCCTATATTTTTAAAAGAAGAAGAATTTTTGAGCAGGTCAAGCAACGTTTGATCGGATTTGGAAGCGGTCGTTTTATCTTGAAATGCCGAGGTGAGAAGCGATTTGATATCTTTTCCCTCTTTGAGCGTTTCGAGTTGCTCTGGGGTAGCATTTTTGATCACCTCCGAGAGGGCTTTATTGGTGTTCGGGAGAATAATAGTGAGCCGTGCTTCGGGAGATAACTGTATCATAGTGAAAATCATAACACAAATTCATTTTTATTAGTTGACATACGCATATGTCGTGCTATAATGATTATTAAGGTTATTTATAAGGAAACATAATGCGTTTTTTTATGATTTTATTTATTACTATTTTTTTTATCGGATCACTGAATGCAAAGGTTTTGACCTTCGGGATCGTTCCTCAACAATCTCCTATGGAGTTGATCAAAGATTGGCAACCGATCATTTCGTATCTTGAGAAAGCAACGGGTGAAAAAATCGTCCTTAGAGTTGAGCGTTCTATTCCCGAATTTGAAAAAGTGCTTTATAGCGGCGGGTATGATTTCGCTTATATGAATCCCTACCATTATGTTGTAGCACATAAGCGTCAAGGGTATAGTGCAATCGTTCGTGATGAAAAAAATACGGTCGGTATTTTAGTCACCCCCAAAAACAGTGGTCTTACCGACCCTTCTATGCTCAAAGGGAAAATATTTTTGTTTCCTGCACCTGATGCTTTTGCGGCGACGTTGCTGACGAAATATGAGTTGCTAAAAAAATACGGGATTGATATTAATAAAGACAAAAATTACCGTTATGTCAATTCACATGATTCGGTTTATAAAGGGGTCGCTCGAGGTGTCGGAGATGTCGGCGGCGGCATCGAGCGAACGTTTAAAAGTCTGGATGATATTGAAACCAAAGAAGCTCTCTCGATCATTTATAAAACCAAAGGGTATCCAAGTCATCCCTTTGCAGCCAATCCGGCACTTTCATCAGCATTGAAAGAGAAAATGACCAATGCGATTTTGGCTGCTCCGGAATCGTTGCTGGTAGCTTTGAGCATGAAGCACCTTATAGCAACCGAAGATAGCGAGTATGATGGAGTCCGTGATATTGCAGCGGCTTTTCCTTCAATAAAAGAGTAAGGAATCCGTTTGTCGTTTCGTTATCGTTTTATTCTCTCTTTTTTAACGATTGAAGTTATTTTTATCTCACTGATCGTCTTTTTTAATTTTACATCACTTTCTAAATTATCCCATTCTCTTATCGAAGAGAAAATCGAGACCGGAACGACACTGTTCACCGAGATGGTAAAAACTCCCCTTATCGTATTTGATTTAGCGACTTTGGACGATCAATCTAAAAGTTTTGTTCAGCTCAAAAATATTGCCGCAGTCAAAGTATTTGACAAAGATGGACGTCTTGTCAGTCGTGCCAGTATAGATCCGACATTGGATATTGATGATTTTACGATCTTTTCTCATGATGTGATGAAAGATGAGAGGACGTTTAGACTAAAAAATGTTCCGATTGTCATCAAAGGTGAAGAGATCGGGTATGCAAAGATTTTATTTGAATTGACAGAGAGTTTAAAAATCGTTGAGGATAATAGAAAACTCACTTTTTTGTTGATCATGATTGAAATCACGATTAGTTCCTTTTTTGCGTATTTTATCGGTCAGCGCTTGACCAATACCCTGAATCAATTGACGCAGTACGCAAAACAGATTGCCAATGGGGATGATTCAACGGTTGAAGATAACATTATTCGCGGTGATGAGATTTCGATACTCTCCGATACGTTCGCGCTCATGCAGCAGAAGATCGAAGAGCGTAATGCAAAGTTACATGAGATGGTTGAGACGCTACAAGAAGATATTTTGCAACGCAAAGAACTGGAAGACAAATTGAGATTTGCAAAAAATATCAATCGGACGTTTATTGAAAGTGCCAATGCGATTATTGCCGTCATTGATCGTGATGGGGTGATGATTAATATCAATCCCTATGGAGAGCGTTTTTGCGGCTATACCCAAGAAAAGATTGCTTCAGAACCCTATTTTTGGTCACGTTTTTTGCAACCGCATATGCAAGACAAAGTTACGGGCATTATTAGCAATGCACGTGATGGAAATATCACGGAAAGCTTTCAAAATGCCTGGATCTCCAAAGAGGGTGTTGAGAGGATGTTTGAATGGTCCAATGCCTTGGTGAACGATGAAAATGGGCAAATGCAGTATGTCACTACGATAGGGATCGACATAACCGAGCAAAAAGAGCATCAATTGGCCCTTGAAAAAGCAAAAGAGGAAGCAGAAGCCGCCGCAAAAGCCAAGTCGGACTTTTTGGCCAATATGTCTCATGAAATACGAACACCGCTCAATGGGATTATCGGTCTCACTGAATTGGTATTGAAAACAGAGTTAGAAGCGAAACAGCGGGATTTTCTCGAAAAATCGAATATATCCTCCCATGCATTACTTGATGTGATCAACGATATTTTGGATTATTCGAAAATTGAAGCCGGCAAATTTGTTTTGGAAAACAAACCTTTTGACGTCAAAAGTGTTTTGAACAATATCATGAGTCTTTTTGAATTTCAAGCCGTACAAAAAGGGTTGACACTGCGGCTCGATGTTAGTTTATTAGAGAGTATTATGATCGGGGATGCGTTGCGATTGACCCAAATATTGACAAATCTTGTGGGGAATGCAATCAAATTTACAGAAACAGGATCAATTTTTATCCATGTCATGATGACCAGTGAAGATGAGAATAATGTCTATTTGCAATTTTGTATAGAAGATACCGGCATAGGGATGAATGAAAAAGCCAAAATGAAAATATTTCAGGAATTTTCACAAGCTGATACCTCCATTACACGACAATTTGGGGGAACGGGGTTAGGTTTGGCGATATCCAAACAGTTGGTCACTATGATGGGCGGCGATATATGGGTTGAAAGTGAGCCGAACCGAGGGAGCCGATTTTTCTTTACTACTGAATTTGGAAAAATGAAATCATTTACACCTGCAATGCAAAGCGAAGAAATTGCGGTTGATCCTCAGAAGCTCAATGCTATCAAAGGTTCCCGAATTTTATTGGCGGAAGATAATAAAATTAATCAGCTTGTCGTTGTTGAGTTATTAGAGGAATTGGGGATGGTTGTAGAGATCGCTGAGAATGGGCAAAAAGCTGTTGAATATGCTTCATCAAAGGATTACAGTTTGATTTTGATGGATATACAAATGCCTCTATTGGATGGATTTGAAGCGACACGAGTGATACGAAAGCTTGCCAATAATATTGATACTCCGATTATAGCCTTGAGTGCCGCTGTGATGCAAAAAGACAGAGAACTTACCTCAGAAGTGGGTATGAATGCCCATTTGAGCAAACCGATCAATAAAAATGAGTTGTTCAAAGCGCTGGTGCAATGGATTTCTCCTAAAACGGATAGTTTACCAACAAAAACGGTAGAAAACCCAATTACCAAGAGTCAATTTGAAGGTGAGATCGAGGGGATCGATATGGCAGAATTGATAGACCGTATCGGAAATGACACCGAAAAGATAAAGCGCTATATGCTCTATTTTTGCAGTGAATATGAAAATATAGAATCCAAAATAGACTCTTTAAAAATTGGGGATGAAACATTTAAAAATCTGGTTCATACGCTTAAAGGAATCAGCGGTAATCTCTCGATGAAAGAAATTTATCCATTGGCAAGTGCGCTTGAAGTATCCAATGATCCGGATCAGATCAAAGATATTACCCATAAACTCGTTATAGCATCGGTTGAAATGGTTCAGAATATTCGGAATTTTTACAGCGAAGACGATGAAATAATTCAAAGTGAAGTCTATACGAGAGAAGCGTTAGAAACGTATATAAGAGAGCTTATCGACGATTTGGTTCAATCAAAAATAATAGCTCCCGCAAGAGTAGAATTACTCAACAAAATGTTGAAATATTGTGTGGATGATGACGTACGCGAACGGACAATCGAGTATTTGTATGCGTATGAATACGATGAAGCCTTGCCACTTCTAAAAAATATGATAGGTTTACCATGAAATACAATAGCAGACCCAAAATATTAATCGTCGATGACGAGCGTTTAAATATCTCTATCGTTGCTGAGATTTTAAGTCCGGAATATGATCTTCTGGTAGCTACCAATGGTGAAAAAGTTTTGCAAATCGTCTCATTGGACCCCAAACCTGATCTGATTTTACTTGATATCGTTATGCCTGGTATGAATGGCTTTGAAGTTGCCAAACAGCTTAAAGAGGCTCCTGAAACTCTCCAAATACCGATTATATTTTTGACGGCAAAACATGATAATGAGAGTATCGTTCAGGGATTTGGACTCGGAGCGGTCGATTTTGTTACGAAACCTTTTCAAAAAGAGGAGTTGATTGCCCGTATTAAAAATACGCTGCAAATCTATAATTTAAAAAATGCACTGAATCGTGCCCTCGAAAAAAGTCAGCAGTACGCAAAAACGGTTGAAAATCAAATGGCATTGATCGATAAAAATATTATTATGTCCAGTACAGATTTAGAGGGAAAAATCACCGAAGTCTCAGAAGCCTTTTGCAAAATTTCAGGGTATAAAAAAGAGTATTTGATTGGGAAAAATCACCGTATCGTTCGCCATCCCGATATGAAACCTCCTTTGTTCGTAAAACTCTGGGATACCATCACTCATGGCGATACATGGCATGGAGAGCTAAAAAATAGAAGCAAACACGGGTTGTACTATTGGCTTGATACGATGATCTATCCGATCGTGGATGATTTTGGAAATCGCACAGGGTATACGGCTATTAGCCATAACATAACGAATAAAAAACGGGTTGAAGAGCTCTCCGTAACGGATCAGTTGACGCAATTGCATAATCGTATGTTTATGGAAAATAGTTTTAGAGCAGAGATAAAACGCTCCAAACGTTACGGATATACGTTTACGGTCATTATGTTGGATATTGACCATTTCAAAGAGGTCAACGATACCTTTGGACATGACATCGGAGATAGTGTTTTGATCGAGATTGCTAAGACGTTATCGGCTAATATTCGAGAAACCGATATATTGGGACGATGGGGTGGTGAAGAATTTTTAATCATTTGTCCTCATACAACGGATGCGGAAGCCGCTATTGTGGCAGAGAAAATAAGAGATACCATCGAAGCTCATTCATTTCATATTGTCGATCGAAAGACCTGCAGTTTCGGGATCGCAATGTTTGATTTACAAGAGGATGATTACAAAGAGGTTATGAAACGTTCTGATGAAGCGTTATACCGTGCCAAGAAAAACGGGCGTAATTGTGTAATCAATTATCATCAATCAAATTTTTAGTTAGTACGCTACAATGGTGAGATTGATTCATGCCTACGGTTGGTGTGAGCGTGAACTTGCCTTTAACTGCACTTTCTATTTTATGTTTCCTCTTGCCTAAAACCGTCCACAGTTGAGACTTTGGTTGGGCTAAACCACCAAAGGATCTCCTTTTATGACATTTTCCGATTTAAACCTCAATGAGTTATTGCTAAAAGCAATCAAAGATCAAGGCTATACAAGCCCAACACCGGTTCAAGCCCAAGCGATCCCTTTTATTTTGGAAGGACGTGACATGCTCGCCGGTGCACAAACCGGAACCGGTAAAACAGCCGGTTTTACTCTCCCTTTATTGCATATTTTGAGTCACAAAAAAAATGCAAAAACACACCGTAAAATCAGAGCGCTTATTTTGACTCCAACGCGTGAGTTAGCGGCACAAGTGGGGGAGAGTGTAAAAATTTACGGAAAACATCTTCCTCTAAAAAGTGCCGTAATTTTCGGGGGTGTTGGTATAAATCCTCAAATTACGACATTAAAAGCCGGTGTTGATATTTTGGTTGCTACTCCGGGACGATTATTGGACCATGTGGGGCAGGGGACGATTGATCTTAGCAGTGTTGAAATATTTGTTTTGGATGAAGCCGATCGGATGCTTGATATGGGATTTATACGCGATATTCGTCGGGTGATCAATATTTTGCCGAAAGTACGTCAAAACTTGATGTTTTCGGCTACCTATTCGGACGATATCAAAACCCTCGCAAATACCTTGCTTCGAAATCCTGCCGAAGTTGAAGTAGCACGCCGAAATACTTCCAGTGAATTGGTGAAACAAAGTGTCATTTTGGTTGATTGCAAGCGGAAAAGTGCTTTGTTGGGTGAATTGATCAACAAAAATAAGTGGGAACAGGTTCTTGTTTTTACCCGCACCAAACATGGAGCGAATAAACTGAGCGAGTATTTTCAAAAAATCGGAATCACAGCGGCAGCGATTCACGGAAATAAAAGCCAAAGTGCCCGAATGAAAGCGCTTGATGATTTTAAAAAAAGTTCTGTACGTGTTTTGGTCGCAACCGATATTGCGGCGCGCGGTATCGATATCGACGCATTGCCGCATGTCGTGAATTTTGAGCTTCCCAATATTGCTGAAGATTACGTACACCGTATCGGTCGTACTGGGCGTGCCGGATGTGAGGGAGAAGCTCTCTCTTTGGTATGTGTTGATGAGGCCGAATACCTAAAAGGGATTGAAAAATTGATCAACAAAAAGCTCGATAGCCGTATTATCGAAGGGTATGAACCGGACCTGTCGATCAAACCGGAACCGATTCAAAGAGGTCGTGGTGGAGCCAATCGTAGTGGAGGAAACGGGGGAAACAAACCGGTTCAGAAAAGCAGCCGACCTCGATCCGAATCGCATCGTAAAAATAATAATCGACAACATTAATTATTTTTTTTAAAATAAGGAAATATTTTATCTTATACGCTGTAGAATATATCACAATCTTATAAAGTTAGTGATGTATGTTTTTAAAGTTTTTTTTGTTTTTAACCCTAATAACCTCTTTTCTTGGCGCAGCTGCATTAGAAAAAGTTTCCGTTCAATTGGATTGGAAATATCAATTCGAATATGCTGGATATATAGCTGCTAAAGAAAAGGGCTTCTACCGCAATGCAGGTTTGGATGTAGAATTAAGAGAATATACACAAAACTCTGATGTTGTATCCGAAGTTTTAAACGCTAAAGCCAATTATGGTGTTTATAACAGCAGTATTGTAGTGGATAATGGAAAAATCAAACCGATTGTGGTGATGGCAACCTATTTGCAGCACTCTCCTTTAGTACTCGTTACCCGAAAAGGGATCGATAGCCCCGCTGATTTGGTAGGGAAAACCATTATGGGGACAAAAAACGAGCTTAAACACAGTACCCTTTCTCTCTTGCTCTCTCATTTTGACATTTCTTCTCAAAATTCCCGTTTTGTAGATCAAACATTCAGTATTGATCCATTGGTGAACGGCAAAGTCGATGCGATGAGCGCATACCGTTCGAATCAATTATATTTACTCGATCAAATGCGATTTCCGTATGAAATTATTGATCCGGTTGAGTATGGTTTTGTCATGAATGCCGGAAATCTTTTTACATCGCAACAAGAGGCAATAAAGCATCCTGAACGTACTCAAAAATTCATTGAAGCGACAAACCTTGGATGGAAATATGCAAAAGAGCATTCAGGAGAAATCATCGATATTCTGATTCAAAAATATCATGTCAAAAAATCGTATGAAGCACTTGCGTATGAGTCAAAGGTTATCAAAAAACTCATGATGACCGATTTTTATGCCATCGGTGAAACAAATAGTGAGACAACAACCCGTTTGTATAAACAATTACTTCGTACAGGTGCAATACGAGAAGACCAAAAGTTGGGGCAATTTTTATTTCGCGATGTGATTGAAAGCTCAAAAAATAAATTTCAATTGAGCGAAGCCGAAAAAGATTTCCTCTCCGCTAAGAAAAAAATAACGATGTGTGTCGATCCTGAGTGGTATCCGCTCGAAGCGATCCGTGATGGAAAACATATCGGTATCGCTTCGGACATTATGCAAAACTTTGAAAGCAAACTGGCAACCCCGATTGAGCTGATTCCGACATCATCATGGAATGACTCTTTGATTCTGGCCAAAAACAGAACATGCGATATTTTATCGATGGCTTCAAAAACACCTGAGCGCCTAAAATATATGGATTTTACGACAGCGTATTTGGAGTTACCCTATGTTTTGGTCACCTCAATGGACAAACCATTTATCGAGAGTATTGATCAGTTGCATGGGAAAAAGATAGGGGTTGTCAGAGGATATGAGATTATTAGTCGGCTCAAAAAACGTTATCCAAATATTACGATTGTTGAAGTCGATTCGATTAGCGATGGCTTGAAACAAGTTGAAAACAACCATCTCTATGGATACATTGATAACCTTGTCGTTACGACTTCGTATATACAAAAAGGGTATACCGGAAGTTTAAAAGTCTCATCGCGCCTCGAAGAAAAAGATGAGTTGAGAGTGGCTGTACGCAATGATGAGCCGCACTTATTCAATATCTTTCAAAAGCTTATCGTACAGCTGGATGAAGCTACTAAGCAGAAAATCTATAATGAATGGGTTTCTGCAATTGAGCAGGTGGCATGGATAGACAATACCTTGGTTTGGAAAGTTTTTGCACTAATTATGGTGGGGATTGTTGCGTTTACATGGCGTTATTTTATCCTCAGACGATACAATATAAAACTTTTGGAACTTTCAATTACCGATAAATTGACAGGACTCTACAATCGCCAAAAAACCGATGAAAAACTTTTGGAAGAGCAGCGTAAAGTGGATCGGTATCCAACGTATGAATGCAGTGTGATACTTATTGATGTCGATTATTTTAAATCGATCAATGATCAATATGGCCATCAAAGCGGGGATCATGTTTTACGGCAGATAGCACAAATTTTACAAGAAAATTTACGTCAAACTGATGTAATCGGGCGATGGGGAGGTGAAGAATTTATCATTATTCTTCCGCATACACCGATGGGAAAAGCTGATAGCGTTGCCGAACATTTGCGTTATAGTGTTGAACATTATCCCTTCGGATTGGATCAGTCGATCACCATTAGTATCGGTATTGGGAAGCTTTTCAGAGATCAAGGTATCCATGAGACGATAAAATATATCGATAGTGCCCTCTATGAAGCTAAAAATAGCGGTAGAAATCGGATTTGTCATGCGGAATAAAAGTATAAAGAGGTAGAAAATGTTTAAAACGAAAGAGCGAAAAATAGTCATATTTTTTACCATTTTTATCAGTATGATTGGTCTGATCATGATACTTGGAATTCTGAAAAATGCTAAAAAAGTGCAAATTGCTCAGACACAAGAACTTTTAGTGCAAGAAGCTACCGCGCATTACAGAACCATCAAAGAGTTACAGATTTGGCATAATAAATTCGGAGGAGTGTTTAAAGAGGGGGTCGATAATGACGATTACCATTTTAATATTTACAGTTTAAAGCCGAAAAATGAACATAACCGTGCGCAAGGGTTTGCTAAAGATGCCTTAATGTATTTGAAAGATCATCCTAAAGAGACATTGTATCACCGTTTTTCAGAGGATAACAAGCGATTTGATTTTGTCGGAGTCCTCTACACCAAGCCTCGATGTGTGGAGTGCCATACGAATTTTACTGTTGGGGAAATGCGTGGAGGTATCGAAATCACACTTCCTCTGAAACATTATCAAGCGAGTTTGGAAACGATTCAAAATCAGTTTCGTATATCTTATATCATGGTGATAGGTGGTTATGTATTGGGGCTTGGATTGCTCCTTTATTTTATACATAAGATTTTTAAAAACAAAGAACATATTGAGGAATTGAACAGTTCTTTAGAACAAAAAGTAATTCAGCGAACACACGAAGTACATGTATTGTATAGCCGAGAACATTACCTCAAACGACTTTTGGAAACGATTACCGAGTTAAATGAGTCGTTGATCAGTACCTATTCTTTGGGTTCCATCATTGAAACAAGCTTAGAAACTCTCAAACATCATCCGAACTACAAACTTATTTTATTTGGACATTATGATGGAGAAGTTTTTCATCAGCGCTATATTTCTGGGGATATTTATGAAATTTTTACCCAAGAACACTGTTCGCTTGCAGAGTTAGAAAAGAACAGTAATTACACTGCAATATATAACACAATCATTAATCGTCATTGGTCTTTGGAAACACCATGTTCGGTAGTATTGCCATTTCGAGAGCATCACCGTCAGGAAGATTATGATTTGAGTGCTGCTATTGCTTTTCCGATGATTGAGCATGAAGAGCAGAAAGGTTTTGATATCCTCGCTTTTTGGACCGATCGTGAAGAGGGATTTGATGGGGAAGAGATCAATATTCTAGATACTGTAGTTCACGACATAGCAATGGCACTTAGTGCATATAAACAGCGCAAAATGAATGAAAGACTCCAAAAAGAGCAGATTACCAATTACGAGGAGACCATTCTTGCGTTTGTTGATATGATTGAGCAACGGGATGCTTATACCGCGGGACATACGCTTCGCGTTGCCAAATATTCACGCTTATTGGCTAAGTACATGCAAATCGATGAAGCATTGATTCATAAAATCGAAAAAGCGGCTATTTTGCACGATATTGGGAAAATTGCCACTCCGGATACGATTTTGCTTAAACCGGGACGCTTGAATGCTCTTGAGTACGAATTGATTAAAAATCATGTCACTGCAGGGTATAAAATGCTCTCCAAAGTCAAAATGTATGCTGAATTGGCCGAGATCATGAAATTTCATCATGAACATTACGACGGAAGAGGGTACCCCTATGGGTTCATAGGAGATGCAATTCCTATCGAATCGCATATTTTGATTGTTGCGGATGCTTTTGATGCGATGACGACAAATCGTATTTATAAAGGGCGTTTGAGCGTTCAAGATGCCATAAAAGAGCTGAACGCACAAAGCGGCAAGCAATTTCATCCTGCAATTGTTGAAGCGGCAAATCATGCTTTGATCGATATAGTGATTTCGCAAACAACCCAAATGCCGCAAAGTGATCTGGAAAGACAGAGATTTTCTTATTTCTTTAACGACAATCTTACCGGATTGTATAATGAATCGTATTTGGAATTGATGCTGCACCAAATTACGTCAAAAATGATTTTGACAGTTCTGCGTCTTCATAACTTTACGACATACAATAAAACAATGTCGTGGAACAAGGGTAATGAGATACTTATACGGGTTGCCAATCAGCTCAAAGAACACTATAAAGATGCCAAGGTTTTCCGTTTTGAGGGGGATGATTTTGTTATCTTGTCCCATAATCAGATTGATGTGGATACAGAAATGATTCACCTCCGTGATTTGGATCCGGAAGAGATTATTGTTCTAAAATCAGAAAGTATGAGTTTTGCAGGAAACGGTGATCTTCATAAATTTGATTTATTCATGAAAGGGTGATTTTCCCTCGCGGGAAAAAGAGAGATTATGTTCTGAAAACAGCGATTTGAGCGGTGAGCTGTTCTGTCATTTGATGTAAATGTTCTGCAGCTGCAGCGATCTCTTCAACACTACGTACATTGCTGGTAGAAAGTTCGTTGATTTTCCCGATTTTATGGATAATCGATTCGGTTGTCGCTGCATTGTTTTGTGTTTCATTGGAGAGCTTTTCAATTGCTGTAACGGTTTGTGCTAACGCATGAACGGCTGTTTCTGTATGCTCATCGACTTCAGCGGAGGCTTGAACCAATGTTTCGATGCGTTGGGTATTATGGTTCATTTGATCCGTAATATCATTGATGGATTGAACAATAACATTAACCGTAGCATTGGTTTCAACAAGACTTTTTTGGGTACGTTCTGCGAGTTTGCGAACTTCATCCGCAACGACGGCAAAACCGCGTCCGTGTTCTCCCGCACGTGCTGCTTCAATAGCGGCATTCAGAGCAAGAAGATTGGTTTGATCAGCAATATCCGCTATGACAGTGAGAACCTGTTTCACTTGAGATGCTTCTTGGGAAAGAGAGTTAAGGCGATCATTTATCTCCCCTTCCATTTGAACGGTAATAGAGAGCTGTTCAATCGTATTGTGAAGGGCTGATTGAGCTTCTTGCAAGTTTCCATGAGCCGTGAGTGCTTTTTCACGCACTAATTGTGCTTCAGCGGCAGATTCTTTCATGGCTTCTTTCATCTTATCCGATTCAACCGTTGTTTGGGTAACAATTTTTGCTTCTTCTTCCGCCGCTTTCCCGATAGATAGGGTGGTTGCTGAGAGTTCTGCAGATACGGAGAGATTTTCTGCCGAGGCGGAACGAATCCCTTGAAACGCTTGACGGAGTGTATTGACAAGTCCATTGACACTGCGGCTCATTTGTGCAAGTTCATCATTACCATCTATTTTAGCGCTTTGGGTAAAATCTCGGTTTTCTGCTACAACTTTAATGGTTTCTTCCAAACGGTGGATAGAACTAGAAATAGTGCGAATGATAAAATAAAAAACTCCCATATAAAAGATGGTACTAAGAGCAATAAGCCCAAGAAGGATATCAGAATTGGTGTTGAGGGTAGCAATATTTTTCTCTTCCATCGATTTGACTAAGGCACGTTGATCTTTGACTAATTGCTCATGTAACTCACCCGCTTTTTTATTAATCTCAGCAAGTTCTTGTCCCTCTTTTGTCGTTTGGAAACTTTCTGTTTTTGTCTCTTCTTTATATCTTCCGACAATATCTATACGGGGTTTATTGAGCTCTTCCCAAGCCAAAACATCCGATTTTAATTTTTGCAGACGATCTTTATTCTCCTGTGAACGGGTCATAGAGGCAAGTTTATCAAGTGCTTCAGCCAGTTTGTTTACCCGATCCGTATAGGCATCAAGGTTTTTTTGTTGAAAGAAAAGTTGGTATCCGCGTACTTCCATCAGCATTCCATTAGTATGAGCACGGATATCACCTAACAAAACCATTCGTTCGGCGGTTTTAATTGCATCATTATTATTGAAGGATGTCAAAAATCCAAAGCTTACGAATGAAATGAAGCTAAATGCCATAAAGGCAATCAATTTTCCCCTGATAGTAGCCAGATTGAACACGGTTATATTCCTTATTATTACGAGTATGTTGCAATTTTACCTCTTTCTATGTTAAAAAATAAATGAATGATCATTCAGTATTGGCTATTTTAAGTATATGGGCAATGTAGTAACGACTTGTGAAATGCGAGAATAGGATTTAGAGTGATTTGTAGTAATTGAGTGCTTTTTGCGAACTTTCTCTATGATTTACAATAGGTGATGGATAGCTAGACAGGTTTAAACTAAACAATAGTGATTCGGTATACAAAGTTTTTGTTGGAACAGAGTTCAGTTCCGGGATCCATCGTCGAATATAATCTCCGTTGGAATCAAATTTCGAGGCTTGGGTATAGGGGTTGAAAATCCGAAAATAGGGTTGCGGATCGACACCGGTTCCGGCACTCCATTGCCATGAGAGGATATTGGAGCTCGCATCGTAATCGTTAAGGTGTTTTGCAAAAAATGCTTCTCCCCATTGCCACGGTAAAAGGAGATTTTTGGTGAAAAAAGAGGCTACGATCATGCGGACGCGATTGTGCATTTCTCCGGTATGTAAAAGTTCTCGAATGCCGGCATCGACAATCGGCACACCTGTTTGTGCATTACAAAAAGCATTGAAGTAGCTCTCATTTTCAATTCCTTTGAAGGGATAGCGAAAATTGGTGGTGCTTAGATGAGGAAAATGGGCCAAGAGCATCGCATAAAATTCTCTAAAGATCAACTCTCTAAAAAAGGGCTCGGTATCGATTCCCTGTTTTTTCTGTTCACTGAGCCACCGTAATAATGCACGCACAGAAAGTCTTCCGAATCGAAGATCGCTGCTGATGTGTGAGGTAGCCGATAATGCCATAAAATCTCTATTATGATGGTAGTCCGAAATTTTATCGGTGAATCGGTTGAGCTTATCGATTGGACTTTGACAAAGTATGTCGGGGAGATCTTGTTGCTCGAATTCGATCGAGGAGAGAGAAATAGGAAGCGTTTTATGAGTTGTACCGTCTATAGCATGGATAATATCAAAATTAAAGCTAATAAGCTGTTGATGAGATGGTTTGTACTCTCGCATATGTTCAGGACGAAAAAGGCTTTTTGCACGGTTATAAAACGGGGTAAATACCAGATAAGGCGTTCCATTATCTTTAAGTACTTCATCATGTCTAAAAATATAGTTGTCATGGAGATAATGAAACATTATGCGATGAGAGACGGTTCGATCGCGTTCGATGGCATAGGCATCGTAATCTCTTGAGGCGCATACTTCATCAAACTTTTCGACACGCAGCAGATAATCAAATATATCCACCGGTTTTCCATAAAAAAGGGCCAGATTAAGCCCTTTGTCCTGTAACGATTTTTTTATGGCGATGAGGGTTTGAAAGATAAATGTTACACGTCTATCATCGGGTTTTAGAGACGAAAGGATTGTCGTATCGAAAATAAAAATGGGGAGAACCTCTCCTTGCAATGAAAGGAGAGGATTATCCTCAGTACGAAGATCGCGACGAAACCATAAGATTCGTCTCATGATTATTTTCCTGCGTCTAAATGTGAGCGTAGAGCCAATGATTTAGGGTAGGGATTGAGAAACGTTTGTTCCAATAAATAGTGATTTTCATACTTTTGGGCATAGAGGGAAATCGTAGAAAGGGGAACAATCAAGGGGATGATTTTATCGGCAAAATCGCTGATTTGAGTATGTAAAATCGTTTTTTCGCTTTTGCTAAGCTCATTTTTGAAAAAGCCGGCTAAGTGTTCTAAAACGTTTCTTGTCTTTTTGATCGTGCTTTTGTGAGAAATGGCCGTTTTAAATCCAAGTTCATACATCGCCAGTCGAGTCTCTAGAGAGATATTATCCCGATTGGCAACGATGTTTCCAAGCTCGCGGTAGAGTTTTTCGTCTTTGGCTTGGAGCATAAACTTATGGATCGTATGAAATCGCACCAGATCACCGATTGAGGGATTGGATTGTTTGAATTGCTCATATACGCTATAAGCAAAGATCTGCATAATAAAATTTTCTTTGAGCCACGGGTCCTGGAGCCGACCTTCCTCTTCCATTGGAAGCAGAGGATAGCGTTCACGGCACATGGAAGCGAAAATACCGTCTTCTTTCCCTTCGCAAAAACCGTTTTCAAGATAGAATTTGGCACTTTTTAGTCCGCAGCTGGGAGACTTTGATTTAAAAATAATACCGCATAAGGTTTCGTTAGAAATTTTGGAAAGCTCATTTTGACTTGCTGCAATGAGTTGATCGGTCAATCGGGTATTGTTTTTGTTGGATTGAACGTGGATTGAATCGTTTTTATGGATTAGACGTATTGACGGGCGAGGTGTTCCGAATGCTAAATGTTCGGGACAAAACGGGATGAATTCAGCATATTGTCCGAGCTCATCGGTAATAAAGCGATCATGTTTATGACCCCCGTCAAAACGTATTTTTTCACCCAATAAACAGGCAGAAACAGCTATTTTCAAGATTTATTCTTCTTTTGGTTTTTCGGTTTTAGGTTGTTGTTCCGGTGGCGGTTTCAGTTGGCTGTCTTGATACATTTTGGAAAGTTTTTTTAGCTCTGAATCCATCGTTTTTGGCGGTATTTTCGGCGGATTAAGGGGAAGAATAAAGGCTAATAGGATAAATATCAAGCTAAAAATGACTCCGCTTAAAAGCGCTAAAATGACTTTTAATTTTTCATCATCCATATATAACCCCCTTTTTATTTGAGAGTATTATAGCTTAAAAATTATGACAGCTTGCCTGTTGAGATCAAGTGATTGACGACGTCCATATTTTTCATAACACGATTATAATAGGTATAGTTGGTTGTACCACCGTTATATCCGCTGACAGCATAAAAATGATCCAGACGTTGGTTGTGAAGCAAAACGATGTAATGTGCAGCTACTTGCGCTGATAGTTTAACATCACCTAATAATCGCCCGGCGAGTTGGGTGTCATTAAGCGTATTGAGCCATGAAAGCTTTTTGACATGCTGTGAAACATGGCGTGCGGTAGCAACTTGAATTTGCATTGCACCCAATGAAGCTTTGGTGAATGATTTTTTATTTTTATAATCGCCGATTGTATATTGTCCGGCATCACTTTCTGTCAAACAGATAGCACTGAGAGTATTTTCATACGTTTTACCGTTTTTATCCGGAATAGACTTCGCTACATCACGTACTGTTTGTAAAACATGAAGCTGTTTTTTAGTCATTGGATCAGCAAAAAGAGACAAAGCGAATAGTAATATTAGAGAAATAATTTTCAAAATTTACACCTCGGAATTAGAATGTGAAATTTTAGGGTACTGCGGAAGATATAACAATGGTGTGAACTTTTTAAATGAATCAGTTAAGAAAAAGTAATAAAAAAAGGGAGAATGCCACCGCAGTGGGGGAAAGTAACGATTAAGATTGGCTTAAAATATGGTTGTTT
>NZ_NSIU01000068.1 GCF_002633015.1 Sulfuricurvum sp. PD_MW2 | reverse complement strand
ATTGTGGATGGAACACTCGATGCTTACGGCACGTGGGATTTCAAGTGGGATACAATATTCAATTCAGCAACATCAGTCGAAGAAGATCACTGGAGTTTCGAATTCCAGCTTCCGCTTTCATCAATCAGTTTTCAGGATAAAGACGAACAAGATTGGGGCATAATGTTCAAGCGCGAATATGCCGCGAACAAAGAAATTATTTTGAGTCAGCTTGTCGATAAGAATCAGCCGTTCAGAGTAAGCGACTTTCGCAAAATACAAGGGCTTACCGGGTTGAAGAAAGAAACAAGTTTGTTCTTTACGCCCTACTCATTTTATTCCTTCAAAAATAATATCAGCGATAAACAAAGCGACGGCAAATTTAAATTTGGCGGCGAAGCGAAATATAATCCGCTCTCTTCAATGACAATTCTTGCAACGGTGAATCCCGATTTTGCGCAGATAGAAACCGATAGATTAATTATCAATGTTGATGATGTGCCGACTTCATATCCTGAGAAAAGACCTTTCTTCACAGAGTCGAGTGATTTGTATCCCGGACTTGCTGTCAACACAAGGAACATCGAAGATATTGATGTTGGAATCAAACTAAGAGATGTGCGCGATAATATTAAGTACGACATCACATGGGTTTTGGACAGCAAGCAAAATAAATGGTACACGGGCGATTTTAGATGGACCGACAACCTAACTTTTTATGTTGATTTGATCGGAGGGATCAAACAACAAAAAGAAAGAACCGATTACAACTTCACAACAAATTTAAGAACGTGGTTCTTCGATAAAAGATTAACCGCTTACACTTGGTTCGGAACAATAAATAAACAGAACGCAAAAAATGAATTTGAGTCTGTTAATTCAATCCGCTGGATAACACGTGAACTTACCGTTGCCGTTTGGAATCACTACAAAACAAAATACTACAATCCGAACATTACGGGACACAACACGCTTTCGAACGAAATACTTTTCGATTCATGGATTTCGTATTCATCAATTAACGAGAGCGGATTTTTTAGAGTCGTTACGCCGCAGATTAAAAATCAATATGCATCCCTCTATACAAATCCGGAATATTCATACGACTATTTAACACTTTCAGTAAACTCCACTTTGAATTTGGGGAATGCGCTCGGCAACTGGAATTTTGATGTGAGCTACTTCCCTTCCGCAAAAAAATACTTCCGGTACAGAAATACGGATGGATATTCGGAAGACAAAATATTTCAGGATGCCTTCAGTGATTTCGTTCTCATTGAACAAAACAAAGACGGCTTGCAAATAGACTTTAATTCCGATTACTCGAAAATTCTCGGCGCCAAATTTTCTTACGATAACCGGCAAGTTAGAAAATCCTCTGCCGATAATTTTTCCGGTGAAATTTATTGGAAGATTGCCCCGGCTTCAATTATAACTTATTCGATGGAATATAT
>NZ_NSIU01000067.1 GCF_002633015.1 Sulfuricurvum sp. PD_MW2 | reverse complement strand
CATCTGTACATATTGAAAAAGTCCATGACTAGCCCAAAAGCTATCTTTTTGGTATCTGTTTATTTGATTAAATGCTTCTTTAAGAGCCACTCCACTTCTTTTAAGCTCTATTTGTACAAGAGGAAGACCATTTATAAGTATAGTTACATCATATCTATTTGTGTATGCACCTTCTATCGTTATTTGATTTGTGACCTGATACTCATTTTCACACCATTTTTCCATATTGAAAAATCGTATTCTCTTTGTCGTACCATCATCTCTTTGTAGTGGAAATCTATCTCTTAGTATAAATGCTCGTTGGACTATTCCACCATCATTTAGATGATTTAAAATCTTTTTAAATTCATCCATAGAGAGCTCGACATTATTGTGTCTTTCAAGCTGTTTTTTTAGGTTTGAGAGCAAATCATTTTCATCTTTTATCGAAACTCTTCTATATCCTAAACTTTCAAGCTGTCTTATCAGCTCTTTTTCCATAAAATATTCTGATTGTTTAGCCATATTAAACCTTTTAATCTTGATACTTATGCAATAAATAATTAGTCATACCATTAAGCTCTGGATAAACTGAACCAGCATGAATATTCATCACTTCCAAATCATCAATTAGTAATTTTTTCACATCATAGTCAAGTATTAAATATTTTGAAACAAGTTTTTCAACATTTTTATTTTCTTTTGAATGATTTTTTTCATTAGGATCTTTCTTATCAATACCTACAAAAATAAAATCTCCACTTTGATTATCTATCCTTTTATTTTTTGCGATACCTCTGATAAAATGGTTATTATTTAGATGTTCTTTTCCTTCAATTTTAACCATGCCGAGATCTGCTTTTACAATTGTTGTCAACTCTTCTACTTGATTATCATCAGGATTTAAAAAAACATTTTGTTTATTCTCTTCAAAAATATAGACCAAACCATCCTGCATTTTTCTCTCTAAATTACTACAAGCAAAATATAAAGCAATTAAAGGGTTTCTTGTCACATCCAAGAGTCTTGTTGGAAGTCCATAGTGTTGCATAGTTATAAGTCGTTCATAATCTGTTTTATCATTTTTAAAATCGTTTGGTTTTAAAGCTAAAATCTTATGGAAAAGATCATTTTCGTTATTTAAAAGCTTATTTGTTCTTGCAATACTTGGTCTTAAAGCCCAGTTAGAATATGCTTGACCTCTAAAATACAGTTTATTTTTATCCGCATTACTTTTACCTAGATTTTCAAGTGCAAATCTCAATTCTTCTTTATCATTTTTATCAGAAAAATGAATTACAAAATCCATACTATGTCCAAAATTTCTATTTAGCCATAAGTTGTCAATTCTGTATTTTAAATTATCATTTATTTTCTCATTAAATTCATCTAAAAAATCCCTATGATTGCTAAAGCTACCAAACCGATTAAAACCTTCAAACTTAAAAAACTCATTATTATCTATAT
>NZ_NSIU01000035.1 GCF_002633015.1 Sulfuricurvum sp. PD_MW2 | reverse complement strand
TTTTTTTATCATGTTTGGCTCTCTCATACTTTTTTTTCTATTTTTGTTCTCTCTCTTTCTATGTATCTATTATATTTTTGATATCTTCTGGTCTTATTTTATTTTGAGTTTTAACTTTATCAAAGTTGTCTTTGCCACTTGCATCGATAAAAAGTATATCATTTGGATTTTCTCTACATTTTTTTAGTACCAAAATGCATGTAGGTATAGGTGTACCAAAAAATATATTTGCAGGTAGTCCTATCACCGCATCGATGTAGTTTCTGTCTTCTATCATATATTTTCGTATATGCCCCTCTGATGCTCCACGAAAGAGAACCCCATGAGGAAGCACAACCGCCATAGTTCCATTCTCTGCTAAGTGAGAAATCATATGTTGTACAAATGCAAAATCTGCTTTTGTTTTAGGGGCTAGTTTTCCATAGTGAGAAAATCTATCATCACTCAAAAATAGCTCTCTAGCTGACCAATGAGCAGAAAATGGAGGATTAGCAACGATAGCATCAAATTCCATGCCACGGTGTTCTGGATGCTCTAAGGTATCTTCATTTTTTATATCAAAATCACGATAATGTACACCGTGAAGTATCATATTCATACGAGCAAGGTTATAGGTAGTTCGTGTAAGCTCTTGACCGTAAAATTTTGGATGTTCATCTTTTGGAAGTGCTTTTGCAACCCTAAGAAGAAGTGAACCAGAACCACAAGTTGGATCATAGATAGTCGCTGGTTTTCTTTTGCTTGTCACTATTTGAGCTAAAAGAGTTGATACTTCTTGAGGGGTATAAAATTCTCCTGCTTTTTTACCTGCTCCACTTGCAAATTCACCTATAAGGAACTCATAAGCATCACCCAAAATATCTGCATTTGTATCGTGAAGTTTGAAGTCTATCTCATCAAGTTTTGCCAGAACTTTGGCGATGAGTTCATTTTTTGCTTTTTCACTTTTACCAAGCTTTGAAGAGGTAAGATCTAAATCTTCAAAAAGGTTTTCATAATCATCTTGTGACTCTGTACCCATTGTAGATGATTCTATATTTTTTAAGATAGTTTCCAAATCATCCAAGATAAAGTTTGATTCACCTTCTGATTCATTATTTCCTTTTTTAGCTATATATGAAAAAAGCTCATTTGGTTTTAAAAAATATCCAAGTTCTTCAACTGTATCTTTTTGTAAATCTTTTAGTAACTCTTCATAGTCTTCCATCGATTCATTAATGTCGGCAAATTCAAAGTCATCTTCACTTAAAAGCTCTGTATTGATAAAAAGTTCAATTTTTTCTGAAAGGTATTTATAAAATATAAAGCCTAATATATAGTCTTTATAATCATCAGCTGTCATTTTACCTCTAAGAATATTTGCAATACCCCAAAGTTTATCTTGCAATATTCTCTTTTGTTCTTCGCTCATAATGCACCAATATTGAATTAATTTTATGGGTATTATAGCCGTTTATATTAAGTATCCGATTATAATAGACTATGTGCTAAAGAAAATGTAGATTACTTATTTCTCAATATTTGACTCATTCTAATTGGTCGATCAAAAAAAACATGTGTGGCTACATTGCGTGTTTTAAAAGATATTTCAATATGAGTTTTTATAAATGTGTTAGATGATGAAGGTGGTGGGTCAAGCAGGATTTGAACCTGCGACAACCCCGTTATGAGCGGGGGGCTCTAACCACTGAACTATTGACCCGTTTTGAAAGAGCGCAATTATAAACGCTCTATCATTAGAGAAAGCTTTTTTTACCCGTATCCCCGTACAAATAGCGGAAACGATATGCCAGCAGGTTTTCCAAAATCGCCAAGATAATAACAAAATTGATAAAACTACTCCCCCCATAACTGAACATCGGCAGAGGAACCCCCACAACGGGGGCAAATCCAATCGTCATCGCGATATTGACCGACATATAGATGAAAAAGAGCAGCGATAATCCCCCCGCGACAACCTTGATATAATAATCCTCCGTCCAAAAGGCGATTAGGAGCAGATGGGTAATCAATGCCGCATAAAGCATAATCAGCATCAACGCACCGAAAAATCCAAACCGCTCGACCACGTAAGCGAAGATAAAGTCACTCGAGGCGATAGGGAGAAATTTCATTTGCGTCTGTGTAGCATCCTCTTTGTTTTTACCAAAAAATCCCCCCGATCCGACGGCGATAATCGACTGTTCGACGTGGTAACTCGGTTTTTCGCCGACGAAATCGTGCAACCGCTGTTTTTGATAATCGTGCATCTGAGAATAGATGAGCGGCAATGAGATCACAAATGCGGTAATCATCCCGATCCAGATTTTCCAATGTACCCCAACGATAAACAAAATACCGTATCCGAGCAAAACCAACACCGTAGCCGTCCCCAAATCAGGCTCTTTGGCAATCAGAAAAAACGGCAATAAAATATAGACAGAAAGTTTCAAAAACTCTTTGAGACGATACCCGTCCCGCGGAGGCGGTGTGCGGCTGATGAGATAGGCCAGCATCAACACAAAGGCGGGTTTGAGCAGTTCCGAGGGCTGAAGGGTAAAATGGATAAAGGGGATTTCAATCCACCGTTTTGCCCCAAGACGGGAATGTCCGACGAACTCTACGGCGATCAACAGCAAGATACTCGTCCAATACGCGATGGGAATCATCCATAACATTCGGCGTATCGGGAGGAGAAAAAGGACGATGAATACACCCACACCCACGAAACTGTAAAACATCTGTTTTTGCCCCAACATCGGATGAATCTCATAAATGAGCCAACCTGAAGTAAAAATGAGCGGAATCAATAAGATAATGGTGATGAAATCAAAGTGTGCTAAAATTCGACGATCAATATTAAGCACTACGGTCCTTCATTTTTTTTGCTAATTGTAGCATAGCGGGCTTATAACTTTATTTTACATTATCCAAAAGGGAACCTGTTTTGACACATGAAGAAACTATTTTTACCACCGAAGAAGCCGTCCGTCTGGATGTTTTTTTAACACAGCAACTCGGTCAAACACGCAACCAAATCACCCAGCTGATCGAGCAAAACTGTGTCACAGTCGACGGTAAATCAACCGCAAAATCGGGGCTCAAACTCAAACCGCTTCAACACGTGAGCATCCGTTTTCCTGAGCAAAAATCAACCCCTGCACAAGAGATCGATTTTGACGTCGACATTTTATTTGAAGATGATGATATTCTCGTCATTAACAAACCCAGTTCCCTCACCGTACATCCCGCACCGAGTGTCAAAGAACCGACTCTTGTAGACTGGCTCAAACACAAAGGGATCAGTCTCTCGACCCTGAGCGGAGAAGAACGCCACGGAATCGTCCATCGGCTCGACCGGGGAACCAGCGGTGCGATGGTGATCGCCAAAAACAACGAAGCCCATGAGGCTCTCTCGCTTCAACTCCAAGATAAAACCATGGGACGCTATTATCTCGCCGTGATCACCCCGGCAATGAAAGAAAATATCACCGCTATCGACCGTCCTATCGGACGAAGCACCCATAATCGACTCAAAATGGCGATCAACGAAAATGGTAAAAATGCAAAAACGGCATTTGCCAAACTTCTCGTAAGCCATGATGAATCCGAAGAGCTGATCGCCTGCAAGCTCTTCACCGGCCGCACCCATCAAATACGGGTTCATCTCGAGTCCATAAGCCGCCATATTATTGGGGATCATCTCTATGGAAGCTCGGGGAAAAGCGATAAAATGGAACGTATCTTGCTTCATGCATACAACCTCTATTTTACCCATCCAACGACTCAGCGCAGGGTAAATTTTACCGCTCCGCTGGGATCAGTGGTGGAAGATTATTTACATAAACATTTTGATTCAAAGGAATTGCATGCACTCATCGATCCGATACGCATTGAGCGTCTCTTTAGCACTGAGTCTATTTAGCGGGTGTGCTCCTCAGCCGGCTCCACAAAAAACCGTTACGATTGATTCGACACTTCCTACACCCTCATTGAACGGGTTTATCGCCGATATCACCTCGATCGCATTTGAGTGGAAACCGCTCGAAGACCCGCGAGTGAGCGGATACTATGTCTATCGCAATACACCGGGAGCTGAAGATCAAAAACTTCAACGCGTCGCAACGATCGAAAGCCGTTTTGCAACCCATTTCGTTGATAATGATCTAAAACCAGGCAGCGAGTATCAATACCGTTTCTCCGCTATCACCAAAGAGGGGACAGAATCGGTCGCGAGTGAAACAATGCTCGTTGCAACACAGCCGATGATTGCTCCGGTGAGCTTTTTTCAAGCGATCGGCAATATGCCGCGCAGTGCAAAACTCCTTTGGCGTCCGCATCCGAATGGGAAAATCAACGGTTATGTCATCGAGCGCCAAGACGCAACGGAGCAAAAATGGAATGCCATCGCAACGATCAGCGGTCGTTTGAATGCTGAATTTATCGATCGCGAGCTCAAAGACGGCCAAGTCTACCATTACCGAATCAAAGCAACCACGTTTGACAAACTCACAACCGAAGCGAGTGAAACAAGCAAAGTGATCACAAAACCGCTTCCGCCGGAAATCCGCAATATCAGTTCCACCAATGATCTGCCACGTGCGATTTCACTCAAATGGGAACCGAGCACAATCAATGATCTCAGTCATTACAATATCTACCGTTCATCCACACCGAACGGATCGTTTGATTATCATGTGAAACTCGAAACCAATACATTTACCGACAATATCACCGAAGACGGTAAATTCTATTTCTACAAAATCACTACTGTCGATAAAGACGGCTTAGAGGGGCTTCAATCTTCCGTTGCGACCCAAGGTTCAACCCTCTCAAAACCTCAAACTCCGATAGCCTATGAGGGAAAAATCGTTAATAAGACGGCTGAATTGCAATGGAGAAATACCGATCCGCGAACGGTTTCCAATACCGTTGTAAAAACAACGAAAACGAGCTGGATCTCGCGCGAAAGTATCGATATCAACAATATCACCACTACCAGTTTCCGCGATACCGATCTCAGACCTGATACCGATTATCTGTATGAAATTTTAAGTGTTGATAAAAACGGAATTCGATCGCTCCCTACTCAAGCTATCGAACTTCGATATGAGGCTAAATAGAGAATGCCGCATTTACATCTCGAATCGTTCAATCCTCTCACTTTTCCGACAACGCGAGGGGAAGTAGAGTTTTTATTTCAAGCCGATTATAAAAACCCTGATGAAGGCTCACTTATTGCAACACGGTACAAAGGGAGAGAGTTCTTTTTGGTCTGTAAAAACGGTCCAAAAAAGCTCCTCAAAAGCGATAAAGTAACCCGTCCTTCACCCAATTTTATCCTCAAGCATGCAATGCTGGCATACGCTGAGTGTTCCAACGCAACCATCATCGATTCAAATGTCGATAATGCACCGGAAAACACCCATCTTAAAACACACGACGCGCTCAAGACCATCTCGTATTTTGCGGATAATTTCCCGACGGAGCGCGAAGTACGGATTGAAATAGGATTCGGTTCGGCTCGCCATCTTCTGCATCAAGCAGCTGCCAATCCCGATATTCTCTTTATCGGACTTGAAATCCATAAACCCTCGATTGAGCAAGCTCTTAAACAAATCGTCATCCAAAACCTAAACAATATTATGATTTTAGACTACGATGCACGCCTGTTTTTGGAGTTCGTCCCCTCCAATATCGTCGGTAAAATCTATGTCCATTTTCCGGTACCATGGGACAAAAAACCCCATCGTCGCGTTATCTCCGAAGCGTTTTTAAAAGAGTCGGAGCGGGTACTCAAAGTGGGAGGAACATTGGAGCTTCGAACCGACAGTGAAAATTACTACCGATTTGCGCTTGAGACGTTCAGTTCACCGCGCCAAAGCCGTTTTGACGTTCGTAAAAACCAAGATATCGCTATTGTCAGCAAATATGAAGACCGCTGGAAAAAGATGGAAAAAAACATCTACGATGTCACCTTTACGTGCGAAGTCGAATCACCTGAACCCGATGAGACGATGACATTTGCATTCACCGCTTCCAATATTGTATCCGATACGATCGATGCACTCTCCAAAGAGACCTACAAACGCGAATGGGGATTTATACACGTTGAACGACTGTATGACATCAACGAAAACGATCGACTAATCCGTCTTGCGATGGGAAGTTTTGATCGTCCCGAGAGTACCTATGTGATTATCGAAAACGGTCATCCTCGATATTATCCCGATCTTCCCGTCCGTTCATCCGCAAATCTCAAAGCCCATATCTTACTAGACGAGCTGTTACATGGATAAAGTAATTATTGCCGAAAATCTATCCCTCTCTTACAAAGAGTTTGAAACCATCATCAGCAAAGCCAGTTTTTCGATTGATGCCGGAAGTTTTGTCTTTATCACCGGTGCCAGCGGAAGCGGAAAATCGACTTTACTCAAATCCCTGTACGGTGCTATAGAACCCAGAGGGGGGCAATTGGTTGTCGGTGGTGTCAAGATGAACCGCATCAGTACCTCCAAACTCAACTTTCTGCGCCGCCATGTCGGTATTGTATTTCAAGACTACAAACTGATCAAAGAGTGGACAATTGAAAAAAATGTGATGCTTCCTCTCATTATCTCAGGGTATACCAAAGAGGTGAGCGATCCTCAGGTACAAAAACTTTTGGGACATGTCAAACTGAGCCACCAAGCAGGAAAATACCCTCCAGAACTCTCCGGCGGTGAACAGCAACGCGTTGCAATGGCTCGTGCATTGGCGCATAATCCGATTTTGATCTTAGCAGATGAACCGACCGGAAATCTGGATGAGTACTCCTCCGAAGTTATTTGGAATTTGTTGGAGGGAGCTAATACGCAACTCAAAACAACCATTGTCGTCGTCACACACCGTATCCCTTCCTCCATCAGCGTACCGTACAAACATTTTCACATCGAGATGGGAAATATTCATGAAATCGCTTAAAAACCATATCTCACTTATCGTTGCCCTTTTTACCGTTTTATTTGCGGTACAGATCTATGTTGCCGTTGATCGTACCATCAAAGCCTATGAAACACGCCTCAAAAACGATTATTCGATCATTGTTGTTGCCAACAAAACGCTGAGCCCGGATGAATTCAAAGCGATGGATTCTATCATCGACCGTAGCGAACCTATCGCGACCGATCAAGTTTTACAGCGTTTGCAGGGAGAGATGTCGAAAAAAAATCTTGAATTGCTCAAATTGACTTTACCAAAGTTTTATCGAATTTATCTAAGCCGTTTTCCAACACCTGAAGAGATTTCAAAACTTCAGAAACGACTCCAGAAAAATAGCTCTATACAGCGTGTTGAAGGGTATGCTCAAACGCACGATACCGTCTATAAACTGATGCTATTATTCAAAGACGTCGTCCAAATTTTCTCTATCGCAATCGCAGCAGTCACCTCATTGCTCATCCTAAAAGAGATGCGTTTATGGCAGTTCCAACATGCAGAGAGAATGTCGATCATGGCACTCTTTGGGGCTCCCGTGTGGCTCCGTTCGGCTGTTTTGTTCAGACTTGCTATCGTCGATGCCATTATCGCTACAATCGTAGTGTGTATCGCTTTTTTTGTCATAGAAGAGAACGGATGGATGGATTTGCTTCTCAATACGGTTGGCATTACTATCGATCTGTTTGATTTTCTTCAGGATGGCATCCGATCACTCATAATCGCACTTAGTGTCTCAATCATCCTCACAATGACCATTGTGATCGGTAATGACGAAGAGGAATAAATGAGAATTCCCCTTTCCCTCCTTGTGATCTCAGTGTTATCGGCATCCTTGACGGGAGCTAAAATTGATGAAAAAATTCAAAATACCTCCAAACAGCTGAACCAGACCAAGCAAACCTACTCTACTCTCAATGCAAAACTTGAAGCAACTGCCTCTAAAATTATGCAACAGCGTCAGATTGTGGACGGTCAACAAGAAAAACTCAATACCCTTGTTGAAGAACTCAAATCCAAAGAGAATGTTTACCAAACCAATAAAATGACGCTAAAAGGGTTAGAGGCACAGCAAACCCTATTGATCAAAACCCAAAACGAGATAGAGCAACGTCTGGTTTTTGCGATTGCTCGAAATACCTCTATATCCTTACTGATCAACGATGATCGGGCAAAAGAGGTCGGTTCCATCATTACCGAAGAAGCCCTTAAACTCCATCTGAAACAAATTCAACAAGAGATCAGAGATCTCAATGCCATTTTTGTTTCCAATGCGGAACGAATTTCTGGCTTATCGTCTCAGACAACCGTTCTAAAACAATCCATTTCGGTTATTGATCAGCAAAAAAATAGAGTTTTAGAGACGAAAAAGGCAAATGAAAAAGCGATCGTTCAACTCGAACAAGAGAAAAACGAATACAAAAAATCACTCGATAAAATCCTCAATCAGCAACGTTCTCTCCAAAATACCCTTGCTAGCCTCAACATTATCAAGCAACAGGCTCTAAAGCCTAAAAAAGCTCCTCCTCCGCTCGTTCCGCAAAAGCCGGGATCAAAACCGGTACCGGAAGATGTGAAACAAGCAGTAGCGCAATACAGTCCATCGAGCGTTGCGGCCTATTCCGGAGAACACACCATTGCCCCTTTGGATGGCTATGTTGTAACCAAACGGTTCGGTCCTTATACCGATCCGATCTACGGAATCAAAATTTTCAACGATTCCGTCTCACTGCGACCGACAGAAGCCGATGCCAAAGTCAAAACGGTTCTGAATGGAAAAGTCATTTTGGCAAAACCGACCGCGATGCTAGAGAATGTCGTCATTATCGAACATGACAACGGTCTACACACCATTTATGCTCATCTGGATAAAATCGCTCCGACAGTAGAAGTTGGAAAACGCCTGAAACAAGGTTCGATTATCGGGCGTGTCGGAAGAGAGTTGATGTTCCAAGTCACACAACGAAATGCCCATATCGATCCGATGCAGATGATTCGATAACCTTCGGAATACAATACTCTGTAAAAACGCAGCAAATCGGAAGCAAATTCCGATTGCCTCACATCGTAGTTAAAACGGCCAAACAGCCTCGACAAGTTTGCTTCCCCATCCGCGCTGTGTTGCACGATCCACATCGCCTTCATTGGCATAAAGTATTTTTGCGTCGGAAACTTTCGCGGAGTTGATCTGATTGTTTTGATCGATGTCATACGGCCGGATCACACCGCTAAGCTGCATAATCTGTTTTTGATCGTCCACCATGATCTCTCGACGACCGGTGATGAAATAGTTGCCGTTTGCCATTACTTTCACGATACGAGCGGATACGGTTGTCGTGAATGAAGCATTTTTCGTAGCACTGCCTGAACCGGCGAACGAAGACGTCGATCCTCCCGTAAAGCCGATATTGCCCAGTCCATTTAGTTTTCCAACCGCTGATCCAACGGCAGAATTGCCTCCGGTTGCGGTGAATACCCCACCGTTCAATCCTAGCGTATCGGCTTCGGATAACGCTTTTTTGCCCACATTTGAGCTGCTCGCCGTCTCAGAGATGACAACGGTAACAACATCATTGACATGCATCGCTTTGTGATCGGAAAAAAGAGGACTATCCCCTTGACCAAACAAGCTCCCTCGCGCAACAAAAGTATTCTCTTCTTCGCGTGATGGCATCTCTTCCACATATTTAGGGGGTGCGAACGTGATTTCAGGCTCCGTCAGACGCGCATTGCATCCATTCAACAATAACGATGCAGAAAGTATCGATAAATAAAGTGGTATGCGCATTCTTCCATCCGAGTTATATTTAGCTATAATAAGCAAAAATAGTTCCAAGGGATTTTTAATGAGTTTAAAAGAACAAATCAATAATGACATCAAAACGGCAATGAAAGAGAAAAACGTTCCACTCCGTGATGCACTCCGTTTGCTCAGCAGTGCCATGAAACAAATCGAAGTAGATGAGCGTAAAGAACTCAGCGATGAAGATATCATCAAAATCATCCAAAAACAGGTCAAACAGCGTCAAGACGCCATGACACAATACCGTGAAGCGGGACGAGACGATTTGTATGATCAAGAAGCTGCAGAGGCAGCAATATTCGAGACCTATTTGCCAAAACAACTCAATGACGAAGAGTTAAAAGCTGCAATCGCTGCAATCATCGCCGAAACAGGTGCCGCTTCGATGAAAGATATCGGACGTGTCATGGGAGCTGCGTCAAAAACACTCGGTGCGACCGCGGATGGCAAACGGATCAACGAATGCGCAAAAGCGCTTTTAAGCTAACCCTTACAGCTGATGGGGGCGACCGTAATGGAACCCCTGTGCATAATCAACACCGATCTCTTTGAGAATTTGTAGCGTCTCTTCATCCTCAACATACTCCGCAATCGTTTTTTTACCGAACTCTTTGGAAATTTGATGAATATGTTTTACAAAAATACGATCTTTTTCATTGACGACAATATTTTTGACAAACTCTCCGTCAATTTTTACAAAGTCGGTATCAAAGTATTTCAGATACACAAACGATGAAAATCCTGATCCAAAATCATCAAGCGCAAAAGAGATCCCGATTTCTTTCATCTCTTCGATAATATCCATTAAACCGTTTACGTTATGAATCGCTTCACGCTCTAAGATCTCTATCGTCACACCCGATTGAAAAGATTCAGGTTCTTTTTCATAATGAGACTTGATCACATCGATATATTCACCTCCAAAAAGGCTTTTTGTTGAGAGATTAAAGAAGAAACGTTTATTCCATAAGCTTCTCTCTTCTCGAGCCATCAGCCCTTTCGTTAAAATGATCTGATCTATTTTGCATGCAAAACCGAGGCTTTCAGCAACCTCGATAAATTGTCCTGCGGCCATATAGCGCTCACCGTCTCGAATACGTGCCAACACTTCATACCCGTAAATCTCTCCCGTTTTTACGCTATAGATTGGTTGAACGAACGGCTCGACGCGATCTTCATCAATAGCACGACGTAAAAACTCCCCTTTTTTCTGAATTTCAGTCGCCATCTCTTGATCGCTTTGATCGGCACGTGCAATCGTATTTTTACCGGCACGTTTGGCTTTATACATCGCTAAATCCGATCCGGTCAACAATGCTTCGATATTTTCACCTTGTTCGGGGTATTCGGCAATACCGAAACTTGCGGTCAATGAAACCTGATCAAACATCAATGATATCGGAGTAGATTCGAGAGACGCACGAAGTTTTTCAACCACTGCATGGCCGTTTTCATATGATGTCTCAGGGAGAATAACGGCAAACTCATCCCCACCGATACGGGCCAAGATATCGGCATTACGAAGGTTGGAAGCAAAAATTTGAGTGACCTCTTTGAGGACCAAATCCCCCGATGCATGCCCATAGGTATCGTTAATGTATTTGAAATTATCCAGATCGATCATCAAAATCGTAAATTTGTGACGATGTCTCACCGACCGCTTCACTTCATAGGTCAAAAACTCTTCAAATTTACGACGGTTATAGAGTCCCGTGAGATAATCACGATCGGAGAGTTCTTGAAGTTTTTCATAATAATCTTGGATAGAATCAAGCATCTTATTGAAATAGTTCTCAATATTTTTGACTTCCATGATTTTTGTTTTCAAACTGATCCGTTTCGCCATATCATTATTGCTGATGATCTCTTGGATCATCCCAATGAATTGTTTGATCGGTTGAACGAGCAATTTGTTCAGTTTGTAATACAAAATAGCAAAAATAATAATCGTAAAGAAGACAAAAAAGACAATAAATGAGTTAATCATCGTCGTCAAAGAGATTTTGAGATTCGCTACCGGAAAACGGACATCTATAACGCCGTTGATATCCCCTACTTTTGCGTTGGTATGACATGCAAGACATTTTTGTTTTACAACAATCGGATAAAGATAGCGGATTTCCTCATCCCCCGTCAAAACATCCTCCCCACGCATCGCTTTCGCTACCATAGGATCATTTTCACGGATCGCTTTATCATTGCCGTGATCACCGAATAACTCCGCAACGATCGGACTGCGATACGCACTGATTTTCATTTGCGGTTCGACTTCGTTCAAGCGGACGATGATGGCATCCAGTTCTTGTTTGCTCCACCCTTTTTCCATCGCTGAATAAAGAGCTTCGAATGCCAATCGACTGGTTTTTCGGGCATCCACACGAGCGAGATCGTCGATCGCCCGTTTTTTGATATAGATTCCGTATATAAAAGCCACAGCCAAACTGGTAAGGAGAGAGAGAATGACTGTTTTAGCGATTAATTTCTTATATGTAGTATAACTATTCAT
>NZ_NSIU01000010.1 GCF_002633015.1 Sulfuricurvum sp. PD_MW2 | reverse complement strand
TCACAGATGAAACGGGAATATTAGAAAATACCCTATACAATTTATCAGAATATGACAAATTGATTGAAGTAGATGGCAAACTTGTACCTGTGCTATTAAATCAATTATTTGATATTTTTAGTCTGTATAGTGAAATGTTAAGAGTACGTGAAAATTATTATAAAAAATCAGATTCACTGGATCGTACAACTGCCTTAAACTCTAGTAATAACACAGAAAAAACGCTTGTACCCTTAAGTCCATATATGAAAGAAAATATGCACAATGGGATTGTAAAACCCAGGGTATACAAAAATGTTGTGTCCGATTATATTAAAGACCCGTATGCAACAGATCATATATTATCTGCAATAAAACACTTTGGAATTGAGAAAATGAAGTGTGCTAGTCCAGAAGAAATTCAAGCTTTAGAATTTATAGGTGGTTATATCAACAGTACACTGAGAGTTGAAAAGAAAGACATAATTAATAGCTTGAAAATTTCTATTTCGCAACTCTATTTGAAAAATTCTTATATTCAAAAAATAGTGGGGTTAGAACACCATCTTCCTCTAGAAACGTTGGCTTCATATATAGATCATTTTTTGGGATATATATTTAAAATTGATACCAAGAAGAAGAAAACAGATCATCGAAAATTTAAACAACCTATTCAAGTACGTACACATTTTGATTGTGTTCCATTGTTTGAATATGTACGTAAGGGTAAAGTGAAAAACATTCCTGCGCTTGAAGACACGGAATTCCTATATGAATTTCAAGAAAAAATCAAGGTTAAAATTTCCAGAATTTAACCTGTTCTAGGCTTCCCCGAATCAATATAATTTCCTCAGCTATAGCAAATTCCAAGTACTTGGTAACTATCTTACTTTATAGGAGTTACCTATGAGCCTTAAATTAAAAGGTACGAAGATCGGGGATTATGAAACGACCTATGTCGATAAAGAAACCTCTATCCCCGTTGTTAAACATCGCATCCAAGTACTGATCGAAAAAACGGTCAAGAACGGGTCAAAAAGCGAACTAGTTGATCTTACGATCCCAGCCGATAAAGTTGCCAAATATATTGGCATGGAAGGCAAACAGATTGAGGTCGATGTCTCTTACTTCGGACAATGCACTTTCTTTGGAATTTAACCGTGTGCTTTGGCTCGGACGGGTGCCTGCATGGGATGCGGGCTGTCCGAACAAAGCACCTTTAGGCTCAGGGGGTTCTAGTAACACCCCCTGACATAAGTCAAATAACATTCTCCCAATAACGAATTAGCAAATAAAAAATGACGTTAAACGTCGAAAGGAAAACACATTGCAAAATAGTCATGTCAAAAATATACCCTTTGTAAGTGGTATTGATGCTCTCTATTACTTTGCACAAAGCGGTGCTTTCTATGATCGGTTATATGAGGACATTGTGAATCAGATCGAGGATAAGAAAGCCTATTTTAAAAGCCTAAACTATCAGTATGCGGATAATGACATTACGGTAACCATTAACGGGATCGATGTCGTTTATAGCGGTATGGGTAGAGATGGCTTTCACTGGTTCAATCATGACTTTTTTAGATCAGGTTTTAAAGACCCTGAGAAAGCAACCAACATTCATAATATCCGAATACAGCTCAATGCAATAGGAATCTATACACTGGGCTTAAAATCGCTTATAGAGTATGTTAATACAAAGTTCTTGGGTGAATACACGATGAAAGTATTTCCAATAACCCGAATTGATCTAAACATGTTCATCCAACACGATTTCAGCTATCTACGTAAAGAAATGATTTTGTCAAAGAAGCAAAATCATTCCGCGAACATTGGTGAGCGTTCTAATGCCTATGAACTGGAAACATACTATGTGGGTAAGAAACCCTTTTTACTCCGTATCTACAATAAGCATAAAGAGCTTCAAAACGCATCAGCAATCAAACGTGAGATCATGTACAACCATTTCGGAATCAATGGGATGGATTTGGAGCAACCGATCTTTAACGTTGAATTTGAGATGCATAGAGAGTATTTAAAGCAATACGGTATCGATACGATAGATGATGCTCTCAAACGATCAGAAACACTGTTTAAACACGCTTGCGATCAAATAAGGCTAATTGATACGCAAAGCATTAGCGAGAAGCAATTAAACTCTCCTAATCGCAAACGGGCTGATACTTTGCCTATCTGGGACTATATCAAAGAGAACTACAGCATCACCGAGTTTATGCAGATTAATACCCCATTAGAGAAGATAGAGCGAATCAGCTTTCGATACTCACTGCAAGATGCGGAGAAATCGATTAAAAAGGTCATTACACGATTACTGGTACATAAAAACGATCCGACATTGCTGTTCTTCCTCGATGTACTTCAAAGGGCGAAAGCGGAGTTTGAACTACGGCAGAATATTAAAAACCTGCATGAGGATCATACAATCGAGCTAACGTTTGAAGATGAACTTAAAACCTATAGTGATGAGGGATTGTGGAATCTGGATGAAAAGCTCTCAATGGAAATGGACGGTTTGGAAATGGATTCGCCCTTGTATGATGATCTGTCCTACCGATACATTGCACTCACCAATGAGATGCAACGACGTAAACTGATTCCCGATGTGTTTTAAGGGGATCAAATGCTTGATAAGAAATTCCAAGAGCTGAACGAAAAGCTCGATACGATTTTAGTCCTTCACCGATCATTACCACAGTGGTATCCAATTACACGGGAATTTGCAACCGAGTGCGGATATAAAACTATCGACGGACTACGCAAATGGTGTTACAACAATCTGAATCCTGAGGACTTTGTAAAGCGGGGAAAACTATGGTATATCAATATCAGATCATTACCGATAGTCAAAATAAAAGCATTTTAGCTGTAAAATTCTCTCTGTCAGTGACCGACATATCAAGGAGAAATCAATGATACGTCGAGTTTACGCAAACCAACACGACATAATTACGTTAGACAGCGATATGTTTGGAACTCGTAAGCGAATTTCTACTGGAAAGAAAGCAGATAAACGGCTTTTAAAATGGTATGAAAAAAACTTTGATACCGAATACCGCGAGTTATTTGAGGAAAAATACCAACCCAAAAAAGAAGATTATAGCGATCTTACATTACGAGAGTATGGGATGATGGTTCTTGATCTTACAAGCGACAATAGAAGAGCATATGTTCACGAGCGTATTAAAAAAACGTTTGTTCGGATATGCGATTTCAAGATGTCTGAAAACAAGCGGTTTGGAGAGTTTTTATTAACTGATATTAAAACTACGCACATAATGAAATGGCAGCGAGAAAGCGGGTTGTCACCGCAAACAATAGCAACCGATCGGGCGTATTTGAATATGGTTATGCAAACCGCAACGAATGACGATATCATAAGGAAAAACCCTGTCGTACTTGTTAAACTTCCTAAAAAGCAAGCCGTAAAAGAAAAGGTTTATTATTCTGAGGATGAGATCAGAGCTATTTTAGGAGCCGCAAAAGGTCAGTTAAAAAACTATATCCAAATAGCTTTTTTTACTGGTATGCGCGGCTCTGAGTTAGTCGGTCTTAAATGGGATGATATAGATTTCGATAAAGAGGTTATCAGAGTTGATAGCCGAATAGTCGGAGGAGTTGAGGATGAGACAAAATCTCGAAAGATCCGTTTTGTTCCGATGTTTGCACAATGCAAAGAAGCATTGATGCGTCAACGGATGTTTAGCGGTTTAAGAGAGCATGTTTTTATCAATCAATCTGGCAATAGCTATTACGGATCGGCAACTATGACGTTTCGATTTAAAAGGTTGTTGAGTGAGAATAATTTTAAGTATGGAACTATCCATGATCTTAGAAGATCATTCAACACTCTTTTGAAAGAATACGGTTATCCAACCGACTGGATTTTAGACATTATGGGTCATGTTGATGATAGGGTAAATAGAAATCACTATACAGGATCGCTACGGGTTGACGTTTCAAAAGTCAATAATATTGCACTTTGATTATGGCAACCTTTTGGCAACCCCATGAAAATACACGGCAGAAACTCCGTAAAATAGGGCATTGAGTTAAATTGTAGCATAAGGATAACGTCGCTACAATCACAAGAAGAGGTAAACAGTATGAAAAAAGCACTTTGTATTATGAGCGGAGGGATGGATTCGACCCTTGTCGCTTATATTATGCGCTCACGCGGCTATGAGATCGTCGCCCTTCATTTTAATTACGGACAACGTACCGTAACCAAAGAACTCTCTTGCTTTCGTGCCATTTGTGAGGATTTGGGAGTATCGGAAAAATATGAGATTGATCTTGATTTTTTCAAAGCCATTGGAGCATCGGCGTTGACTGATCATACTATAGAGGTACCGACAGAGGGGATTGAACCCGGTGTACCGATTACATACGTGCCGTTTCGCAACGGGATCTTTCTCTCTATTGCTACGGCAATTGCCGAAAAAGAGGGGTGTTCTGCCATTGCTATCGGTGTCGTTGAGGAGGATAGCAGCGGCTATCCCGATTGTCGAGAACACTTTATCCAGACGTTTCAAAAAGCAGCTAATTTAGGGACAAAAGAGACAACCGAGATCACGATTGAGATGCCGTTAGTGCATCTGCAAAAATCACAAATCGTACAAGAAGCACTAATACTCAATGTACCGCTTCATCTTACATGGAGCTGTTATAAAAGTGAAGATGCAGCGTGCGGTGTCTGTGACAGCTGCCGTCTTCGTTTGCGTGGATTTGAACGGGCCGGAGCGATTGATCCTATCGTCTATGTTTAACGCCGAAAATTCTCCGATCACAATCCATTATCGTCCCTATAATCGTAATACGTACATCACAATCAAGCATAACAGTGAAGTATGTATTCGAACTCCTATCAAAGATGAAAAGCGTCTGCGATTGATCTTAAAAGAGAGAGAAAATTGGATACGATCGAAACTAAAAGAGATAGTTAATTCTGTTGCATCGAACCATGTCCTCGGAGAAACGATCCGATTTCGAGGAGAATGCCTTTCTGTGGCGCAACTGCCGAATCTATCACAAATGGTAAAAAAAGCAAAAAATACGCTTCATATTGAAAAATATTACTGCGATTTTTATAAAAAAGAAGCGATATTGACACTTCCATCACGCGTATCGCATTATGCGCGAAAGATGGATTTGCATCCGAAAGAGATACGATTTAAAAAAATGCGGCGACGATGGGGAAGCTGCAGCAGTGCGGGTGTCGTGACATTGAACACGATGATGATGCAGCTCTCGTATGAACATATCGATTATATCATTGTTCATGAATTGGCTCATTTGCGCCATATGAATCACTCCAAGGAGTTTCACTCCTGTGTACGTTCGATTTTAAAAAATGAAAAAGAGCTGCGTGCTGAACTGAAAACTATTCGAATTGGTTAAAAATCGAGTTCGAGTTGTCTCATAGCGGAACGTGAAGGGTTCAAAATACTTTTATCTACCCCCGCGACTAGTGCAAAATGGAAACTTTTAGCTTGTAAGATTGAGAGTACCTCTTCGGTATAGCGGTAAAAGAGAAAATTTTCGACTCCGATTGTCAAACTTGAACGCATAGACTCCGGGAGAAGATAGATGATTTTTGCCCAAGAAGCTTGAGCATCCAAAAAGTCGATTTGCTCATCGATGAGCTCAAGCAAAGGTTCGAAAATAACGACGCGATCACTGCTTCCAAACTCTTTGCTCTCTAACCTTGAATTGGTAAAGACGGGGATGAAATGTCCCATTTTGCTAAACCCTTTGATTTGAAACGGAATCCGTAAAAAGGTATAGAAAAAGAGAAGGTGTTCCAAATAGGGGATGAAAAACGGAGAAAGCATTTGGCGTTCATAAAAAGTATCATTATGAATAAATGAGGTCTCAAAGAGAGTTTGTTCAATAATCGTAATGGTTTTTTCTTGCGCTCGTATCAATTGAGAATGTTCAATAAAGATTTCTGAATCGGTTAGGGTAGGGGAAAAAAGGACAATCGATTTTTTTTCTAGTGGCCAGAGTTTATCCCAAATGGCAGACATCGGTCCTTCAATGCTGGCAAAATTTGAGGGTGTCGAGATCATCGATGAGAGATGCAATGTGATCGGATCACACGCATAGACCTGCAACTCTTTTTCCAAGAGATAAAAACGGAGGAGTTTTTTGAGAGCGCTATCGATATTGTCGACTTTGATCCATGCAACCTCGCTGTCGCATATTTGAGTAGGTTTATCAAACATAACACCGTATGCACCGTTTTGGAGTGCTAAGGCGATGTCATCTGGGGAATAGGCTACGAAAAATGATCCGCGCTTAACTTTCGAAGGATCGAATACGACACTTTCAAAAAGAGAGACAGAAGGATCTCCTAATAAAGATCCTTTGCTCAGTGCGAGGATATTTTCGAGTCTCATCCCACTGAACTTCCACTTTGACGAGGTTTTTCAGGGCGAACAAGGCAAAGACCATCCGCATCTTTTGCTGCTAGAATCATCCCTTCAGAGAGGAGGCCCATTAATTTTGCAGGTTTGAGATTTGCCACAACACACACTTGGGTATTGATAAGTGATTCAGCACTGTAATACTCGCGGATTCCCGCTACGATTTGTCGTGGTGACTCTTCACCCAAATCAACTTTTAATTTGAGAAGTTTAGAACTTTTCGGTACCTCTTCGGCGTCCAAAACGGTACCGATTTTGATCGATGTTTGAAAAAACTGATCGATAGTAATGAGACCCTCTTCAGAGACGGTAGAGACTTTTTTATCTTCCATAGCAGGTTTTGGCTCAGCCTTCGGTGCTTCATCAACCATTGCTTTAGGAGCTTCGGTCATCAACGGTTCTTCAACACGAGGGAAAAGAGGTGGGATCTTTTTGATGTTGAACGGCGCTAGGAGGGTTTTGTTGAGGATGAGAGATGTATAGCTCTCCGTCGTGATCTCAAAACCGAGCGCATCTGCAATGGTGGACGTAGTATTTGGCATAACGGCATGAAGCATGACCGAAGCTTTGGCCAAGAGGTTTGCAACCAATGCGACGGTAGCCAAAGCTTCATCCGTGCGACCCTCTTTGATTTTCACCCATGGAGCGTGTTCTTCGATCGCTTTATTACCAATAGAGAAGAGTTTCCATAGCTCTTCAAGGAAACGGTGCAGTTGCAGCTCATAAAGATACGGATGCAAGGTATCAATGATCGCATTCGCATCGTTCAGCTCTTTTGAATGGTATTTTTCTACATCACAGCTGTCAATACGGAAATCGGAATATTTTTCAGACATACCGATAATGCGGTTGAGTAAATTTCCTAAATCATTGGAGAGATCTGAGTTCATACGGTCGATCAGGGCACGTTGCGAGAAATCACCGTCTTGACCGAACGGAACTTCACGCATCATGAAATAGCGGAAGTTTTCGACACCGTAGTGGCTGGATACTTCGCGTGGATCTACAACGTTTCCTTTTGATTTTGACATTTTTTCGCCATCACGTGTCCACCATCCGTGTGCGGCGATATGCTTCGGCAAAGGAAGTCCCAAACTCATCAAAAATGCCGGCCAGTAGATCGCATGAAAGCGGAGAATATCTTTTCCGACGAGTTGTACGTTTGCCGGCCAAAAATTCATTTTTGTTTCATCTGAACCATATCCGAGTGCGGTTACGTAGTTCATAAGTGCGTCTAGCCATACGTACATCACGTGTTTTGGTTCATTGAGTGATTCTGGCAAGTGAACGCCCCAGCTAAAACTGGTTCGGGTCACGGAGAGATCGTTCAATCCGCCGCGTACAAAACTGATGACTTCGTTTCGGCGTGATTTAGGGAGGATGAATTCAGGATGAGCTTCATAGTATTCTAATAACGGTCTTTCGTATTTAGAGAGACGGAAAAAATAGCTCTCTTCTTTGACGATACTCGTTGCTCTGCCGCAATCCGGACAGCATCCGCCATCCATGAGCTGGGATTCAGGGAAAAATGTTTCACAGCTGACGCAGTAATTGCCTTCATAGAAATCTTTGTAGATGTCTCCGTTCTCAAACATTTTTAAAAATGCCGCTTGAACCCCTTTCTTGTGGGTTTCATCAGTGGTTCGGATGAATTGATCGTAACTAATATTAAATTCATCCCATAAATTGCGAAACGTTGCGCTGATTTCATCGGCGAATTGTTGGGTTGGTTTGTTTTGTTTTTGAGCCGATTCTTCGATCTTTTGGCCATGTTCGTCGGTACCGGTAAGCAAATAGGTCTCATTTCCCTGAAGCCGAGAATATCGAGCCAATGTGTCGGCGATGAAGGTCGTGTAGGCATGACCGATATGGGCTTCTCCATTGACGTAGTAAATAGGGGTAGTAATATAGTTTTTCATTTATTTTCCTTGTTAAAAATCAAACCCGCCGGTTTCACCTTTGGACATACTCTCATAGACGCTTCGAATGTATTTCGCCCGAATTTCGCAGCCGATACACATTTCACAGACATAACAGCTCTCTATATCGCGGCTCTTTTGACATGATTGAAGCTCATTCAATGTCAGATCGAGCTTCTCTTCATAAATATCATTGTGCTGAGGCATAGACACTCAATACCTCTTTGATTTCCTCTTTAGAGCCAAAAAAACATGGGCTGGTGTCATGGACATGTCTAGGTTCTTTTTCAAGAACCCGTTTATAACCGTCCATCGCTTTTCCGCCCGCTTTTTCAAAGATAAAGGCAAAAGGGAACACTTCAAAAAGCATACGAAGCTTTCCTTCAGGTTTGTCGCTTGCTCCCGGATAGCTGAACAGTCCGCCCCCTTTGAGGAGGATTTGGTGCAAATCCGGTACCATTCCGCCCGAGTAGCGGAGACGATAGCCACGGGTAAAGAAGCTATCAATCATCGCTTTATGATACGGTGCCCAAAATTGCTGAGTACCGCCCGGTGCCATGATTTTTCCCTTTTCATTCAGTAGAATATGTTTTACAAATTCAAATTCCCCGTTTTGGAGCAGATAGAGAGAAACATGGTCTTGATCGGCGAAAACAAGCTCAACACGCGGTCCGTAGACAACGTAGCAGCTTGCGACCATCTTGCTAGGAGTAAACTCACCCTCATAGATTCCGAAGATTGATCCGACACTGAGATTAACATCTACGAGCGATGAGCCATCGAGCGGATCGAATGCAATAAAATAACGACCTTGCTCATTGAGCACCATAGGCTCTTCTTTCTCTTCGCTGGCGATGGTATGAACGCCTTCTACACGGCTTAACTCTTCTTCAATAATGAGATCGCTTTGGATGTCGAGTTGGAGTTGCGTTTCTCCGGAACTGTTTTGTTCTTGGGAATAACCGATATCTTTGACATCAATCGCATGTTTGATTCGAATAGCACTTTTTTGAATCGCTTCGAGAATTACGTTCATTTCATCACCTTTGCATTGTTTAAAATCCACTCGATCACCTGATCGGCATTGTTGAGATCGAGTATATCGATCCCTTCTGGAATACTATAATGGGACGTATCGATACTTTCATCGATCGCCAAAGCATTCATATACGGAAAATAGTCCGTATCGATAGAACCTCTAAAGATACTGATACGCGGAAGCGGGAGGTTTTTTAGCCCCTCCACGAGTAAGACATCAAAGTCGCCGAACAATCCAACCAACTCATCAAGCTCTTTATGTCGTTGTGAAAAATAGGTGGTACGGGTAGGGGAGGTGACGATCACTTCGGCACCTGTATCACTGAATTTATAGCTATCTTTTCCTGGCACGTCAAATTGTGCTTTGTCTTTTGGATCGTTCTTGATAATAGCAACTTCCAAGCGGTGTTCATGGATCAACTTCCGCGCCACTTTTAGAATCAGCGTTGTTTTTCCGCTGTTCGAGGGACCGGTGAATGCAATGGCTAAACGTTTTTTCAAAAAAACAGACCTCTGATTAAAATAGGGGATATTATAATCAACAATCATTGAAAGTTGGTTAAGGCGAGTTGACGTATAATACTGATTATTCGATGAGTAAAGGAATGGCATGCGTTTTTCAGTGATAGCGGTATCAGCATTATTGTTTTTGGGAGGCTGTGCTAAACAAGGGACATTTGACTTGTTTAAAATAGACGAAACGCATGAACGCGCGGTTGAAGAACTCAGAAGCGGTGCGATTGTACGCTCTTTGGAAACCAAAGCAATTATCTCATCTTTGTATCTAAACCGTACCGATCCGGCAAAATATCAAGAGGGGGAGAACTTTATTGTCTCTGTCTATTTTGAAAACGATGATAGAAGCTACAAAGTCCGAGAGTTAGAAACTAATGGATTTCAGTTAACCCTTAACGGCAAGAAAGCGTCGATCATCGAACCTTTAAACGAGAAAGATACACGACGCACTCTAATGCCGGTCCAAAATAATTGGAACCGATACTATTATGTCCAATTTACTTCAGAACTAAACTCTTCTTTAGCGCTTCAGCTCGAAAAGAATCAGACTGGCTCGGTTGTATTAAATTATCAAAAATGGCCTTTAGTTGCACCGGCTCGCCAAAAATCTGCTTATAAATAACGTAATTGGCAAGAACTCTCTTGCCGTACTCTCGATTTTCATCATTTCCGATCAATTCCATACTCAAAAATGGTTCGAACTCGCCGGGCATAAACCGTTTTCCATCCATCAATAGACGTTTGGTAGATCCGATACCCCCATTGTACCCATAGGCTATCAACACCGGATTGTGCAAATTGTTGATGAGATGCTGCATATGTGTAAGCGAGTAGGCAATACTGATTTCAGGTTGCAGCATATCAAAATACGTTGTCGGCTTCATCGGGTGTACTTTGCTGATCGAATCGACATTAAACGGCATGATCTGCATTAGACCTAGCGCAAAAGAGCGTGATATCAACCCTGGAATGAACCGTGTTTCTTGACGCATAAGGGCATAAACGAGCGCTTTTTGATCATTGGTCAGATTGCTCATATAGTGATCGTAAGGCATCGTAAAATTATGGATATAGGGTTGATAGGTTCGCTCAAGCACATAACCTTGAACAGCGAGTGAATCGTTACCGTCACATCGATCGATAAGTGCAGAAATGGTTTCTGGATTTGAAGCTTTCACCTCTTCCGCAAACTCTCGCCACTCAAATGGATCAATACCATTAATACTGTTACTGCGTTGTACGGTTGGAAGTGTCGTAAAATAGTTTTCCGTCGGCAATTGGAGAAGCTCTCTGGCATAGAGAACGTACATGTTGATATCGAGACTTTTTGCGAGTTCGTTCAAATACGTTTGATCTTTGGTGATTTGATAGAGCCAAAAGATACATTTATCGCGGTCAATCAAAGAGGTAAAACGTCCTTTTGCCTCTTTAAGATGTTCCAATGCGATATCAAATTTTCCGTATTTTACAGAGTTCATCGCGAGGAAAAAATGAGTCTGTGGTTCAAAATGCCCTCCGCTGAGTGCACTAAGTGACATTTGCATTTGATCCATTGCAGTATCGGTAACGCTCAAAAAAACGATTTGCGAAAAATGGGGATTTTTTGTCAATGCATCCAAAACATTAAGCGGTAGGGAATGATTGAAATATTGATGTCTGTAGGGAGCACCCGCTAGACGAAAGAGCGTTGTTTCATTGGCAAGATTGTCGATGCTCATATAAAAGCTTTGTTGATTCATAGCACGAAGCCATTCGGTATTTCCAAAACGGTTATTCAGACGTGCGGCAATGATCTCACGATCTTCGGATTTGAGTGCGGTTGCTTTGGCAGGATTGATTGCCAGCATCAAACAATCGTCTTGTTCAATCATCGGAATTGCCGATGGTTGCTGCTGCATACACATGGCGGTATATTTGATCTCGATTTCATCGGTTTTGGCCGCATAATCAAATAAAAAACGATCGTTGACGTTTTCAACTTGATAAAACGCTTCGGATGCTTGAGAAGCATTGATGTCTTGGTGCAAAAATTGCCATATAAGGAAGTTTTTTTGGCGTGAAGAGGGTTTATCGTTGATATCTGATAGACTGAGCCCCCACGCACTTGAAGCGAGCAAAATGGCTGCTAGTGTTGAGCGCATCATACGGAGAATACCACGGCATTGATGACATTGACCAATATAACATCAACCACTTGCAAAAGTATGACCAAGATCAACGGTGCCAAGTCTATGCCGTTAAATACGGTCGGCATGAGACGACGAAGCGCACGGTATGCCGGTTCTGTCAAACGATAGATAATCTGAACGATAGGGTTATAAGGATCGGGGCGAACCCATGAGAGGAGCGCTCCAATGATTAAAACCCAGATATAAACTGTAATGAGTGAATGAACTATTCCACCCAATCCTGATACGATTCCTGCGATCATTTGACCACCTCTTTTAGATAATTTTTAAGATACATGTAGATATCAGCGATTTCCGGTCCATCATCCAAACCGCTCAGAAGCAGACGCAAAGGCTTGACAAGAGTTTGTTCGGAAAAGCCGCTTTTTTTGATTAAATATTCTTTATATGAGTGATAATCATCAAAATGCGGAGCTTGTTGCGTTAGAACTCGTAGTACTGCAACTTTTTCTTTGTATTCGTCAGAAATATTTTTAGGAGCAAAAAATGCTCCGATTTTTGCTCTTAATTCTTTGAGAGTACTTATTTCTTCCAAAAAGAGTTTTGCCAAGTTACCGATCTCTTCATCGGCAAATCCGACATAGCGGGAAAGCTCTTTCGGATCAAGTCCTTTGAGATGTTCTCGATTGATGAATTTAAGTTTTTCGATATCAAACAGGGTAGGTTCTTTTGAAAGTGTTTTTAGATCGAACCATTTGATTGCCTCTTTGAGACTAAAAATTTCTACCGGAGTTGTGTTCCCCAGCAATATGAGATAGTTGCTGATTGCTTCAGGTAAATACCCCTCTTCAAGAAGCCATTTGACGCTTATCGTATCATCACCGACAATGCTTGGCACGTGAGCATATTCGATTTTTTTGATATATCCGAGGGCTTCATGAATCGCAATTTGTTTTGGGGTATTGCTCAGGTGCTCTTCATCGCGGATGATCAAAGAGACATCCGCCAACATATCATCCACCGCACACGCAAAATTGTAGGTAGGATATTTGTCGGTGCTCATGATGATAAAACTATCGATGTCATCAGGTGCAAAGGTCGAATAACCATGAATGATGTCATTGACTGTGATCGACTGGAGCGGTTTTTTGAGACGAATGGTAAAGGGGAGGGGATTATCAATCACTTGATCAGAAGAGAGCGTTTCACAAATTCCGTCATAGCGATAGGGTATTTTATTCTCATTTGCCGCTTCACGTTTCGCATCCAATGTAGCTGGCGAGCAAAAACAGTTGAACGCTTTTTTGTCTTGCAGCAATTGCAAGGCCATAGCTCGATGAAATTTTAAATGATTGCTTTGAAGTTGTTGCTCTTGGTATGTGATCCCAAACAGTGAGAGAATTTCAAAAATTTCTTTCTCTTTGTCGGGAATACTACATTTTTGATCGGTATCTTCGATGCGGATTAATAGCGGTTCTTCACGCTGGATGGAACAAATATAATTAAATAAAGCGACTCGAAGATTACGAATATGCATATCTCCCGTCGGGCTTGGAGCAAAACGAAGCATTTTATAGTTCCTAAAATTTTTTTGCAATATTAGCAGAAACTGTTTTCAACCTAACTTTCCTTTTATTTAAGTCGTGAAACCTGAGCAATTCGGTACAATGTATACAAAATTTTATAATATTCAGGGATGAATGTGTCAATTCAAAAAATTGCTAAATATGCTAAACATTTTGATCTCGTTGTACTGCATGAATCGGAAGCATCACTGGCATTTAGCGAAACAGCTCAAAGTTTGTTCCGCAGCACCCGTTTTATCCCTTTGGAAAAAATCAACGAATTTCTCCCGATACAATCACATCTATTGATTCTCTGCGGAAGCTATACATCGTTTAAAAATCATCAAGTATGGACTCTTTTATCATCCTCACACTCTTTAGAGACGGTTATTTTCACGCCCGATACAAACAATCTCAATATGTATAAAATTGCTTTATCTTTACGCGCCATGGCAGTTTCTCCTCTTCCGGGTGATGATGAAACATTTGCGGGTGCATTGATCAATCTTTTTCCTTCACTGATCAAAAAACACAATGAGCTAATTGTTACCAATTATGAGCGTTTGATTTCTGAGTTTTCTGAAAACCTTTTTTGGATACACAATGAGGGGAAAACAGTCTATGCCAATGATACACTCAAACGAAAATTTAAGATAAAAAATCTCAGTGAGATCGATCAGCAGTTTCGGAACCAAGAGATTGCATCACTCCTTGAAACAACCGGTGTTTCTCAAAAAATTATTTCTGCTAAAGACGCTAGCGGGGATGAGCGAGAATATTTTGTTTCCCATCAGCCTCTCAAAGACGGGGATCACCTGATGAGTATGATTCCCCTCTCTGGATCGTTGGAGAATAACGAAAAACGGCTTCACAATAGGATGAATTTTATTGAATTGCTAAAAGATTCTTTTGTTGTCCACAAACGTGAAAATGAGCCTATCCCCGTTATTGTCATGTACATAGAAAATGCAGAGCGAATCATCGAACTACGCGGTGAGGATATCTATAACGATGTCTGTAAAGAGATATTGAAATGCATCGAGTTAAATTTTGATCCTGAGATACAAATCGCACAATGGCATAAAGATATTTTTACGATTTTAGCTTCGAGCGTCTCTTTGGGTGATCTCAAACACAGTCTTGAAAAATTTCATAAAGGACTTGGGATTGAGATTTCTATCGACGGTGCCTTGCCTGTCATCAACTCGTATATCGTTGATATGCACGGAGTCGAACTCAATCGAGCAATCGGGATTATCGATCATATCAATCAAAAGCAGCTTTTTTCACGCGATTTAACCCATTTGATCCATTTCGAAATTTCTGCAGCGGAGCATGAAGTTGATCAAAAACAGCAGGCGATCCACTACCTGGAAAAAATGATTTTGACCAATACATCGGTAAAACTGCTCAATTTTTACAAAGGGATTCGGATCAGTACAGCCGCGAAATTGGTGAAAATATCCGATGAGATGGTGTACATCTCTATCGAAAAAATCCAGGGTTATGCGATGAAACTCGAACAGCATGTCGTTATACAGGGTCCCGGTATACCCTTTGATATCTTGGCAAATGTCAAAATCGTAGATGTCGCTAAAAAAATTGCCGTTTTGACCAGATTCGAACCGATGCAAGCTTCAGGGAACAACCGTCAATATATCCGAATTCAAAGTGATCATCGGATGCACGTAACCATATCATCAGGCAAAAGTGTGATTTCGGGGAATATCTTGGATATTTCTATCAAATCGATTGCTTGCAGACTCAGCGTTTCCAAAGTGACGTTGAAATTGCATTCAAAGGTTAATTTGCAATTTAATCTCCCGCTTGAGCGTTTTGATGAGGGGATGGTCAGTATGAGTATCAGCGGCAAGGTTCAATACATTCAAGAGGGTGAAGATTTTACGAAAGTGGTTGTGGAACTCGGTCTTATCGAGCCGTTTGAGAGCTATTTGATCGAGTATATCTATACGCGTCAGCAGGCGCTCGTGAATGAAATCAAAACGATCGCCAACAAACTGTAAAAATTAGATTTTCTTACTTAACTCTTCAATATGGCCTGCATCACCGAGGACGACCAAAATATCCCCTTTTTCGAGGATATCGTCTTTTTCAAATGAGGTATACCATACGCCCTGGTGTTTATACGCAATCGGTTTTACTTCGTATTCGTTTTCAAACATTGGGGATAAGATCGAAGTCCCTACCCAGAAGGAAGGTACGGTCAGTTTGGCTATTTTCATGGTGATAGAGAGATCGATCGTCTCATAGTGCATATTTTTGACCATTTTCTTGACGATCTTTTTCGCCGATTCCATTTCAGGATAGATCACTTTTGCAGCACCGAGTTTTGATAGGATTTGCCCGTGTACCGTAGTAATTGCCTTGGCTATCACGGTTTCGACCCCTAACTCTTTTAACGCCATAACGGTGAGGATACTCGCCTCAATGTTTTCTCCGATACTGACAACCGCCACATCGACACTGCCGATTCCTGCCTCTCGTAACGCTCTCATATCGGTTGAGTCCAAAATGACAGCGTCTTGGACGTATTCGTTGACTTCACGGACATGATCTTCATTCAAATCGGCTGCGATGACGTTCAGTCCTTGTTGCGCCAATCCTTTGGCAACGTGAAAACCAAATTTTCCTAATCCTATAACTGCAAATGTTTCCATACTAAATAATAACCTTTCCTTCTGCATATTTGATACGGCTTTCCACCGCTTTACCCACGATAATGATTGTAAAGGCGAATACTCCGACCCTTCCCATCAGCATCAAAATGATGATATTGAGCTTACCGGCATCACTGAAGAGGGCACTGTAACTCAATACTCCTCCATCTCCGGTCGAGAGACCGACGGTTCCGAATGCCGATGTGGTCTCAAACAAGATCCGTAAAAACGGCAAATGTTCTACTTCACTCAAGATGACCGTCGAGACGACGACATAAATCGATGCGACAAAAATAACCGCATACGCTTTATTGATCTGATAGGGGGAAATAGAGCGTTTGAAAATATGGGCATTCGAGTCTCCGCGTAGAGTGTACCACATACCGATCAATGCCAAAGCGACGGCGGTCGTTTTAATACCCCCGGCTGTACCTCCCGGGCTCCCTCCGGTCATCATAAAAAACGTAGCGAAGAAAAGATTCGAATCGGTAAGCGTTGAGAAATCGATGCTGTTGAATCCTGCAGTACGGTAGTTGACCGATGCAAACCATGCCGCTAAAATCTTTTCATAGGTGCTCATCGAGCCAAACGATTTTGGATTGTTCCATTCTAATGATAAGAGAAAAAACATCCCCAATAGGATCAAAATACCAGTCATCCACAAAACGATTTTAGTATGGGTAGAAATTCGCACCAGTCGATTTCGGCGAAAGTTATAAATCTCAAGCAAAGCAACATAGCCCAATCCACCAAGGATGATCAAGAACGGGATCGCTAAATTGATAATCAAATCTCCCCGATAACCCATCATGTTATCACGGAAGAGTGAGAAGCCGGCATTGTTAAAGGCTGAGATCGCATGGAATGTACCGAACCATAATGCTTTTGCAAAGGGCATATCAGCCCAAAAACGTAGAGTGAGAATGATCATTCCTACGACTTCGATGATAACGATAGAGGCAAATACGATTTTTAAAAAGCGGACCAATCCGTCTAGCCCCGGCTGGTTGAGAGACTCTTTGAGAATGAGACGGTCTCTGTGGTTGATTTTTTGTTTTCGCATAACGGCCAAAAAGGTGACTGCCGTCATGTACCCCAGACCCCCGAGTTGGATCAGTGTCAAAATGATGGCATGCCCAAACGAGGTAAAATCTACAGGTGTATCTTTCACAATCAATCCGGTAACACAGACCGCGGAGGTTGCAGTGAAGACGGCATCGATAAAACGGAGTTCTCCATTATGGGCAAAAGGGAGGGAAAGTAACAAGGCACCGACAAAAATGACAACTATGAAGCTGAAAAGTATAAGTTTTATCTCTCGAGTATGTATGACCAATCCTTTGGCGTAAAGCTATAAATATCCTTAGTGAGAATTATAACATTAGCGCGGTTAATAAACGCCCGATGCCTTCTCTTTATAAGCGTCAAATACTTCATCTTGTGCCGGAGCGAGTTGAAAATAGCCATCAAGTTCGCGATGTTTTGATTGCAGCAAGCTCTCAAAATCATTTTGAGTAACAGGGATATTGTCTTGAAATTTATCGAGCAAAATCGTGTTGTTTCCGAGTAAGACAAGATAGCTCATGGTACCGTAATCGAGCATCGCAACGGAGTGAGAATTATCGAGCGATTTTTGAAATCGTATGTGTATTCCACCGGTATCGGAACTGAGAGGAATCGTACTGGAGAGGGTTGCTGCTTTGGTTTCAGGTGCAGGTGTTGATGATTTATCAAAGAGCCATGGTGTTTTTGGTTCGGTTCTCATCGTCGCAGTACGTTTTGCAATGTTTTGTTTTAGCCAAAACAAAATCGCAATCCCGATGACCAAAATCGCGATGACAACGTAGTAACTTTGCTCAAACTCGTTCCCTTTTTTCGTAGGGAGTGCACCGACTGCGGGTTGTTCGCCGCTCGCAGCGCCGGTAAAAGGATTGGCAGGAGCGGATGGATTCATAAAGCGTAAACGAAGTCCGTACGAATCGGATGTTTTTGATGCTTGCATTGTCACATCGTTCGATACTTCAGCGGTGATTTCCGTATGATCTTCTTTTGGCGTGATGGAGAGTTTATTAAGATATTTGGAAGTGATGGTTTTTACTTTCGGATCTTCGATAAACGCCTGTTCCAATTTGACCGTAAAGGTATTGCCGATCCGGTTTTGACGCAAAACTCCCTCATAAGGGGTATCGAATGTCAGCATCACATCAACCCGATCGTTTCGATCATAGACGTTATAACTCAAGATTTTGGCACCCCACAGCAATGCTGGGAGAAGAAGTAACGGCAATAAATATCTCATAGTCTCTCTTTTGAAAGGTAATAAAGTACGGCACTCGAATCGAGCACCTCATTGATCCGGATAGCTAAGTTTTTTTCGTACACCATAACTTCGCCTTTTCCGATAATACGATTATTGACATACGATTCGACGCTTTCACCCGCCGGTTTTCCCAAATCGATAACAGACCCTTTTTCAAGTTTGAGTATCTCTTCGAGCGATAGGGTGGTTTGTCCCAAATCAGCGACAAACTCGACTTCCATATCAAGCAAGCCGTCATAATCCATCCATGAGAGTTCTCTTTCTGGATCAAAGCTATGATCTTTAGGAAGGTTTTGTTGGAAATCTAGCACTGTTTCGTCCATATTTTAGAGCCTTTGCAATCCAATCATCATTTCTCCGCCGTCAACACCTATGTTTTGTTTTTCATCCATCTGAAGATCAGTGATCTTATCTTGCGGAACAATAAACGGTGTTGAAATACTCATTGGGGTTTGGTGTAACTCTCCGGCAAGAACTTTTGCATTTCCTACAATCATATTGGTGGTTTCCAAGAGCATGTCGACAAGGGTTCCCTCGTCGCTGCTTTCTTCACCCAGAAAAATATTTGTGATCGTTTGAATGAGATGTTCGTCACACCCTACATAGGCTCTATGCATCTCGCCGTTGGTCATTTCAACATCAATATAAGCAAGAAGTGTTCTCTTTTTTGATGATGGCATTGAGAGATCGTATGGCATACGTATTTGATGAGTACAGAAATTTGTTGCGGCTTCAACAATAATAGGTAACATTCATGCTCACTCTCTATTTTTATCTATTGTGTGTTGATTATAGCGTAAATTTATTTGAACTTAACAAGGTATTCCTGAAGCGCGAACGGAGTATAATCGCGCGGATGAAAAGAATTATGAAAGAAAAGAGATGACAATAGAACTAGCCCTTTTAGGGATCGGCGTCGGTACACTTTCGGGATTCTTTGGGATCGGCGGCGGGACAGTGAGTGTTCCGATACTCCTTTATTTAGGATTCGGCATCAAAGAGGCCATCGGAATTTCGGTAACACAAATGGTTGCGGGATCGTTAATGGCGGCATGGCTTCACTACAAAAATCGAACTTATAATATCAGTGATGTCAAATATTTTGGATTTGGCGGAATCCTTGGAGCGATGATTGGAGGAGTATTGGTCAAAATGCTTCATTCGAGTATTTTGGAATGGCTATTTTTATCAATAGTCGCTTTCACCCTTGCTCGACTGGCGTTTTCTAATCCTGTTCCGACACGTTCTGAAGTGGTGCATCGTCCGCTCTATACTCTGGTAGGGAGCGGAGTCGGCATATTTTCAGGGATGTTAGGGGTAGGCGGATCGATATTGATGACGCCGATTTTGGTCAGTTTTATGGGATTTCCCCTCAAAAAAGCCTCTGCAGTAGGTCATTTTTTTGTTATTTTTTCTTCTATTTCGGCGTTTGTTACCCTTTTGTGGTTAGGATTCGTTAATCTAGAGGCGGGATTGACAATGGCTTTGGCTTCGCTGCTGGGAACAGTGGGAGGAATCTGGTTATTGCATAAGATTAAAGTAGCCCGCTATAAACAGATTTTGGTTATTTTTTATAGTGTTATTTTTGCTATTACGGCATACAAACTAATTATGGGGTAGATGATGGACAAAATTAAAATTATTGGTGCAAAAGAGCATAATTTAAAAAATATATCTTTGGAGATTCCAAAAAATAAATTGGTGGTATGTACCGGTATCAGCGGTAGTGGAAAGTCCACATTGGCTTTTGATACCCTCTACGCCGAGGGGCAGCGCCGCTATATCGAATCGCTGTCGTCGTATGCGCGTCAATTTTTGGATCGTGTCGGAAAACCCGATGTCGACAAAATCGAAGGTCTTACCCCCGCTATTGCGATAGATCAAAAAACCACTTCCAAAAATCCCCGCTCTACCGTTGGAACCATTACGGAAATTTACGATTATCTGCGATTGCTCTATGCTCGTATTGGAGTCCAACATTGTCATCTGTGCGGTAAAAAAATCTCCAAAATGTCGGCTCAAGATATCATCGATCAGGTGTTAAAGTTGCCGGATGGTGCGAAGATTGTTATCTTGGCACCTTTGGTACGTGAGAAAAAAGGTTCATTCACCGATATACTCGAGTCATTGCGCCACAAAGGGTACGTTCGTGCCATGATTGATGGAGTCATGGTCCGTTTGGATGAAGAGATTGAGCTTGCAAAAACCAAAAAACATACGATCAAAGTGGTTATCGATCGGCTCATTATCAAAGATGACAACCATGACCGTGTAGCTCAGGACGTTGAAAAAGCGCTCAAAGAGTCATATGGCGAAGTGGAGATTGAGATTCAAAACAACGAAGAGGTGGGGCTCAATGAAAAATTGATCCATTACAGCGAACACAGTGCCTGTTTTGATTGTAAAGTGAGTTTTGATCCCTTGGAACCGCTTTCGTTTTCGTTCAACTCCCCCAAAGGTGCTTGTTCTGAGTGTGACGGTTTGGGGATACGCTATGCGCTTGACTATGACAAAATAATCGATTCCGAGCTCCCGATAGAGAAAGGGGCAATCAAGATCGTCTATGGATTTAACAAGGGGTACTATTTTACGTTCTTAAAAGCATTTTGTGCAACAGAAGGGATCGATATCACCGTACCGTTCTACGCGCTCGAAGAGTATCAGAAAAAAGCGATTCTCCACGGCAGTGTTAATGAAGTGGAATTCAAATGGCAAGACCATCCGATTCGACGTGTATGGCCGGGGATTGTCCGTATCGCCTATGATATTTTCAAAGATGAAAAAGATTTAGCGGATTATATGTCGGAAAAATCGTGTAATGTTTGTAATTCACATCGATTGAAGAGAGAATCGCTCGCGGTAAGGGTTGCAGAAAAAGGGATTGGAGACGTCATAACAATGCCGCTCAAAGATTCATATGCATGGTTTGCCGATCCGAAAACATTCGAGTATTTGAGCGACCAAAATACCATGATTGCCACCCCGATTTTGAACGAAATTCGAGAACGCCTTTTCTTCTTGTTTGATGTGGGATTGGGATATTTATCTCTGAGCCGTGATGCACGTACGATCAGCGGCGGTGAAGCACAGCGTATCCGTATTGCATCACAGATCGGTAGCGGGTTGACCGGCGTCATGTATGTTTTGGATGAACCGAGTATCGGTCTGCATGAACGGGATACTCTAAAACTGATCCGTACCCTTCGCTCATTGCAGGAAAAAGGGAATACCGTTATTGTCGTTGAACACGATAAAGAGACGATTGAGCATGCCGACTACATCGTTGATATAGGACCTGGAGCCGGAAAATTCGGAGGAAATGTGGTTTTCTCAGGAACGTTGGAAGAGATGAAACGCTCGAATACGTTGACGGCGGATTATCTCTCCGGACGCAAAAAAATCGAGTATTTTTATCGTCGTCCTCAAAAAGAGTGGATTAGCGTCAATAGTGTTACATTAAATAATATTAATGATTTGTCGGTAAAAATACCATTGCATAATTTTGTGTGTGTAACGGGGGTTAGCGGTAGCGGAAAGAGTTCTTTGATTCTTCAGACCTTATTGCCAGTGACACGCGAAATACTTAATCATGCCCGTAAAATCAATCGTGTAGCAGGGGTAGAAGTTCATGGGTTGGAGAGTCTGGATAAAGTTATTTATCTCGATCAAAGCCCGATCGGAAGAACACCACGATCCAATCCTGCGACCTATACGGGGGTAATGGATGAGATTCGTAACCTCTTTACCAAAACCAAAGAAGCACAAATCCGAGGCTATACGGCATCACGGTTTAGTTTCAACGTCAAAGGTGGACGATGCGAAAAGTGCCAAGGGGAAGGGGAGATCAAAATCGAGATGCACTTTTTGCCCGATATTATGGTCAAATGTGATGCATGTCACGGAAGCCGCTACAATTTGCAAACCTTGCAGGTCGAATACAAAGGGAAAAATATCTCTGATGTTTTGAATATGTCGGTCGGAGAAGCGCTTGAGTTTTTTGCACCGATTCCGAAAATCAAAACGATTCTGCAAACATTGAGCGATGTTGGGCTTGATTATATCACTCTGGGACAAAACGCCGTAACGCTCTCGGGCGGTGAGGCGCAGCGTATCAAGCTTGCTAAGGAATTAAGCCGCCGCGATACGGGTAATACCCTTTATATTCTCGATGAACCGACAACAGGATTGCATTTTGATGATGTCAACCGTTTGACCAAAGTGCTGCACAATTTTGTTGAATTGGGTAACTCCGTATTGGTCATCGAACACAATCTTGATATGATCAAAAATGCGGATTATATCATCGATATGGGCCCTGAAGGTGGAAGCGGTGGCGGATTGCTCGTTGCTGAAGGAGATCCTGAAAGTGTGGCTAGAGATTGGGAGAAAACGGGAAGCTTTACCGGAAAATATTTATCTCTTGAATTAAATAGGCTATAATAACTGCCATTGTTTAATTTAGAGGATCACCATTTCATGAAGAATTCAATTGTAAACAGTATTAAATCTCTACCACCGCTGCCGAAAACCGTTATTGATATGCAGCGGGTGTGCAATGATCCTAACTCTTCAATTCAAGATTTGGTGAAAACAGTAGAAACCGATCCTATGATCGTGGCAAATTTGCTGAAAGCGGCAAATTCCCCTCTGTACAGCTTTCGACGTGAAATTTTAAACGTAGCGCAGGCTGTATCACTTTTTGGTATGAGTATGACCCGCTCTATCGGATTGGGGAATTCGGTTCGTAAACTCCTCAATGTAGACATGGAACCTTATGGAATCAGTTCGGATCGTTTTGCTGAGATATCATCCATGCAAGCAGCACTCGTACACGAATGGTACAGTAAAATTGATCGTGTCAAAGCGGACAAATTGTTTTTGGCCACATTTTTGCAAGAAACCGGCAAAATTATTATCGCCAGTGATGTTATCCAAGAGGATTTAGCGACCAATTTTAAAGCGGACATCATTTCCGCAATCGATATTGCAAGTGTTGAACGTTCCTATATCCAAGAGACGACTGCGGCAGTAACTGCTGCGATTTTTACCCATTGGAATTTTGACAAAGAGTTTATCGATATGATTCAATACTCCGATTCTCCTAGCAGTGCCCCTGAAGAGATCCGAGAATACGCTACCGCGTTAAATATTATCAAAACCATCATTCCGATCAATAACCCGTTTGGAGAGCACGGACTTGCTTTCGGACTTAAAAAAGCGGAAGAAGCAGGATATGATACTGCGAAATTGCAAGGTGCGATCAACTCAATCCTTGAAAAAATAAACGCCTAGAAGGGGGTTTATGTCTCAGCCTACTATAACCATTATCGATACATTCGGATTTTTTTTCCGTTCCTTTTATGCGCTTCCCCCTTTGAAAAACAAACAGGGGTTCCCTACCGGACTGTTGACAGGTTTTATAAACTTCATCGCTTCGTTGCACAAAGATCACAGCAGTGACTATCTGATTTTTGCTTTGGATGCCAAAGGTCCAAGCTTTCGTGCAGAGATTGATCCCAACTATAAAGCAAACCGTTCTCCCGCACCCGAAGAGCTTATTATGCAACTCCCTATCGCCATCGAATGGATTGACAAAATGGGATACAAATCGCTCTCCATGAGCGGATATGAAGCGGATGATATGATCGCTTCGGTTGTTCGCGCCGCACGTGAACATGGGTTTTTGGTACGTGTCGTTTCGCATGATAAAGATCTGTATCAATTGATCGATGATGATCGTGTTGTGTTAGTCGATGCTATCAGCAAAAAAGTGATGAATGAACGTCATTGTGAAGAGAAATACGGTGTTCACCCGCGCCAATTTATCGATTATCAGTCCCTCATAGGCGATACTGCTGATAATGTTCCCGGTGTCAAGGGGATCGGAAAAGTGACGGCGCAAAAACTGTTAAGCCAATTCGGCACGCTTGATGCGCTGTATGAGCGAATCGACGAGGTGACGCCTGTTCGGATTAAAGGTTTGCTTGAAACGTATCGAGACGATGCATTTCGTTCACGTGAATTGGTACGTCTCAAAAATGATCTTTTTGAAAATCTCGATTTTTCTGAATTTGCAATGCACTTTGAAAACCCATTTTTGCCGATTTATGACGATCTGGTCCATTATGAAATGAACGCCGTGTTGCGTACTATCAAAGCAAAAGCATTGTTTGAAGAGTCGCAATCCTCTAGTGTTCCGTTAAAAACTGAAAAAGTAGAAATACCGGTGTGTGAAAGTAGTGAGGGGTGTAGTACACTTCTTGATACTGATGAAGCGCTTATGAATGTTATTCAAGCACTTCCTCATGATGTGATGGTTGCATTCGATACCGAAACAACAGGGCTTGATCCGACAAAAGATCACTTGGTCGGTTTTAGTTTTAGCAGTGATGGAAAAACAGGATATTATGTGCCGATGATGCATAGTTATCTCGGAGTAGGGGATCAAGTATCGATTGACACCGCAAAACAAGCGATCAAGGCGATTTTTGAGCGTCGAGTCATCGGACATAATATCAAATTCGATCTCCATTTCGTCACCCGCTTTTTGGGCGTTGAATGTTTGAACATTCATGCCGATACGATGGTGCTTGCGTGGCTCACCGATTCTGCCCGCTCACTTTCGATGGATAACCTTTCCCAAAATCTGTTGCACCACGAGATGATCCATTTTAAAGATACGGTTAAAAAAGGGGAAAATTTTGCTTCCGTAGCGATCGAAGATGCGTGTAAGTATGCGGGAGAGGATGCCTATATCACCTATCGCCTCTACGAAGTGCTTCGCGAACAACTTCTCCTCAAAGGTGGACAGGAAGCGCTTGATGAGGCGTTTAACGTCGAGTTTCCTTTTACGTTGACGTTGCTGGGGATGGAGAAAGAGGGGATTGCCGTCGACACGTCGGTTTTGGAGACGTTTAAAAAAGAGGTTGCGCATGAAATCGCTACGTTGAGCGAACAGATTCATAATGCGTGCGGCACGGTATTCAATCTCAATTCACCCAAACAGCTCGGAGTTGTGTTGTTTGAAACGCTAGGACTCCCTCACGGTAAAAAGACCAAAACAGGTTACAGCACGGATGAGCAGGTGTTGGAAGGGCTTAAAAATGAGCATCCAATGATTCCGATGCTGTTGCAGTACCGTGAATACCACAAGCTCTACTCCACCTACATCGAACCGTTGATCGCACTGGCGCAAAATGATTCTGATAGCCGTATCTACACCTCGTTTGTTCAAACAGGTACGGCAACGGGACGACTCAGCTCTAAAAATCCTAACCTCCAAAATATTCCCGTCAAAACGGCATTGGGGATGCGTATTCGAGAAGCGTTCGTGGCTCCTGCAGGTAAAAAACTAATCGGGATCGACTATTCGCAAATCGAGCTTCGTCTCCTTGCCCATTTCAGTAATGACAGTGTGCTGGTCAATGCCTTCAACGAGGGGCATGATATCCACATGCAAACAGCAATGGCGCTCTTTGGTCAAGAAGAGGCAGCAAGCAAGCGTAATATTGCAAAAACGGTCAATTTTGGTCTCTTGTACGGTATGGGACAGAAAAAACTCTCTGACACGCTGGGCATTACAACCAAAGAGGCCAAAGAGATTATCGAACGCTATTTTGAGACCTTCCCGAGTGTGAAAGGATATTTCAGCGGTATTGTCGAGCAAGCTAAAGAGATGGGATACGTCGAGACACTTTTGCATCGTCGTCGCTATTTCGATTTCGCCTCTGCCACTCCGATGCTCAAAGCCGCATACGAGCGTGAATCGGTCAACACCGTATTTCAAGGCTCTGCCAGTGATCTCATCAAGCTCTCGATGAACGCCATCGATACGATGATCCGCACCGAAAATCTCCGTGCCAAAATGCTGCTACAAATCCACGATGAACTGATTTTTGAGGTGGATGCGGATGTAGCGGAAGAATACGCACGCCGTTTCGTCGGGGTGATGGAAAATGTTATGAAACTCCGTATTCCGCTCAAAACCTCGATGCATATAGGCAATCACTGGGGTGAATTAAAATAACACGAAAGAGGCAATGATGATTATCTACACTCACGGATTTGGAAGTCATGGTAACGGTTCAAAAGCGATAGCACTTCGCAATTACTGTAAGACGAACAATATTCCATTCATTGCCCCCTCTCTATCGACGATTCCTGATTTGGCGATTCAAACGCTCGAAGAGCTTATTGAAGCGTTTCAAGCTTTTGGAAAGGTCTCGTTGATCGGTTCTTCGTTGGGAGGGTATTATACGATGTACCTTTCACACAAATACACTTTGCCGTGTGTATTAATCAACCCTGCCATCTATTCATACAAAACACTCCAACGAGCCCTTGGCAATTCACCTAATTTTTATGATCAGAGTACCTATGAATGGACAATCAAGCATTTGGATATGCTAAAACGCTATGATGTTGAGACGTATCAGGGAGAAAACGCTCTATTGATGGTACAGAGTGGTGATGAAGTATTGGACTATGCCGAAGCGGTAGCAAAATTGTCCAAATCCAAAATGATAATAGAAGAGGGCGGTGACCACGGGTTCAAAGAGATTGAACGTCACTTTGATACCATCGTAGATTTTTTATCTGATCATCAAAAACATTAATAGAGGAGATGAGTATGGTCGAAAAAATTTTAGCCAACCTCGAAAAATCGAACTGCGCAACGGATAATACATTTTTACAAGCGGTGAGTGAAGTCCTCAGCTCATTGGAACCGATAATCAAAAGCGATCCGCGCTATGAACAGTTTGCGATATTAGAGCGTCTTGTTACTCCTGATCGGATCATTCAGTTCAAAGTACAGTGGCTGGATGATCAAAACCGTGTCCGAATCAATAACGGATACCGTATACAGTTTAATAATGCCTTGGGACCTTACAAAGGGGGGCTTCGTTTTCATCCGAGCGTAACGACTGGGGTGCTGAAGTTTTTAGCATTTGAGCAGATTTTCAAAAATTCTCTCACCGGTTTACCGCTTGGCGGAGCAAAAGGGGGAAGTGATTTTGATCCGAAAGGAAAAAGCGATTTTGAGATTATGAAGTTTTGTCACGCATTTATGCGAGAGCTTCATCCCTATATCGGTGCACGGGTTGATGTTCCTGCTGGAGACATCGGTGTAGGAAGCCGTGAGATCGGGTATTTGTTCGGAGAATATAAACATATTACCAGAAACTATGACGGAGTCCTCAGCGGAAAACCCTATGCATTCGGTGGATCGTTAATGCGTCCTCAAGCAACAGGATACGGTGCGGTCTATTTTGCCAGAGAGATGTTGTTTCAAGAGCTGCAAGAATCGTTAGAGGGAAAAGTGTGTACCGTAAGCGGTGCCGGAAATGTTGCTATACATACGATAGAAAAATTGCAACAGCTCGGTGCAATTGTGGTGACATGCAGTGACAGTGACGGTACGGTATATGATCCAAAAGGGATCAATCTTTCGATAGTCCGTGAGCTCAAAGAGAGTGGACGACGACGATCGCTCAGTGAATATACGCAATGGGTCTTAGAGGCTGTTTATACGCCAAAAACTGAGTATCCGGAGAATGCTCACGCTGTATGGCAGATCCCATGTTTCGCGGCATTTCCGTGCGCGACACAAAATGAGCTAACATTTTCAGATGCGCAAAAATTGATTCAAAACGGATGTGTTGCCGTTGTAGAAGGGGCGAATATGCCAACGTTGCCTGATGCGATCGAATTGCTGCAGCAAGAAGGTATCCTTTTTGCACCGGGTAAAGCTTCCAATGCCGGAGGTGTCGCGGTCAGTGAATTTGAAATGTCCCAAAACGCTTCTATGGAGAAATGGGATTTTGACAAAGTGGATCGTAAACTGGATGAATTGATGCGTCAAATTTATAAGCGCGTTGCACTGACGGCAAAAGAGTACGGTGTAGAGCGCAATTTTGTAGACGGAGCCAACATCGCAGCGTTTAAACGAGTCGCCGAAGCAATGCTCCTTGAGGGTGTATAAGTATTAATTTTTAATTAACAAATATTTACCCAAGACCCACTACAATACGCAATATTTTTCATATTAGGTTGACCATGAACAAAGTTCTATCTCTAGTAAGCTCCATGAAAACCATGGCTGTGCTTATGCTTGTGTTTGCCGTAGCTATAGGCTACGCGACATTTATCGAAAATGATTACGGTTCTATGACTGCTAAAGCCGATGTCTACAATGCACGTTGGTTTGAAATTTTGTTGGCTTTGTTGGCAATCAATTTGACACTTAACATCATCAATTTCAAAATGGCACGAAAAGCAAAATGGCTTGTTTTTATATTTCATGCCGCTTTTCTAATTATTCTTGCGGGAGCTGCCGTTACCCGATATGCCGGATATGAGGGTACTATGCATATCCGAGAAGGCGAAAGCAGTGATGTTTTGGTCAGTTCAGAACCCTACATAGCGTTCGATGTCGTCAAAAACGACAAAAAATATAGCTTCAAAGAGCCATTGTACCTTTCAAAACGCTCAGGCAATATCTTTGAACGGGAATTAGCTGTGGATGGAGAGAAGATCAAAGTCAATCTTGATTCTTATATGGGTGATGCCCGTTACGAAGCTGTTGCAGATCCTAAAGGTCAACCGATTTTTAATCTTATGGTTACGGGTGCGATGGGTGCACAACAAATTACGCTGAAACACGGTGAATTTATTGAAGCCAATGACATCGTTATCGATTTTGACTCGAACAAAACGTTTGATAAACCTGTTATCGCACTCAGCGTAGAGGGAGAGACTCCATTTATCAATACTCCGGTTGCATTGACCACTCTTAGTATGGATACGCAACAACCTTCTGCTTTGGGTAGTGGAAAACACAAGATGGAAAATAGAATTCTTTTCCAAACTCAGCAAAGCGGATTTGTAATGCGCGGCTTTACCCCGAAGGCAACTATGCAACTGGTTTCTGGTGCAGAAAATGGGAAAAAAGGTCCTATGATGCAGCAAAACGGACATGATGCTTTGACACTCAGTTTCGAGAACAAAGACAAAAAAGCAACCGAAGTACTCTTGGGTTCACCGGGTGAAGTAGGTGAACCTAAAACCATTCATTTGGGAGACACTACGATCCAAGCAAGTTATGGATCGATAGAACGTAAATTACCGTTTTCTATTGCCTTGCGGGACTTCCAGCTTGAACGCTATCCTGGATCCATGTCTCCTGCATCGTATGCAAGTGAAGTGAGCGTAGAAGATCCTGCCAATCAGGAAAAATTCGATTTTAGGATTTATATGAATCATATCTTGGACTATGAGGGGTACCGATTCTTTCAATCTTCGTTTGATCAAGATGAAATGGGGACAGTGCTTTCGGTGAATCGTGATCCTGGAACGATAATTACTTATATCGGTTATTTGTTGCTTGCTATCGGAATGTTTGGTGTGTTGATGGTAAAAAATGGACGTTTCAATGCATTGAGCCAAAAATTACAATCCATGAAATCTGAAAGTACGGCAGCTCTTTTCATCATCGCACTCGCAATGAGCACCTTGACGACAAACGCGATTGCTTCGGATGAACAAAATCCGGTGATACAAGCCGCGAAATCGTTTGATAAAGCGCATGCCGAAAAATTCGGTCACTTGATCGTTCAAGATACCAGTGGGCGCATGAAACCTCTCGATACCCTTTCCCGCGAGATTTTAGCCAAACTGAATCGTAGCGATACCTTTTTGGGGCTTACATCGAACCAAGTTGTATTGGGAATGATGCTTCGACCGGATGCTTGGCGCGAAATCGCAATCATCCGTACGGGAGACAAAGAGATCAACAAATTGATCGGTTTGCCTGAAGATTCAAAAACGGCGGCATTTTCACAATTTTTCCAAGCTCCAGATGAACTTGCAGGGTATAAACTCGCACAACTTGTGGATGAAGCCAATCGTAAAGCTCCGGGGAAACGGGATAAATTGGATAAAGCTTTGCTCCAAGTCGATGAGCGTGTAAACGTAGCCTATATGGTTTATACCGGATCGTTAATACGAATCTGGCCAAAACCAAATGATAAGAATCACAAATGGGATGCTACTATTGAAGCGCTCCAAACTTTGACACCGAAAGAATCCGAGATTGTACGTCTGTTGGCCGTTGGCTATTTTGGATCGATCGATGAATCTATGAAAAGCGGTGACTGGAAAAAAGCGGATGAAGCGTTGGCCCGTATTGATAAATATCAACGTTTTGTCGGGGCGAGTGTCTATCCGAACGATATGAAGAGCAAAATTGAGATTTTCTATAACAAAGCGAACATCTTTGAACAGCTATGGCCGCTTTATTTTGTCGTCGGGTTTACATTACTCATTTTATCATTTATCAAAATCATCAAACCGGCGGTTCGTGCAGAGTGGATCAGTAAGGTCTCCTTCTCACTTTTAGTATTGTTCTTTGCGGCACATACGATCGGACTCATCATGCGCTGGTATATTGCCGGACATGCACCGTGGTCAAACGGTTATGAGTCGATGATTTATATCGGTTGGGCAAGTGTGCTTGCCGGGTTTATCTTCTCTAGCCGCTCTGTTATGACGATGGCGGCAACCGCGATTATGACCGGATTGATTCTTTTTGTAGCGCATCTGAATTGGATGGATCCGCAGGTGACAAACCTCGTTCCGGTGCTCCAATCGTATTGGCTGACAATCCACGTTGCCATGATTACGGCCAGTTACGGGTTCTTAGGGCTTGGAGCGTTACTTGGAATGATTACGCTTGTTATCTTTTTCCTCAAAAAGCCCGACAATTCGGCACGGTTGAATAACGCTATCAAAGAACTCAACGCTATTAATGAAATGAGTTTATTGATCGGATTGGTTCTTTTGACGATCGGAAATTTCCTCGGTGGTGTATGGGCGAATGAGAGCTGGGGACGCTATTGGGGATGGGACCCGAAAGAGACATGGGCGCTTGTAACTATTTTGGTGTATGCTGTTGTGCTGCATTTGCGCTTTATCAAAGGGGCCTATACGGAATACATTTACAGCGTTGTATCGTTGTTGGCGTTTACTTCCGTATTGATGACCTACTTTGGGGTCAACTATTATCTAGCAGGGATGCACTCGTATGCGAAAGGCGACCCGGTTCCGGTTCCGGATTTTGTACCGTGGACGTATGCCGTTATCGCTATTGTGATCGCAATGGCTTATCCGAAACGTTCTATGAAATAATCCTTGATTCTCGCCGAAGTATTCGGCGAGTTTTACCTCTTTTATAACTCTTTCCCTTTAAACAACGCGAGATATAATTACTCCAATGAAAAAGAATCGGTTCCATTTCGTATTTTTATTATGGTTTATGGCCTCCATGAGTATTGCCAATACTCACGTACACCATGATTTGAATGAACATAGCCATTGTGTCAAATGTTATGCGCATGACTCCATGAGCGGAGCGGATATCCCTGTTGCAGTATCTCGCTTGGTTGAGCCGGTGCAATACGATTCGATTATCCTCCCTGAGTTTACCAATCCCGAAGATATTGTCTATTCGTGTATTAATGCACGGGCTCCGCCTCTCTCCTAATCGCTTTTCTATCTATTACTTCTTATCAATTTTAAATTTCTATTGGAGATATTATGGTAAAAAAAACCGTACTCTCCCTCGTATGTACCACTGCATTATTCTCAAGTGAGTACGAGGTTGAACAGCTAAAAAAGCAAATGGCACAATTGCAGCAGCAGTTATACGAAATGCAGCAGCAGATTAAAGTGCTGGAAAAACAAAGCTTCAAAGAAGAAGCGAGTAAAGTTGAATCGGCTCAACCTGTTACATCAGCTGAGAGTTCATTAACTCATGTCCCTGAAATCGAATTAGTTTTAAATGGTGGGTATACCTCACGAAATATCAGTAATTACAACTATTCAAACGGATCTATTCCCGGCTTCATAGATGCGGGAAACATGGAGATTCCTTTTAACGCAAAAAACGGCTTTAATTTTAACTATGCCGATGTTGGTCTGAGTGCAGATATTGATCCTGCATTGGAAGCAAGCGCTATTTTCCATATTCACGGGGATGGTACATTGGAAATTGAAGAGGCCTACATAATCACAAGAGCACTTGAACATGGCTTTGGGTTTAAAGCCGGGAAATTGAAAAGCGCCTTTGGAAAATCCAATGAACAGCACCATCACACATGGAATTTTGAGGATAAAGAACTCATAAACTTCGCTTTGTTTGGGATTGACGGCTTAGGAGGCGAGGGGGCACAACTACAGTGGACGGCGCCGACACCGTTTTATCTGATGAGCGGTATTGAACTCTTCAACGGCAATCCAAATCAAGGATTTAGCGCCAAAGAATCTGCATCAACCGCAGTCGGCTATCTCAAAATCGGTAGTGAAATAGGAGAGGGGAAACTCTCGTCAGGGATTAGTTACGCGCAAGGCAAATCAGAAATTCAAAACATAGACGGCTCTGGCAATCTGATCCCTGATAGTTTTAGTGATTATGGGCAAACACGTCTCTATGGTGCCGATGTGACATTTGAGTATCCTTTAGATGGATACGGTGCATTGACATGGCAGAACGAGTGGATACAGCGTAACAAGGATACCGCCGCAGGAGTCGAAAAACAAGCTGGATACTACAGTGAGCTACTCTATCAGTTTAACGATCACTGGGCAATGGGAGTCCGATACGATGAGATATATAAAAATGAGACAACCGATCCATTGACCTCTATAGAACATTTGAACCGCACAAGTGCGAAACTGGAATACAAACCATTTGAATCTTCTCGATTCCGATTGCAATACAATCAAGATCATTCAAAATATATTGCAAACAATCAAAAAACACTTCACGAAGTGATAGTAAACTATACGATAGAGATCGGAGGACATGAGGCACACGGGGGCGAAAGAAAATAGGGGTAGAATTTAATGTTAAAGGGAGTGGTTATTTAAACCATCCCTTAACACGTTCGAATGCCGATTCGAACAAACTTTCGTGAGGTTTTGATTCAATACCGAAACTCTCTTGGAGTTTTTGCAATAGCTCTTCTTGTTCTGAGTTGAGACGATTTGGGTAGGTAAGACGAATTTGAGCAACCAAATCACCTTTGCCGCGTCCGTGAACATCGGCAATACCTTCGCCTCTAAAACGGTATTGCTGCGTATCTTTGGTTCCTGTTTCGAGTTCCAAAGTCAATTCTCCGTTCAAAGAGGGGATTGTGATATTTTCACCTAATACCGCTTGGGTAAAAAACACCGGCACTTCGAGATAAATATCATTGCCGTTTCGGATAAAATGGCTATCTTCTTCTACCTCAAATGTGACGTACATATCTCCTCGAACACCGCTTTTTCCCGTATTTCCTCGTCCGGATACGCGTAGTCTGTTTCCGGTGTCGATTCCGGCTGGAACTTTGATGGTGACACTCTCTTTGCTCTCTGTATAGCTTTTGCCTTTACAATCAGAACATTTATCACTTGCCATCGTCCCCTCACCGTGACATGCCGGACAGGTTTGGGAAAACGTCATAAATCCTTGACGAACATAAACTTGTCCTTTTCCGCCACATTGGCTACAGGTGGTAACTTTTCCGTCTTTTGCGCCCGTACCTTTACATGTTTTACATGAATTTTTTGTGGAAAAGGTGACCTCTTTTTCGCATCCGAATACCGCTTCTTTGAAGCTGATACGCATCTCCACACTCATATCAAGAGGGAATTTATCGCTTTGTCCACGTGATTGTCTTCGTCCTCCGCCTGCAAAACCGCTAAACATCTCTTCAAAAATACTTCCAAGATCATCAAACCCCCCGCTTGAGCGACGTCCACCGCCGCCTTGGAGGCCTTCTTTTCCGTAACGATCATAGATAGCACGTTGTTGATCATCGCTGAGAACTTGGTACGCTTCATTGCAGAGTTTGAATTTATGTTCTGCGCTCGGATCGTCAGGATTGCGATCAGGATGATAGAGTTTTGCCATTTTTCGGTACGCTTTTTTAATTTCGTCACCGTTGGCGGTTTTGGTTACCTCTAAAATCTCATAATAGCTCAATTCTTCCACGTCTTAACTCCAAAAACATAATTTTTTTGCCATTATACCATGTGAAAAAGAGTGTTAGCTTAATTGAGCCGTTAAGACTAAAGTATTTATGGTACGACCTTTGCTACAATATCGGTTATGAAACGATCCCTAGAAAAATTTAATCGCCTTGTTGATGCTCTTCAACAGCTCCCTGCAATAGGACAAAAATCTGCCACTCGTTTGGCATATCACATGGTGATGCATGACAGTTTCGGTGCACTAAAGCTTGCTCATGCGATAGAAAGTGCGATCACCAGTCTCAAAAAATGCCGCTCGTGCGGAGGATTGAGCGAAGATGAACTTTGCTCGATATGCAGCGATGAACATCGCAATCACCAAATTTTGTGTATTGTAGAAAATGCCAAAGATATTCTCACATTTGAAGAGAATGCTCTTTTTGACGGACGCTATTTTGTCCTCGATTCGATCGAGGAACTGGATATCACACATCTGCGAGGAATCATACAAAGCGGTATCAAAGAAGTGATTTTTGCATTGACACCCTCGATAGCCAATCAAGGGGTAATGCTCTATATTGAGGATAAATTGATCGATTGCGATGTCCGTTTTAGCCGTATTGCCCAGGGGGTTCCGACCGGGGTGAGTCTCGAGAACGTCGATATACTCTCACTCACCAAAGCGCTTGAAGATCGTGTCAGTATTTAGCTAAGAAAAGGGAGTTTGACTCTTCGCGCTTCTACCCCGTGTATGACATAGTAGAGTTCATAGTAATGGTTGACGATCGTCTCGAAGCGATGGAGACTCGGGCGTGTGGATGCAAACAAGATATGATCGTTCGGAGAAAGCAATGTTGTCTCATCCGGAAGCAATATAAATTCTCCGTTTTCTCTCTCTAGCCCAAGGACAAAGATCTCCAAATCGATTCCATCACGATACGGATTGTTCAAAATCTGACCAAGCGTTACGGAATCTTCACTCAAATATCGGCTGAGGGCATACATATGATGTTCGTCGATCGTCATTTGAATGAGAGCAGGGCGCTTGTTCACTTTTTTAGTGATCATTAACAAGGTATCGATGTACATCTCTTTGTTGAACTTGGAAATCTCATCGATGAATTTAAAGGTCATCGGCCGATCGATATAGTTGTATCCGTCTAATGCAGCAATCTGATCAAGAATAAAGATTTTATCAACCCGCAAGTGGCTGAATAAACTTCGCTCTTCGAGTTCATTTTCACGAACAATGACAAAAATATTGGGATTGAGACTGCGTGCCGTCGCGACAATCGAAAGGTTGATCGCATCGTCATTTGTACCGGCAATGATACACGCCGCGTCCATGATCCCTGCTTGGATAAAGAACTCTTGATCTGAAGAGACTTTTTCATGGGTATCTTTGTTGATATCGAGATAGGTATATTCGATTTTATTGTTATCGAGGGTGTTTTGCAGCGTTTTACCAAAGCGTCCTTTACTGCAAACGATGTATTTTCCCATTGGGAGAATATCGCTTTTACTGACGTGCAGATTTCCACCTTGTACCCAACTAAGGAGATTGAACAGATAGGGAGACCGGAGAGCGAAATCGATCCGTTTGGCGATAATCGAAAACGCATCGATGACATGGTCAACACCAATGTTTGTGAGATTCTCTCCACCTTGTTTGATTCCCGAACGCGCAATGATACGAAGTTTTTGGTTGAGAATACGTGCACGTACAGAGATTTTCAGATTGAGCTGATCGTCATCAAAAAGGGTAACGAGATATTTACAATGCGGTGACTCTATTCCTGAAGATTTTAGAACCTCCGTCATCGAAGCATCGGCGACCAATGCAGGAATGGAGGGGAGATAGAGTTCGCTTTGAAGTGCTTCGATTTTTTCAATGCTTTTATCAATAACGATAATACGATAGAGGTTGTCTTTGTTCAGTCTGTCGATCAAAAGCTTTCCTGCATCAGTATATCCGCAGACAATAATAAAATCTTGTCCCAAATGGTGTACTTTACGGCGAAAGGCGTTCATTTTGAGAGCATAGATGAATGTTTTTTCCTGTACCAGTGCGATAATCGATCCCAGAGCATAAAGCCAAGCGGGAACTGTTGCGTAGATCGTCATCAAAACGACGATACGCTGTGGATAGCTGAACGTGTAGGGAATCTCACCAAAACCGATAGTCGTAGCGGTATATCCGACAATGTACATCGCGTCGAAAAAACTCAGATAGAGAGGTTGCCCGTTTATTCCTGTTCCAGGAACAAGGGTGAGGAGTATTACAGGTAAGGCATGCGCAATGTTGAGGACGATTAACGGCGTCCTCATTTTCCTCAAAAAAAGCCAAATAGACGATTCGTTTTTCATAAGATAGGCGATTAACGTTTAAGAAGCAATGTTTCACCGACAAATAAGGTGACGGAAATGATATTTGCAACCAGTGCACCTGCTGCCAATGAGACGATAATTGTAAAAAGCTCGGTGGTCATAACGCTCGTCATGTTGACGATTCCCCAAAATGATGCTGCCGCAATCAGTTGTAAATCGGCAACAAAACTCGTAGCAAGAAGCACCGATCCGGTTTGTGTTTTGTCCCCGAGCTTCATGATAGTCGCAATAATATTGACCGTTATAGCAGCAACGAGTTCATAGACACTATGATAGGCTATGACATCGAAATCCCCGTAAACAAATCCGAAGTTGAGCGTTAGTGCCAGGATGATAAAAAATCCGGAAATTACTTTTTCTGAATTCATTATGTACCTCTTTTTTTCTGGAATTGTACTCCATTGTTACTTTATTTTGTATCAGATAGCGTTTTGCAAAATTAGAAATAAAAACTTTGTTTTATTTGCTTTAGTGATACATTTCATTAGTATAGTTTTGCTAGTATTATTAAAATTAAGAATAGAGCCTCAAATGCATAAAATAAAAACGATTCGCTTTGATTCATTGTATGATGGACTATATACTGGTGTGGGAGCGTTTGTTGGATTGTCACTGATTGGACTTATAGCTCAATCAGTACATCAAATGCTTCTGATCGCACCGTTCGGAGCAACGGCAGTGCTTTTATTTAGTGCTCCTGAAAGCCAATTTTCAAAACCGTGGAATGTTTTGGTCAGTTATGTGATATCTACGTTGATCGGTTTTTTGATTTTACATTTTAGCAGCGGAGATTGGCTCTCAATCGGAATAGGATTTGGGATAGTGATAATGTTGATGCACACTTTTAAAGCGATTCATCCTCCTGCGGGAGCCAACTTTTTGATTGTTACCCAAGGGCATTTGACCCTTTTATTGTTGTGGCCGCTCTTTGCAGGTTTAATCACTCTTATCATTATCGGAATGGGGTTACATAAATTACGGAAAAAAATATCGCTGACGTAATATGTCAGCGTTGCTTTCCGTAGATTAGAGTTTTTCCGTAACGTCCTCCCCATACGATAAACAGCATGATCCATCCAAACGCTGCCGCATCAAAAAGCCATTCATGAGCTCCGATCAATCCTGAATCTATCGATAATGTTAAACGCAAGAATACGATAATCTGAGTCCACCAAAAAAGAGCTATTGCTATTCGATCAGCATGCGGAGCTTGACCTGAGTGTCCCAAGGTGACACGTGTACCGAATCCGATCAATACGGTGGTCAAAAATCCCAAAACGAGCAAATGAATTTCGGCAAATAAGAAGTTAGTCGTGTAAACGTATTCTGCAATCTCCATCAATGAACCAACAAATAAACCAAGCGGCAACCAAAACAGTGCGAGATGAAGGACCCATACAATGGCAGGCGAGTCAAACGGGTGGAGTTTCCAGCGTAAAAACTCACGTAATAAATAGAACGATAGGGCGATTCCGACAACAGATTCTGCCAGTGTCCAATCCAATAAAGCCATGATTGTTTTTATAATAAAAGCTGCGAAAACAATTTCAATAAAAAATGGAGATCTCGAAACCTGTGAATGGCTGAAAAACGGAATCATCCGCTGTGCAACGGCAAACGTCAAAAAGACAAAGAAGAAATTGACAATGATCGGTGCTATGAGTGGAAAATAGCTTTGAAAATCCCAAAATAAGCTAATCGTATAGGCGATGATCCACAAAGCATGTGTTGCGATTGTAATAGAGTGGGCTACCAATATCCAATAGGGGTCTTGTTTGAGAGAAGACTGCCCGATTTTATAGATCCATACGAGGGTAAAAATAGCCATGGCATGTGCAAAAAGTACACTAAATAAGGCGATCAATATCATCCATTTTGAGAGTAACGTCCCCACAAAAAATAAAACTGCACCGATTTGATAGAGCCACACGATACGAATATAAACTTCCTTTGGAATAGTCATTGCGGTACAAAAACGGGGAAAAGTAGTAAACAAAAATCCGTGAAAAAATTGGGCAAAGACTAAAAATGCGAGCGAATAAAGATGAAATTCATTTTCATTCATGCTAAGTACAATGATCCCTTTGTGCGAAAGGGTAAAGAGGCTCATTGAAACAACTGCCCAGATTAGACCGAATACAAAAAACGGCTGATGCGGCTGGGAGAGAAAATAATTCTGCTTGGGACCCGTAGGCGAAGTCGAAAATGTAACCATACTGATTTCCTTTTAAAATGTGTGGGAGTATATCGAGATAGTGCAGGGGAGGAATTGACATATATCAAGAATCCCCTCAAAAAGAGGGGGCAGGGTTAGATTTTTTTTTGAATCTCACAAAAATGGAGGCGATCTTTGTGCTCTTGTTTTTTACCGATATTAAAACTTTCAACCGGACGGTGATAGCCCATGACTCTCGTATAAACAACACATCGTGTACGTGTAGATATTGCATTTTTTTGGAGCATTTCATTTAACATAAGAGATCCTTCATATTAACTAATTTAAACTCATATGAGGAGTTTGTTCAAGCAGTATAGTGCTTACGTTGCGGTCCTTAAGGAGGGATTTTTCCTATACTGCTCGAGCCAACTCCCCATAAGGGGAATAATTATTTGCTGATGTGAGCTGCTAAGGCAGTGATTTGTGCATCACTCAATGTCATAACTTGCCCTTTCATGAGCGCCTTTGAGGCTCCGCCGTAACTACCGTCTTTATAGCCTTTGAGAGCGGTAATGATTTGTGCACTGCTCATATCTTTGATAATTTTACTTTTACCTAATGCCGCTTTTTCACCTTGAACACCGTGACAGGTAGCGCATTTTTTAAATAAGTCGCCACCTTCGTCTGCCATAGATGTACTCCAAAGACCAAAGATAACACAGAGTGCGATCAACACTTTTTTCATTGAAAACTCCTTACAAAAGATAGTGTCATTTTAAAGTGTTTTCAGGACAAAGTCTTTGACATAGATCAATTACGAAAGGTTATATGTTTCATTAGCCGTTTTGTATCTATTGTTCGTTCTGAGAGGTGGATATTTCCCAAAGTAGGAATATCACATTTAACCATTTGAACATAAAATGGAGAGGAATAACCATTTTGATTCAATGCTTCTGCCATAGAGATAAGATCAGATTCATCGATAAGATCGGGATGAAATGTCGTGCGTACTTCAAAGGAGATATTCGAGTGTTGCAACAGATCAAAGCTCTCCCAAAATCGGTGCTCACTACCGCCGCCGCAAATGCGCGTCATATGCGAGGCGGGCGCTTTAAAATCAAGTGCAACATAGTCGAGAAGATTCTCATGTAGCAATTTTTCGATGACATCGGGACGCATTGCGTTGGTATCGAGTTTTATTTTGAATCCGAGAGCTTTGATGGAGCGGCAAAATTCGATTAACCGAGGATACAATGTTGCTTCTCCTCCGCTGAGTACGACTCCCTCGAGCAATCCAAGCCGTTTGGACAAAAAAGCAAGTGCGGTAGATTCGTCGATGTGTGCGTCCCCATGGACGATGTCCGGATTGTAGCAATACAAACATCGAAGATTGCAACCGGCAAACCAAAAAATGGCTGCCGGTAGATCAGGAAAGTCAAGGAGAGTGAATGGGGTTAGATCGTAGAGTGCCATTTCATCACGCCGACTCGCGATAGGACAGTGCTTCATCACATTTTGGGCAGTATTCATGTTCTCCATTGAGATAACCATGTACAGGACATACCGAGAATGTGGGTGTTACGGTTATATAAGGGAGCCTGAAATTCGTAATAACATTTTTGACCATACGCCGGCATGCCTCCTCTGAACTGAGACGTTCACCCATGTACAGATGCAAAACTGTCCCTCCCGTATAGCGGCATTGGAGTTCATCTTGCAAACTCAGTGCTTCGAACGGATCGGAAGTCAAATCAACAGGCAGTTGAGAACTGTTGGTATAGTAAATATTATCTCCGTGTCCTGCTTGGAGGATGTCTGGATAGCGTTTGATATCCTCTTTGGCAAAACGGTAGGTTGTCCCTTCCGCCGGTGTCGCTTCGAGATTATAGAGATTTCCACTGCGTTCTTGAAAGGTGCGCATTTTATCTCGCATGTGATCGAGTATCTCTATCGCATAGCGCATGCCCCATTCGGTAGCGATTGTCTCGGTGTCGTTCGTCATATTACGAATCATTTCGTTCATCCCGTTGACGCCGATCGTAGAAAAATGGTTGTGAAACCCTTTCAAATAACGTGCAGTATAGGGATAGAGACCTCTCTGAAACATATCCTGAACAAATTGGCGTTTTTTCTCCAACGTCGAATATGCTATCTCGATCAACTCATCCAATGCTACAAGCAAACGTGCATGATCCTCTTTGTACAAATACCCTAATCGAGCCATGTTGATGGTAACTACACCGATGCTGCCCGTCATTTCGGCACTGCCGAATAAACCGCCTCCCCGCTTGAGGAGTTCTCGAAGATCGAGTTGTAAACGACAGCACATACTGCGGACATGTCCAGGTTTGTACGCGTGGGGATTTTCAATCAATTCACCTGTGGCATCTCGCAGATATTGGCTACCGATGAAGTTTTGGAAATAGCTTGAACCGATTTTGGCGGTGTTTTCAAATAAAACATCAGTATTCGGACCATACCAGTCAAAATCTTCGGTGATATTGACCGTTGGAATCGGAAACGTAAACGGTGCGCCTGTTGCATCGCCTTCGCTCATCACTTCATAAAAAGCACGATTGATTTGATCCATCTCATCTTGGAAATCGGCATACGTAAGCTCTTGTAAGCTCTTTTTATTGTATTCGGTCAGCTTTTTCTGATGATGTGCAGTAAATGCAAAATCGTGGAACAAATGGATGTTGTTGCACGTTGGAAATTGCAATGCCAAATCATCAGGAACCGTCCAATCCAATGTGATATTGGTAAAGGGAGATTGACCCCACCGAGCCGGAACATTCAAATTGTAGACAAAGCCGCGTATTGCTTTTTTGATCTCATTTAAACTCAGTTCATCCGCAAATACATAAGGGGCTAAATAGGTGTCAAACGAACTGAATGCCTGTGCACCTGCCCATTCGGATTGCAAAATCCCCAGAAAATTCGCCATTTGTCCCAGTGCTTCGCGAAAATGGCGGGGAGGGGTACTCTCTACACGACCGCGTACACCGTTGAAACCTTCATTGAGCAATGCGCGCAAACTCCATCCGGCACAATATCCGGTCAAACAATCCAAATCATGGATATGAATGTCACCGTTTCGGTGGGCGGCTCCCTCATGCGGAGCATACACTTTGTCAAGCCAAAAGTTAGCGATCACTTTGCCTGCGAGGTTATTCACCAATCCGGCATTGGAGTATCCGGTATTTGCATTTGCATTTACCCTCCAGTCGGATTTGTGAATATACTCTTCAACACTTTGGGTAGAGTTTACATACGTTGTATCATTGCCCAAGCCTAAAATATGTTCGCGCTGCATTTTGTGTAAAAATCGATAGGTAATAAATGATTTCATCACCTCAAAATAGCCCGCATCATGCAAGGCACGTTCAATAAGATCTTGAATCCCTTCTACATCGCATACATGATTGTGTATGATTCTTGTAAATACGTTTTGTGCGATTGTTTCATCAAAAACTGCAGAAACGCTTTCAAAAGCTTTGCGAATTGCGTCTTCGATTTTAAACGGATAAAACGGCTCGGTAGAGCCATCCCGCTTTAATACATGCATTATCGGCTCCATAGAACTTCCTATCATTTAAAATTTACAATTTTTTCTAAGTTATTACATCTACTAGAATCGATCTTTGAGATCTCCGTTGTATTTAATATCCCGTTTTGTGGCATTTTCGTCATTAAGCCATTCGGGAATATCGCTTCCGGCTACTTCCAATTTATCACGCTCGGCATTGAGTTCATCTTCACTAAAAGCAAATGACATATCTGCTGAAATGACATGTTCCATGGATTGGATATGAACCAGTTTCGGTATCTCTTCTTCAACACCTTCACCTTCGATGGTGACAATAATACGTCCTTTTTCATCGTGAAAATGGTAATCACAAAAATCGGCTTGTTTAAGCAATTCAACAACTTCCTCAGTATGTTTTGGGTTGGTTTGCACCACAATGCTTGATATATTCATGGTATTCTCCAATAGTAAATTTTGTTTTCTTCTCCGGCTCCGATAAGTCGATGCTCGTCAAGAAAGATCAATGAATCGAAAACGGCATCACCGCCGCGGAGCCGTGATGTCTTTGCTTTTGTCGCGATGTTAAACACCTGCAGCTCATTTTCGGTTCCGTCAGTGTAGACACCTAGAGATGCAGAGGGGCTTAGCCCAACCGCATAAACAAAAAAGTCCGTTTCGAGAAAATAGCTGTTTTTAGCAGAATAGATCCCTACACGTCTATCTTGTCCGGCTGAAATGATAGTATTTTGCTTGTAGTCAAGACGATTGATATTATCGACATTGATACCCTTGAGTGTTTTAATCTTACGTCCACTTTTAATCTCTATCATAGGGATTTCGCCACCTTCATCCGCTACGGCTACATACGATTTTGTTGGGTTCAGTGCAAAATCTCTAAAGACTCCGCCTCCGGCTTGTACTTGATAGACCAAGGTGTTTTTTTCGATGTCCATCAAGACGATTGTATCTCCTGTTAGACCGAATAACAGATGATTATCATCGACAAAACGGACTTTTTTGATCAAAAGTCCACGTCCGTTATCCACAATTTTGGAAACTTTGTCATTGCGCATCAAATAAACATTTCGAAAATTACTGCCGCTTTCTGATACGAGTACGGTCATATTGTTATAATGATCAACCGAATATATTTTCGGGGAATATGATTTGCCGCTCATATTTTTAATATTGGGGACACGAAAGGTGTTCAGCTTTTTGAACGATTTCATATCAAAAACTTCAACGCCTTCCCCATCGGTAGCGGCATAAATCTTCCCATCCGAGACAACGATGTCACTGATGAGTCCCCCCGTTTTTATCACGGCAGATGGAGGTATTGCGGCATAGAGCCAATAGACACATCCGATCACTAATACTATGATTTTCATGCTACCACCTCGATCGCGCTATTTGGACATACGGAAACACAATATCCGCAAGCCGTACATTTTTCAGGGATGATAATAGGATTAAGCATCCCTTGAAATACAATTGCATTTTCCAAACAAGGGTCTTTGCAAGAAAAACATATTGTGTCGTGATGTGCCATACACATCATCGATGTAATTTTTGCCCGCCCCCGTATAAATTGGGTAGGTTCACTTAATACATTAGGGATACAAGCATCCATACATTTCGTACAATCACTGCATCCGCTGATTTTGAAATCCAAATAAGGAGTTCCTTTTTCATCCCGCAGGATGATATTTTCTTCACACGCGCGGACGCACATTCCCTCGCAAATACGGCATTCATCGAATGTTGCCGTTACAGATGCATATGGGGGATGGATGGGACCTTTATTCTCTTTGAACAATGATCCCAAAGCACCAAAAAAACTGCGACGTGTTGATCCTGACATCTTATAATCCGTTTCCAACTTTTACACCGGCTTCAATCTCATCAATCAAATAGGATTTGTTTTTGTGTTTTTGCCCTTTTTTATCAGTATATTCAGGTTTGAAGTTACTTTCCACCCGTAATTTACCTTGTGTTTGCGGGGCATGACATTGTGTACAGTTAAAACGCCCTTGCCATAGCTGTCCGTGTAGATCTTTTTTGATGATTTGATCGTTGCTTTCTGATTTAAAGTTATCATCCGCATCCGACTCTACATGAGGGCGGAAGTTGGTAAAATGTGATTTTGGAATCGGAGTTGCCCCCATATCTTTCGCCACTTCAGGCATATGACATCCCAAACACGCATTATTGTTTTTATCGATTTCCCCTAAATCGCTAATGTCATGAGGGATCATCGGCGGTGCATTGACATACGCACGTTCGATTTTTTTAGAAGTTCCCGGAGCTTCCTTATGGTAGTTTGTACCATCGGGAGCAGCTGTATCTTCAGTATATACCTCTGCTTTGCGCATCCCTAAATCTTTTTCATCTAAACCTGCACTAGTATTTGCAGCATAGACACCGCTAATGAGTATACAAGCAGCCACAAGGCTACCGATAATATGATTTGCTTTCATTCTTCATCCTTTGGTTGTTTTAACTGACTTCGAATTGAAAATCCGAGCGCGTTATCTTGACAAACATCAATACATCTGCCGCAATTGGTGCATTCACCCATCAAAACACTTTCACTGCTTCGATTGATCATGTGGAGTACCTCTTTTTCAGGACACACCGTTATACATGCTCTACAATCGGTACACTTATTGGCATCATGATGAACACGGATAAAGGAGAATTTGCCGATAAGCGCATACGAAGCACCCAGTGGACAAATATACCCGCACCATCCGTTTTCATGAACCAGCAGATCAAATAAAAATATCACTGCTAAAGCACCGCCACCCATACCCATACCGAATATGATTCCGCGATGCGCCATAGAAACAGGGCTAATCAGCTCAAATGCCGCTACCCCCATCACCGCTGAAAGGATCAAACCAAGCCCTAAAATCCAATAACGGATCGAACGATTGATGTAAAATCGTTTTTGGATTTCAGATAATTTCATTTTCCGACGCAGCCAAGCAGCCAAATCGGTAATCATATTGACTGGGCACACCCAGCTACAAAAAGCACGACCTCCGACGATTCCATAAAAAACCGCGACGATCAAAGCACCGAGGATAATATCCATCCCCAGTGTTGCCCCCGTGAAGACGATTTGAAGTACCGCATACGGATCTGCCAAAGGAACGATTCCCATCAGCTTCGAAGCGCTTAAATCCCCTTGAAGAATTTTCCATCCCCAAACGTTCGCTCCAACATAGAGCACTATTATGGCTATTTGAGTCAACCGTCTCATCAAAAGATATCGATAGTGTTTCATCATAGCCCACTTTCGTCATTAAGCGAATCAAGAGCGCTTTTTTCACTGATTTTAGTTTTCGTTAATTCATGATGCGTCACTTCGGGCTTTGGCTCATCCAGACGCTTTTCATCTTTAGGTTCCCACCCTTTGATGTAGTGATTACCCACTTCTCCCATTGCTAATGCTCTTGGGAGTACGTAAATAGCCGCTTTTTTCGTTACACAGGCATGTTCACACATGCCGCATCCGGTACAGACATCTGCATGAACCACAGGTTTTAGAAATGCATGTTTACCCGTTCGCTCATTTTTAGAAAATTCAATCGTAATTGCTTCACCCATCAATGGACAAGCGCGATAACATGCATCACATTGGATGCCCCATGTTGCAATACAGGACTCTTCATCGATTACCGCTAATCCCATGCGTGCTTTTTTAATGTCGAGTTTCGCATGATTCTCGATATAGGTAGCAAGCGAAGATTGACTCAACGCACCGCTTGGGCATGCCGGAACACACGGAACCAGATCGCACATGTAGCACGGTACATTGCGTGGAGTGAAGTAGGGTGTTCCGATAGGAAGATTATCTCCCGGTTTCGCCAGCTTCAATGTATCATAAGGACACGCTTCTACGCACAATCCGCATTTAATACAATTTTTAATGAACTCATCTTCCCGTAAAGCACCCGGGGGACGTAAAATCAAAGGAGCCGCTTTCACTTCCCCAACATAGGCACTCCACACCAACGCACCCATCGCACTGAGTCCAATTCCTCTCGCAGCGGAGAGGAGGAATCGACGACGATCGTTTGAAGGAGAATTTTTCATGACTGTTTCCGTTAGGCTTTATAAATTTTTACAGCACATTTTTTATGGTCGATTTGTTTTGAAATCGGGCAGGTGTGATCCAAACAAACTTTATTGATATAAACTTTTTCATCAAACCACGGAACAAATACCAATCCACGCGGCGGGCGGTTACGGCCACGTGTTTCAACGTGAGCTTTTACTTTACCGCGGCGTGATTCAACCCACACCATATCGCCTTGTTTGACACCGCGTTTTTCAGCATCTTTTGGATGCATATAGCACAATGCTTCCGGTACAGCACGGTAGAGTTCAGGAACACGCATTGTCATGGTTCCACTGTGCCAGTGTTCTAGTACACGACCGGTACATAGCCAGATATCGTAGTTGCTATCCGGTACTTCGGTCGGTTCCATATACGGACGGAAGAAAATTTTCGCTTTTCCGTCCAAATGAACTTTTGTTTGGTCTGTAATACCTTTTAGATTACCGGATGGGATCTCTTTGAATGCATGTCCGTAGAATGAAAACGGACCGCTGTTCGCTTTTTTCGCATACGGATCGTATTTAGCGTTATAGCGCCATGCAGTCTCTTTACCATCTACTACCGGCCATTTCAAGCCACGCACTTTGTGATATGTGTCGAAATCGGCATAGTCATGTCCATGTCCATCTCCGAATTTACGATACTCTTCCCAAAGATATTTTTGGATAAAGAATCCGTATCCTTTGAATGGTTTGCCATCACTTCCGATAACGTTACGTTTATCACCTTCAACTTCTGAGTTTTGAAACCCTTTACCGACTGCGTCAGGCCATTTATAGCTTTTTGCGGTTGGATTGGCGAATAAAACATCAAAGAGGGTATCGGTTTCTTTATATCCCATTGCTTTTGCAGTACCTAGGACATCAGGAAGACCAGTGTCAAGACCAGGAATTTTTTGCGCTCCCCAAACCTCTTTGATAGTAAAGCGTTTTGACAACTCAACAAACTGCCATGTATCTGACATTGCATCACCGATAGGGGTGACTTGTTGACGCCAGTGTTGAGTACGACGTTCTGCATTACCGTAGGCTCCCCATTTTTCATACATCATGGCACTTGGGAGGATCAAATCCGATACTTTTGCCGAAATACCCGGGTAACCATCAGAGGTAACGATGAAATTATCCATTTCACGCGCCGCTTTAATCCAGTGTTCTGCATTTCCGGTATCTTGATACGGGTTACAAACGCTGACCCATGCAAATTTCACTTTTCCATCTTCTAGATCACGGTGAATTTGGGTGAAATGGGATCCCATTTTTGGATTAATTGTTCCCGCAGGGAGCTTCCAGATTTCTTCTGCACGTTTGCGGTGCTCAGGATTCATAACGACCATATCTGCTGGGAGACGATGAGCAAAAGTTCCTACTTCACGCGCAGTTCCACATGCTGATGGTTGACCGGTTAGTGAGAATGCACCGCTTCCCGGTTTCGCTTGTTTTCCAAGGAGGAAATGGATCATATAGGCTTGCTCGTTTACCCATGTACCGCGAGTATGCTGATTGAACCCCATTGTCCAGAAAGTAAGAGCTTTACGATTTTTCTCGATATAGAGGTCTGCCATTTTTTGAAGTTTGGCTTTGAACTCTTCAATGCTCTCATCCGGGTCACCTTTTGATACTTTCGCAGTGTAGTCAAGTGTATACGGAGCAAGCCCTTTTTTGAACTCTTCAAACGTAATTTTCCAGTGTTTATTCGCGTCACCGCTGTTTTTCATCTCAAGCGTATCACCCGCTTTGTATCCGAGGTAACCTAAGCTGACACCTTCATCTGCAGTAAGTACTTTTGACTTTTGTTTCGCTGCAGTATCCAGTTCGCTTTTTTTGTATTTAGGGTGGTGGATGTCTTCTCGCAAACCATACCCGATATCGACCGGTCCGGTTGCGAATACGATGTATTTATTGACGAAATCCCAATCGATTGCTTCTGGATGATTGTAAACAATTTCGCGCGCAATATAGTTGAAAATGGCCAAATCAGTATTTGGTTTAAAGACAATCTCGACGTCCGCAAGGTCCATTGTACGGTGTTTATAGGTTGAAAGAACGATAACTTGTACTTTGTCCGGATTGCTGAGTTTGCGATCCGATACACGTGACCAAAGAATAGGGTGCATTTCTGCCATGTTTGAACCAAACGCGACAATTGTCTCAGCCAATTCAATATCATCGTAACATCCAGATGGCTCATCCGCACCAAAAACGTTCATGAATCCGGTAACGGCTGATGCCATACAAAGACGTGCATTCGGATCGATGTTGTTGGTACGGAAACCTGCTTTCATGAGCTTGAGAGCCGCATTTCCCTCCATAACAGTTTGTTGTCCGGAGCTAAACATAGCAACACCGGTAGGACCTTTTTCTTTGAGCGCCGATTTGATTTGTTTTTCCATCTCATCAAACGCACGTTGCCAAGTAATCGGTTTAAACTTACCTTTTTTATCAAACTGGCCTTGCTCATTCATACGCAACAAAGGTTGAGTCAGACGGTCTGCACCGTACATGATTTTCGCGTTGAAGTACCCTTTGATACAGTTCAAGCCACGATTAACGGGAGCAAGTGGGTCGCCTTTTACCGCAACGATGCGGTCATCTTTGGTTGCCATCATGATTCCGCAACCTGTTCCGCAGAATCGGCAGGCCGCTTTGTCCCAGCGCCATCCGGCTTGGGCTTGATTTGACGCAGCTTCTACGGTTGCAGGAACTGTCATACCAACTGCAGCAGCAGCTGACGCTGCAGCTGCGCTTTTTAAAAATTCTCTTCTCTCCATTGACATTGAATCCTCCTTAGTGAAATCAGGTGAAAGTATCCCTAAAACGGTTTTATCTTCTTAAGATTCCCTTGTGCTATGAAATAATTCATGCACTTCAAGCATTGTAAAGTAATTCGAAAAAAAAGTATTTGACCTAAGTCAAACCAAGAGGAGTTTTGAGAGGAGATTCGAACCTTTATGCGGTTCGAATCGCGTTGGCGGTTTCGAGATTGCTTTTGAGCTTTTTGAGGCGTTGAGCGGTGTGGTGCAACTCTTCGCTGACCTGAATCATCATGTCTTCGCTTTGCTCCAAGAGTTCTTCAGTTTCAGGGGTTGATCCGATCAGGATAGCTGTTGCCGCTTCCGTTTTCTCAACCGCTTCGGTTGCGGTTTGAATCGCTTCTTCGACATTTTGCAAGAAATATTCGATATGAGCACACGCGATATCGAGTTCATTGCCTTTGTGGACATCAATATTCTCATTCCCGCTGATTGATTTTGAGTGTTCTAAGAACTTATCAAAATTTTGCTGGATCCCCAAGGTGGTTCTGGCCATATAGAGGATAACACCAAAAGAGATCAAGGCCAAAAAGATTTGGATACGGTGCGCTACAATCCGTTTTTCCATCATATATTCTTCGTATTGGGTAACGGCTTGATCCATCAGCACGAGCGTACGGTCACCATCATCATAGATTGTTTTCAAATCAAAAAGGTTGTGATCTCCCTGTAAATACCGATCGATCAATCCGCCCATCCGATTCCAGTGTGCATACACGTCCATCATGGTTTTTTCGATCTCTTCGTTTGAAAACCCTTTGTATTCAGACGTAGCAGTACTGAGTTGTTTGAAATTGCGATCGAATTCCGATCGAGCAGCCTGCAAGCGTTCGTACGCTCCTTCTTCATCCAATAAAAGCCGATGGAGTTCAAGAACGGTACGTTGCGAGAGCATACGCTGTTTTCCGGCGGTATTAATGACTTTTGCATCAAACTTTTGATCTGAATTCAGCCATATATCCACCAGAATGATCGTAATTAGATTGATTGAGAGTATGGCAACAATCCAGCGTACTTTTGTAGATATAGAGTGCATTTTAAAGTCCTTCATTAAAATATCGAGTTAATTCTTCGCGTTGCAAAACTACTGTTTTGTGGTCTTGTTCTTCGATGAGACCTTTACGCATAAACTTGGCAAGTACACGAGACAAAGTTGCAGGCTGGATATTCAGACGATACGATATCTCTTGTTTTTTGAGTTGATTGTACAAATCCAGATGATCATGCAGCATCTTGGCAACTTTTGCCGTCACATCAAAGACCATTCCCATACTCACCATACAATCAACCCGATGTTTTTGATCGGCTAAGATATTGACCAAATTGATTAAAAGCGACAGATCGGTTTGTACAACTTCCTTGAAAATTTTCAAATCGAATGATACCACATGGCTCGGAACCAAAAACTCTATATTACTAAAACAGCTAATCGTATGGCATTCGAATGAACCGATATCAGTCAAAAGAGTTTGATTGCAGAGCGTATACAAAAAAATCTCATTATCGAAACGATCTACTTTATAGAGTTTAACCTCGCCATCTACAAGAAAATAGACACGATTGATATCATCTTCTTCATACACCAAAATATCGGATGCATTATAAGGTTTATATTTTGCGGTTGATGATAATTTTGAGAGTTTTTGAGGATCGCAATCTTTGAAAAAATCAAGATTCTCTAGTGCAAATGACATAATAAAACCTTTCACGTTTAAAAGTTTATGATAACGCAACCTCAGAATTCTAAGATTGACATAAATCAAGAACTTGACGTTCTAAAACAGCTACCATTAACCTATAGATTTATTAAGGAAGCTACCATGTTACGAGATCGATTTGAGCGTAAAGTGACCTATTTGCGCGTTTCCGTAACGGAACGGTGTAATTTTCGTTGCCGCTATTGTATGTCCGAAAAACCTTTTAGCTGGGTACCAAAAGAGAATTTATTGAGCTATGAAGAACTTTTTGCCTTTATTAAAATCGGTATTGATAATGGGATAGAAAAAATCCGACTGACGGGTGGAGAACCGACAACCCGTGATAATCTTGACGAACTTATTGCAATGATCCATACCTATGCGCCGCATGTCGATATCGGATTGACAACAAACGGATTTTTATTGCCGGAGCAAGCAAAAAAACTCAAACGTGCAGGATTGCGACGGGTGAATATTTCGCTTGATTCACTTGAGAGAGAAACATTACATTATATCACGCAAAAAAATGTTTTAGATCAGGTTTTAGCCGGTATCGATGCAGCAGTTGATGCAGGGCTCAGCATAAAGCTCAATAGCGTTATTTTACGAGATATCAACGATCATGAAATACTCCCACTTTTTGAATACGCAAAAGGGATCGGTGCACAAATTCGTTATATAGAATACATGGAAAACATCCATGCAACAACGACTCTCCAAGGCCTCAGAAGTGATGAAATCATTGATGTTCTAGGTCGAAAATACTCTTTTATCCCCATCGGAAAAGAATCTGCCGGTCCTGCAAATCTCTATGAAATGGTTGATGGATATCGATTCGGCACTATTGAGCCGCACCGTCACGATTTTTGCGAAACGTGTGACCGATTGCGTCTGAGTGCTGAAGGTGATCTCATCGGATGCTTGTATTTTGAAGGTGCAAAAAGTATCAAACAAGCCATACGTGATGGAAATATCGATCAAGCGACTAAGATTTTAGAAGAAGTAGTGTTTAATAAGCCAGAAAAAAATTTATGGGGTATTGAGAACGTTGAAGTTTCATCCCGCGCTTTTTATCGCACCGGAGGATGAGTATGATATTAAGATATATTAATAGTTTGAAGGGGCAGATATGACATGGATTTTATACATCCATATCCTCTCAGCCTGCGCATGGATAGGCGGTAGCATCGTTTTGTTCGGATTGGGCGTATTTATTCGAGATAAAGCGACACAAGAGGCTGTATACGGTGCGATAGGGCCGTTTTATGGCTACTTTGAAACCGTATGGCTGCTGATACTCATAACGACAGGGGTCGTTCTTGCAGATCACTATCAACTCTTCGGTACGATGCAGACCGGTACAGAAATCGGGAAATATTTTGAATGGAAGATGCTCTTGGTTGCATTGTTGGCTCTAGCAACAATGATACATCTTTATATCGCTTTTGCAACCCATAAAACAACACGGACATTGATACAAACCATTCTTTCTCGTGGCGGGTCATTAGCAATTTTTATACTCAATCTAGCAATTTTGTGGGTTGCTGTTAACCTGCGTTCAGCTCTCTAAACGGATATTACTCATGGAACAAACTGCACGAAAACTCAACAAACGTGAACGTCATAAAATGGCGCTTTCTCCCTTTGAATACTACCCTCAGATAGAGACATTGGATTTTAATGCTATTAGCGAGGGAGATGAGTTTTATCTCCAAGATTTTGGAATTTTTACCGCATCGATTCAAGAGGATTATACGCTTCGTTTGCGCATAACCGCAGGACGGATTACGACGGCTCAACTCCGCGAAATTTCCAAAATAGCGGATGAATATTCGCTTAAAATCATCCTTACCGCACGTGCCGGTATTCAACTGCATGAAGTAAAAAGTGAGGATGTTTTGCATCTCCACAAGATGATCAATGCTCTTGGTATTTCAACATGGCAAACCTTCGGTGACAATGTACGCAATATCGTTACCGATGTGTATGATGGAATAGGGGAAACAAGTGTAATCGAAACCTATCCTATTATCCTCCAAATGCAGGAGTATTTTCTCAAAAATCGTGATCTTGTTGGGATGCTGCCGCGTAGAATTTCGACCGGAATATCCGGCAATCGCACCAACGTTACTTCATTTTTTGCCAATGATATTTATTTCGCTTTAGCCATTCGAGAGGGTCGGTACGGATTTAATGTCTATATGGGAGGTAAAAATACCGAAATAGCCCAAAACGCCGATATATTCTTGCATTCAGAGGAGGTTGTAGAATTCTTTATCGCATTTATTGAGACCTTTAATACCTACGGACTTCGTTTTACCCGTACCCGTACTAGATTGTTTCATTTGTTGGAAGAGATCGGGATGGAACAGTTTTTAGGTTATGTGAAGGAAAAATATCAAAAACAATGGGAAAAAGCAGGTGAACTGATTGTTGAAAAACGGGATTTTGGAGAGTATGAATCTCTCAAAGCTGACAAATTCGCATTTTGCTACGAAACCGATTTTGGACGAGTAACACCTGATGAGCTTATCGAAATTGCATCGTTTGCGGAGGCTACTGAGAGCGAGGTCCGTTTGTGTACGGATCATAATCTCTATCTTGTTGGACTATCTACACCCGATGTCCCTTTTACAAACCGAACATACAGTAAAACGGTTGTTGCCTGTGCCGGAAGCGAGTATTGCCCGTATTCCTTCTGGAATATCAAAGATGATGCCTCCTATCTGCTCCCTCTGGAGAAGATACGAGATCGCCGGATTCAGATCGGAATATCAGGCTGTGCAAAGGGGTGCGGGCGGCATCAGCATTGCGATATCGGACTGATCGGTCTTCGTACCGCCCAATTCGGTGCTACGGAAAAAGGGGCACGTATCTATATCGGGGCTGAGCATACGCAGGGATTAAGCGTCGGGAGAGAACTGTTTGAGATGGCACCGCTGGATCATATCAAATCTATCATCGAACTCTTAATCATCGAGTTCGACCAAAGCGGATGTGAATCGTTTGAATCATTCGCATCATCGGTACTCAATATCTATACGACTGAATTTCTATCTTTGTGGATTTTGGGGAGTTTGGAACACTCTTCTGTCCAGTCATTATATGCGTTACAAAAAAACTCATTAGAAACGGAAGTATTCGAACACGAAAAAGAGCTGCTGTTACAATGTTTTCCGACATCGTCGTTCATTGCATTGATTGATGATCAGTTTGATGATGCGAAGCGATATCTTATCAAAGGGCTTTGGAGCAAAGGGCAAAGCGATCCGCAGATCGCACCCTCTATCCAAAAGCTTCTTGTGAGCAAAAAGTACTGGGAGCTATAAGCATTCTCATGGATTGAAGTTTTTTAATCCTCCCTGCAAATACGATACATGTTTGAACCCTAAGTGTTTTAATTGTTGTGCGGCTAAGACCGAGCGTGGTTCCAATCCGCAATAGAGGACGAAGGTATCTTCTTTGTTATATTTTTCTAAAATCAATTTGGGATATTTGATTTCAAGAAAACCGCGTGATATTTTGACTTGACGATCGTACGTGATGGTGCTTTTTTCCCACTCATCAGGATCGCGTACATCTACCAAAACTATTTTTCCCTCTTCCATCAACGTTTTCAATTGCTGCGGAGAAATTGCTTCGACCTCTGATTTGGCCTCTTTTAACAATATCTTCGTCTCATCACTGAGAACCGGTTCTGCTCCCCATACTCCGGCTGATATCATCAGCGGTAGAATCAATGTCATGATCGTTTTCATGTGCACTCCTATGTTAAATGTAACACTCATCTTAACGAAATGAATTTGTTTATTTTTTGATATAGATCAATCCGAATCTCTTGCTAAAAACGTACAATTCCTCCAAATGCACATAAACAAGGATTATCAATGTTCAATATATCTTTTTATAACGAGGTTTCTCCTATAACGATGTACGATCCACTAGCAAAAGTGTTGGGTGCTGCGGAAGAGGGTATATTCACCTATACCTACGCGGATGCGGTCAAACTTGCGGGACATTCATGTCCTACCGTGGCGGGGACTTATTTGATGCTCAAAAAAGCCTTAAACCTGCTTTACCCTGATACTCACCCGATTCGCGGTGAAATCAAAATATACTTTCAAGGTAACTTGGGAGAAGGGGTTGTCGGAGTGATGTCCAATATTGCAACATTGATTACCGGAGCCACTGATAATAGCGGTTTTCATGGATTGAGCGGAAAATACGATCGGCGCAGATTGGTAGTGTACGGATCGGACATGCGAGGAGAAATGGCAATTGAACGGATGGATACGGGAGCGAAAATCGAACTTTCGTATAATCCCAAAATTGTCCCATCTGATTCTAAAATGGCAGAATGGTTGGGTATGATTCTTTCCGAAAAAGCAACTTTAGAAATTGAAAGATCATTTCAAGAGGCATGGCAGAAGCGTGTCAAATCGATATTGATCGATTACGCGGAACATCCGGGCTTGATTATCACCCATTAAAAGGAAAAAGATTATGATGAAAATTACACTCATTTTGGGGACTGCACTCTCTTTGTTCGGGGTGGATGGCTATAGTGTTTATCAAAAAAAGTGTATGCAATGCCATGTTGAAATGATGGAGAAACAGGAAGTATTAAAACATATCAACACGTTAAAAGCACCACCGATGGTCGAAGTCTCAAATCGTCTTCGTGAGAATATTATTATCGCTGATGAAGATCAAGATGTCAAACGCCGTGTAACGATCGCATTTATCAAAGACTATATCGAAAATCCGAGTGTTCAATACAGCATGTGCCATCCTATGGCGATTGAGAAGTTCGGCATTATGCCCTCACAAAAAGGGAAACTCTCCGAAAAGGAAAAACAAGCGGTTGCAGAATGGATAATTGATCGATATGCCAAGGTTAAATTTTGATTCTTTTTGTAGTTATTCAATGTTTAGGTGGGGAAACACAGCACTATTAATCTATCACAAAGGTATCAATGTGTATTCTAAGTTAATATACAAATAATTAAAATAATTAATATTAACAAGGTTGAACATGAAAAAATTGTTCACACATCAAGATCCAAAACTGAATCTGTTTCGTCCCAATACATTGACACGCCGGTTGATGACACCACTAGCTCTTTTGGTGGTATTGACCGCATTCGGTATGGCTATTGCCTTATTCAAACTGCATCAACATTATCTTCACGATACATTTTCAAAAAATATTGCTGAAGTCGATAGCAATATGCAGACACTTTTAAATGAACAAGCATCTTCACTTGCACTCACTCTTAAGGTCATAGCATCAGATCATAATGTACAAGAAGCACTGCGTCACAATGATTCTACGGCATTACTCCATCAATGGCAAAATACTTTCCAAAAAATGAAAGAGAGCAATAACCTTAGCCATTTTTATTTTTTAGACAAACATAGAGTCTGTCTTTTACGGGTACACAACCCCGGGAAAAAAGGGGATTTTATCGACCGTTTTACGGCTCAGGAAGCTGAATGGCATCGCGATATTTCATCCGGTATTGAAGTCGGTGCCATGGGAATGCTCACATTACGGACGGTTCAACCTGTAATCGTCGACAATGAGTTGCTCGGTTATGTCGAAATGGGTAAAGAAATTGAGGATGTGTTGCATATGCTGCATGTTCAATCCGATATTGATTTGATTATGGTATTGCACAAAAAGGGATTGAATAAAGATCAATGGGAAGAGGGTATGCGTCTTCTCAATCGTGAACCAAACTGGGCATTATTTCCATCGGATGTTCTCATTTATTCCAGCTTTGAAAAATTGCCGGATACTTTTTCCTCTTATATGAAAAACAAATTATCACTTCAGCATAAACATGAAAATCTGGATGAAGAACTAGAATCCAACGGAAACAGTTACCGTATTGCAAACCTTCCCGTTAAGGATGTTTCCGGAAAAGAGGTAGGTGATCTTTTCGTCGTCCAAAATGTAACCAATAATAATCTCGAATTTTTTGACATGGGATCAATCATAGCACTCATCGGAGGGCTTTTTACTACCTTAATTTTGGGATTTATCTATCAATTACTGAAACGTACGGATGAGAATATTATCCATCAGCACGAGACAATCGTGGAGAGTCAACAGCGTTTGGAAGAACTTTCACAGCACAGTCGAACGATTGCATGGGAAGTCGATTATGATGGAAAATACACCTATGTGAGTGATGTTGTTTACGATGTTTTGGGATATACACGAAAAGAGATATTAGGGATGCATTTTTACGATTTACACCCTCTTGCCGAACGTGAAGAGTTTAAAAATGCCGCTTTTGAAGTGATTAAACGTAAAGAGCCTTTTAGTAATTTTAAAAATTGTGCTGAACGCAAAGATGGAAAACTGATATGGCTAATGACCAATGGTTTGCCTCTGCTGGCTCCTGATGGTCGCTTGCTTGGCTACCGGGGAAATGATACCGACATTACCGAATGGAAAAATGCGGAAGATGAAATTATTGAATCTCGCAATCTGCTCAATACAATCATTGATACTATACCGATTCGAGTATTTTGGAAAAATAAATATTTGCGTTATATGGGGTGTAATACTCTATTCGCACGGGATGCAGGATTAGAAGATCCATCCGATTTAATCGGAAAAGACGATTATCAGCTTGGATGGAGAGATCAGGCAGAACTTTATCGTGCAGATGATCGAGCGGTAATTGAGTCGGGTGAGGCAAAACTTTTTTATGAAGAGGATCAAACGACTCCGGATGGAAATACGATCTGGTTGAGTACGTCCAAAATTCCCCTAAAAAACAAAGATGGAAGTATTTTAGGCGTTTTGGGTATCTATGAAGACATAACCAAACAAAAAGAGATGCAAGAAGATTTGCGCCTCAATGCGAAAATGCTCAATGACGCACAGCACGTTGCCCATATGGGAAGCTGGGCGCTTGATTTGATCAACAATTCATTAATATGGTCGGAAGAAGTTTATCGAATATTCGAACAAGATGCTCACCATTTTACTCCGACGTATGCCGCTTTTTCCAATCTTGTTCATCCCGAAGACAGAGAAATGGTCAACAATTCCTATATGACTTCTCTCTCATCTCAACAGCCTTATGAAATTACGCATCGGTTATTAATGGATGATGGACGAATCAAATGGGTCCATGAGAGCGGCATCAGTGATTTTGATGATCAAGGAAAGCCTCTTCGTTCAATAGGAACGGTACAAGATATTACCGAACGAAAAAGTGCAGAAGAAGAGATCAATCGACTCGCTTTTTTCGATACCTTGACGCAATTGCCGAATAAAACACTGTTTATAGAGCGATTGAACCAGATGCAGGAGCTGTATGCAACGAATCATCAATTCGGGGCACTTTTGTTTATCGATTTAGACCATTTTAAAACTCTCAATGACACATTGGGACATGCGATAGGAGATATATTACTCAAACAATCTGCCAAACGCTTGCTCGAATGTGTTCGCGACGGGGATACCATCGCTAGATTAGGTGGGGATGAGTTTGTCATACTGCTTGCGAATATAGGGCTAGATGAGAAATATGCCGCCTCTTTGTGTGAGCAGATTGCGAAAAAAATATTAGCGGAATTGAATAAGCCGTATGTACTTGATGAGATAAACTATCAATCAACTGCCAGTGTCGGTATTACACTTTTCAACAGTGACCGTGTCTCGAGTGATGAACTGATGAAACAAGCAGATTTAGCGATGTATCAATCCAAAGAGATGGGTAGAAACACCCTAAGTTTCTTTGATCCGGAAATGGAAAAATCGTTAAAAGACAGAGCACTGCTGGAAGAGGAGATGCGACGGGGGATTGAAGAGAGACAATTTTCTCTTTATTATCAGCCGCAAGTCTACAATAACGGTGAAATTTATGGTGCCGAAGCGTTGATTCGATGGAATCATCCTACTCGAGGTATGGTTTCACCATTAGAGTTTATACCTCTTGCCGAAGAAACTGGCTTGATCATCCCTCTGGGAGAATGGATTCTACAAACAGCGTGCGAGCAAATCAAGCAATGGAGTCAACAAAATGGCTTTGAAACGTTTAGCATTTCTGTCAATGTAAGCGCTCGTCAGTTCAATCAAAACAATTTTGCGGATAGTGTCATCAAGACAATTGAACACTATCAAATTGATCCAAAACGGCTTAAACTTGAATTGACGGAAAGCTTATTGGTACAGAATATTGAAAACGTTATCGAAAAAATGGAAACCCTAAAAGAGTACGGGATCACTTTTTCTTTAGATGATTTTGGAACCGGATACTCCTCTTTGTCATATCTAAAACGTCTTCCGTTGGATCAATTGAAAATAGATCAAGGGTTTGTACGAGATATTTTGAGTGATACCAATGACACGATCATCTGTAAGTCAACAATTGCACTAGGACACAGCATGGGGCTATCTGTCATAGCTGAAGGTGTTGAAACACAAGAGCAGTTGAGCATGTTGAAATCTTTTGGATGCGGAGCGTATCAGGGGTATTATTTCAGTCGTCCGTTGAGTATTGAAGCATTCGAAGCATATTGCATAACAAATAAAAGGCTATAGGGCGATGTATAACTCCAAAAAGAAAGTTATTGTTTTTTTAATCTTGTTGATTGTTTTAGTCTCTTCGACAACGACGGGATACAACTTGTACAGAGATTCAAAAGATGAAGAACGGAGAATCAACGAAGCCTACAATCAGGTATATCGTACCTATAATGAGACAGTAGATGACTTAAATGCATTTTATCATTCTCGAGCCAAAACAAATATCGAAATCCCGGGCGTTATTGAAGCCTTCCGAAAGCAAGATCATAAGAAATTATATACGCTTATGCGCCCTCAATGGATTGCGATGCAGCGTGAAAATCCTTGGCTTGTCGTGATGCAGTTTCATAATGCAGACGGAACCTCTTTGCTTCGATTGCATCAGCCGGAAGTCTATGGAGATCCAATCGCACTTCATCGTCCAATGGTCGCATACACACATAAAACACAGCAAAATGTTTCGGGGTTTGAAGAGGGCAGACAAGGGCTTGCATATCGACTGATGATTCCGATTTTTGATCGTGGTGTCTATATCGGTGCAATAGAATTTGGAGTTTCCGAACCTTATTTCACCGATAAAATTCATCGATTTGCAGGGTATGAATCTTTTTTCTTTGTCAATAAACTATTACTCGGAAACTTTGCTCGCATCAATGATCCGATTGAAATCGGACACTGTATCGGAATGGACATACCGGTGCAATATCGTCCGTTTTTTAGGGAGTATTCCAAATTGCACTCCAAATTGGAAAATACATTTTTCTCATATTCGTATAAAACATATCAAGTAAACGTACTCCCAGTGAAGAACTATGCGTCAAAACAGGTTGGAAATATCCTCTTCATACGCCAATCCGATGATTTCAAATCACATACAAGGCATACTATCGTAGCGTCCGGCATTATTATGTTTGGTTTGATAGTGCTGACGGTTTTGATTGTCGATCGAATTTATCGCTATATCATGACGAAAATGAGTTTTCAGGAACGCTATTCTCAAACGATTTTGGATTCTGTTCCTTCTCCTGTGATTGTGACCGATGGAGAGACTCTTGTTGCAGCTAACAGTTCATTTTTGAGCTATTTGGACTATGACACCATTGAGCATTTTAAAAAAGAACATGCGTGTGTCTGCGAGTATTTCGAAGCAGGGGATACCAATGAATTTTTGATGCCAATGCATGATGATCAACGTTGGACCGAATATATGCTGAATCATCCTCTGAAAAGTCATAAAGCAAAAATGACGATCAATGGATTCACGACGATTTTTGAAGTCAGAATTTCGGTGCTTAAAGTCAATGATGAGATTCGTTATGTCGTTATCTTTAATGATATATCGGTCATGCAGATGCAAACCATGATCGATCCGCTGACCAAGATTCCAAACCGGTTCCATTTTGAAATGGTATATGAACATACCATCAAAATCACTCAGAGGACAAATGATCGATTGAGCGTTATCTTTTTTGATATCGACCATTTTAAAAATGTGAATGATACGTATGGTCATTTGGTGGGTGACACTGTATTACAACATGTATCTGAGCTTGTTTCCCAGTTAATTCGGCGCAGTGATTTTTTCGCACGATGGGGAGGTGAAGAATTTGTCATATTGTTGCCGGATACCGATTTGCAAGAAGCCGCGCACGTCGCAGAGATGATTCGAGAAAAAATCAGTACAACCAATTTTAAAGATGTCGGAACAGTCACCTGTTCTTTTGGAGTTGTTATGATCGATGACGCGGAAAGCAGTGAGCACCTTTTAAACCGCGCAGATGAGCTGTTGTACGAAGCAAAATACAGCGGACGGAATAAAGTGGTATATTAAATCAAAAAAAACAATATGCGAAGAGACAATCTTAATAATCGATTTAAGATAAAAAAGACTATACTAAAGAAGAATCACAAAAATAACTCAAAACGGATCACACTATGATGCAAAATATATTAATCTCCCTGATTGCTATCATCACAGTTTCCATTGTCGGAATCATTGTAACAACGTTTTCACGTCGATGGATACATGAGAAAAGATTTGCACGTTTAGACCGTTTGAAAATCGAGTATAAAGAGCGTTTGGATCATATTTTAAAAAATGAGAGTATCTCTATTGCTTCGTTGCGGCAAGAGATAGAATCCGATCCTCTTCGTTCTGAAGCATTGGAAGAGGTGATGTATCGCCATTACAATGAAAATTTTCATTTTTTATCTACGATCGAGGCATTGGGATATATCGAAAAATACCAATCAACACTCTCTTCTCATGCATCCATCCAGAAAAAAGCATTTGCTGCTGATCGCATTGGCCGTTTTCGACATAACGGATCCGTTGCGCTTCTTGAAGAATCTGCACGGAACGCACTGAAAAATACGGAATTTATCAATGTTATTTTTAAATCTCTGGCACTTATCGCCACCGATGAAGCATTGAAATCCATTGTTGTCTTATTGCCGGATGCATTAAAACATCATTCAGTATCTCAAAAAAATGCTGAAATGGTTTTGTTGACGTTTTCGCCAAAATATTTAGATCTTTTATTGGAAGCTTGCAGTCTATACCGAATTAATGCACAGAAAGAAGCTCAACTTGTCATGCTCGATACGATTAGCCGCTGTTCTTCTTCAACGCATTCCATACACTATTGTTTGGATATTTTACAAAGTGGCGATGCTGAATTGTCTGTTCGTGCGTTGCGCCATTTGAGTAATGTTTCACTTGAAAATTCGTTTGATTTATCTCCTGTAATACAAATGCTAAAACATCCGAAATGGTTTGTTCGCGTTCAAGCTATCGGCGTTTTGAAACACCGTTTAGAGCGAGATGAAGCATTGAAATTTCTCTTTTTACTAGAAGATAGCGCTTGGCAGGTTCGTCGAAATTTCGCGGAACTACTGGTCTCTTATGGTGCGAATGTTCTCACCATGATGGTGCAAATCATCCAAGGTAACGACAACTATGCAAAAGAATCGATTGCGGAAGCGATACAAATGGAAGGCTTTTTTGCTGAGCTTTTGAGCTATATCTCACCCGAATCGGCTTATTACGATAATGCGAAAATCATTGTGCAGTACTTAAATAACATTGGGTTGATAGATTGGGAAAACAATATCGATCTCGGTGCCTATCCTGAACTGACACGGCAAACAATCACGAATCTTTTAGCCACCAAGGAGAACAGCCATGCATAATTTTTTATTACTCAGCATTTTGTTGTTCAATGCCGGTGTCGGTGTCTATTACGGTTTACTCAATGGAGTCTATTCACTTTTACTTACCATCGCACTCATAAGCGTTATTCGGCAGGCAAGAAAAGCCAAATACGTGGAAGACCAGCTGTGGCTGAATTCCAATGAGACCCCTCCGGTGTCGATCATCATACCCGCACACAATGAAGAAAATGTCATCCTTCGTACCGTAGAAACCGCCCTGAGCCAAGAATACCCGTCTTTCGAAGTGATAGTCATCAATGACGGATCGACAGATTCAACATTGCAAAAACTCATTGACACATATCGTTTGCAAAAAACAACTTTATTGTATCGTGACATACTAAAAACCGAAGCGGTTCACTCATTTTACTATTCGAAAGAGATCCCTAATTTTTTGGTTTTAGATAAAGAACAAGGCGGAAAAGCCGATGCATTGAATGCAGGGATAAACAGCAGCCATTATCCCTATTTTTGTTCGGTAGATTCCGATTCGGTTTTGGATCCGAGAGCACTTTTGAAAATGATGGTTCATGTCATCGAAAATCCTGTTCCCGTTATCGCCTGCGGAGGTGATGTCCGTGTGCTCAATGGTATGAATCATCCTGAAATTACGACCAATCTTCCGGAACTTCCGAATAAAACGCTCCCTATGTTCCAAATTGTCGAATATTTGAGAAGCTTTCTGTTCGGTCGTATCGGATGGAATGCCATGAACGGATCCATGATTCTATCGGGTGCTTTTTCTCTCTTTTTAAAAGATGCCGTCATTCGCAGCGGCGGATACAGTCGTGATCAGGTATCGGAGGACTTGGAAATCGTTTTCAAGCTCCAAAAACTCTACACCCATGAAAATAAACCGTTTAAAATCAGTTATGCTTTGGATGCGATTTGTTGGACGGAAGTTCCAGAGTCTCTTCATGAGCTCGGTCGTCAAAGACGACGCTGGCAAGTGGGATTGTTCCAAGCATGCTGGAAACATAAATCGATGATGTTTAATCCGCGATACAAAACGGTAGGTCTTTTTGCCCTTCCGTATTTTGTGTTACTCGAAGCTCCGGGTGCATTTATCGAATTGCTTGGATTTATCGTTATGCCATTAGCCTATTGGTTGGGATTGCTAAGTGTTGAATACTTCACCTTGTTTCTTTTATTTGCAATCGTCTATGGTATTTTTCTCTCTTCGGCAACGATTTTGCTCGAAGAGATGACAATCAAACGTTATCCATCATGGCGCCATCTGATCCGTTTGCTAAGCTATGGGGCATTGGAACATTTCGGTTATCGTCAACTCAATGCATGGTGGCGTATTCAAGCCATATATAAATTTCTATTTACCTCCTACACATGGGAATACGTTCATAAGTCCGGTAAAAGCGAAACAAAACCTATCCAAAAATGATAAATGATTATTATCAAAAAGGGATTTTAGCCCTTGCAAATCAGGACTATCAAGAAGCCCTAAACCTCTTTCGCCGTTCACTGGAAAAGGATATTTCATCCGATAAATGGATAGGGGTGGGGAAGGCTTTTTTCAATCTATCCAATTGGGATGGAGCGAGATGGGCATTTTACAAAGCCCTCGATTTGTCTCCGAATCGATCTGAAATCCTCATCCTCATAGAACAAACCGCTGCACAAAAAAAACTGCAAACTTTCCCTGCAATGGCTTCGAGTTCTTATTTTCGTTCCTTTGACAACCATATTGAAATACAAGATAACGGATGGAAACCTTTCCCAATCTACGGAGTCAATATAGGGCTAGGGATACCGGGATATTTTCCCGGAGAATACGCCATCGGGAAAACGACCTACAAACAATGGTTCGCATCAATCGCTGAGATAGGATTCAACAGCATTAGAATATATACATTGCATCCGCCTGCGTTTTATGAAGCACTCTTTGAGTTCAATGCCGCTTCACAGAAAAAACTCTATTTCTTTCAAGAAATCTGGCTGGAACTGCCTGAAAAAAGAGAAGGTGATTTTAATGAGTCGTCTTATATGTCCTATGTCAAACAACAAATTCAACAAAGTGTTGACGCCATCAACGGCCATCTTTCATTAGATGAAAAACCGGGTTATCCGCATGGCATCTATCGAGCCAATGTCTCTCAATGGCTTATCGGTTATTTGTTGGGAAGAGAGTGGGAAAGTTGTGCAATAACGCATTACAATGCTCTTTATACAGGTTCTGAACGCTCATTTGCGGGAGAATATTTGTCTATCGATGATGGAACCCCTTTTGAGGTGTGGATTACCAAACGATGCGATGACATACAAAAATACGAACACGCTGCGTATAAAGTCACCCATCCTGTTTCAACAATCAACTGGCCAACGCTTGATCCCCTAACACATCTCTCAGAAGCTGGGCCATGTGAGACAGCTCGATTTCAAGGATTCTCTCCATCTTGTAACCATTGCAGAGATGAAGATGATAAAGAGGTGCTGGATCTGCGTAAGGTTACACCTCTGCGCGGAAGCGGTTTTTTCGCCTCGTATCATGTTTATCCCTATCATCCGGATTTTTTAATGAATGATTTCCCGCATGAAGATGGATACGATTTGTATTGCCGCAGGTTAAAAGAGTATCACAAAAACCAGCCCGTTGTCATTGCAGAATACGGCATTCCCTCAAGCCGTAACAGCGGTCATTGGAACCCATCCGGTTATCACCAAGGGGGATTGGATGAAGAGACACAGGCTCAAAAAATCATCCGATTGAGCAATACGCTCGAAAAACACAACTTTTCAGGGATGATTTTATTTAGCTGGTTTGATGAATGGTGTAAAAAACACATTCAATTTTTCCCTTATTTAATCCCTTTTGAGCGTAAATCATTGTGGTTCAACTCTTTAGATCCCGAGGAGAGCTTTGGAATTATGGGGATGTATCCAGGATATCCAAAACCTCTGGTCACTTTGGATGCAAAATCCAATGAATGGAATGATGCCGTTAGTATTTATCACGCTAACGATTCCAAAAAGAATCAGTTTCAATCATTGCTTATGCAGCATGATGAGGGGTTTTTATATTTAAAAATCCTTTTTAACGAGACAATGGAGTGGTCAAAAGATTCCGTATTGATCGGTTTAAATCTATCAAACCAACTGCATGGAGAAAAACTATTACCCTTGGGAGTCAATCTTATCTCTCCCATTGATCTGCATTTTATTGTCCATATTGATAAAACGCATGGGAGTAGACTCTTAATCTATACTCCGTTGGATAGATATCTCAACACCGCTCAAACGTTCAGTTCTTCTGAGGAAGGACTTTGGAGTATTATCCTGCACAAATCCAATGAACGCAGAGTAAGCAAGAACGGCGCTACTTTTTATCCATCATACGTTTATAATGCAGGAAAACTGATCGAGGGTTCACTAAACCCAAAGAATAAACAGTTTAATTCACGATCTGATTTTTATAGTGATGAAAGATCGTTGGAAATTCGTCTTCCATGGCATCTGATCCATTTTAGTGATCCTAGCTCTCGACAAATCCTCGGTTCCGGAGATAAACCAACATTGAGTTGTGATGCAATACAAACCGTTGCTGTTGTGTTTGAGCACGAACAAGACGCTCCTAGGGCAAAACAGATCCAAAAAAATCTTTATGTCACCGATGTGTTGCCAAAACCATGGAATAACAATTCTATAGGAACATATCGCTTTCATGGATGGAATGCACCGAGTTTCCACATGTATGAAAAACCTGCTGCTTCGCACTTGCGAGAATGGTTTCGCAAAAAAACGGATAAGAGGTAAGAGGGAAATGAAACGAAGAGAATTTATATGTGTTTCTATCTGTTCTGCAACTGCATTATCAACCTCCGTATTCGGCGCAATTGAACCAAATAAAGCGGAAGAGGGCACATGTCCAATCTTGAAATATGGATTTATTAGTGTTGAAAAGAGGGAAAAAACGGTTTCGGTTCAGGCACTATCAACCCACTTGGAATATCTATATGAGTACGGATACAAAACCTGCTATGTCGATGAATTGCAATCTGCCAAACAAAAGAGCCAAAAGAAAAATATGGCACTTCTCTTTTCAATGCCCGATATTACAATTACGAATTATGTATTACCGTTATTGATAGAGTATCAGATGAAAGCCACCTTGGTGGTATCACCTGTGCATATAGGGAAATCCCTTTTTGTTAATGGGGTGAATTACCCCATGTTAGGGTACGATGAACTCATTCAACTAGCCCAAAGCACGTATTTTCGTATTGCCGTTTTAGGGGATGAAAATCCTTTTTCAGAGATAAAAACGAATCTTTCTGTACTGCATATACATCAACAAAATATCAATATTTCATCTTATCAAGAAAATGATATAATGAATTTCATACGATCAGATTCCCTTTCATTGAATACAATTGGCCTCAAAGGTGAAAGAATGGAAAATCTGATTGAGCTATCGCTCTTCAAAGCTTATTTAAAAGGGGTTTAGATGAATACCCATTATTTGTCATATATTCTTTGTATGATGGTTGCTTCACAGGGTCTGTTTGGGATCGAACTGGATAGTACGGTCAGAGAATTAAAAGAAAAAGGCGATTCAAGTCTTCAACAAAACGCCTTGGAAAAAGCTGCATCCTATTATGTTGAAGCGTATAATGCGGATAGTCTAAAACATACGTTGACAGCTGAAACAACACGTAAGATGGCAGTAGCAATCGCATGGGCAAAACACTACGATGATTCAATCATGATTCTAAATACGTTGATTCAATCCAATCCGAATGATGATGCGTCCAGAACCGAGTTGGCTCGTATACTTTCATGGAAAGGGGATCTCAAAGGGGCAAACGAACAAATTCAAATCGTTTTGAATCACGCACCTCAAAACAAAGATGCCCTCAAAATCAAAGCTGATTTACTCCGATGGAATGGAAAAAATCATGAAGCGATTAATATATATCAATCGCTTTTACGTGATGAAAACCAATTTGACACCCGAGTAGGTTTGGCACACTCGTATGTATCCTTGGGAGAATTTGAAAAAGCGCAAGAGATTCGATCCTCAACACTTTGTTCCCTCCCTTACCAAGAAAAAGAGCTAAAAGAACTCGCAGTACGGATTGATAAAGAGCAAAAATGCTATCAAAAACGACCGATAAAACATGAAATCACTTTCCCGCAAATGAGCTATTTCAAAGATACCGACTCTAACGAAGCAACCCGTTTAGAAGGCGGATATACTTTTTTCGGTGACAATTTTACAGTGAGATCTGTATATCAAAAAACATTGGCCGAGAGTGATACGCAAAAAGCTCATGCAGATATGCTCAATGTTGATGTGTCGGTTCCATTGGATAACAATTGGAATGTTAGTGCAGGTGCCGGACTCCAAGAACTGAACGGAGTTGACAAGACGATCACCCACGGGGCAATTTCTCATAGTAATCAAAATTATTCGCTTTATGCCGGTTTATCGAAAAACTATTTAACCGATACGGCAGCGCTTATCAATAATAAAATCGGCATGACTACCTATGCATTGGCTGGAACATATTCTATTACCGATACATTGATAGGAAGTGCAAATTACAATTATCGTGACTATACGGACAATAATTTTGCGAATGATTTTATCGTTGGTCTGAGATACCGCTATCTACGAGAGGACCCGTTTGTTGATGTCGGCTATCGTATCCGTTATCTCAACTATGACCGACAAAGCGGAGGAGGGTACTTTGATCCAGAGCGTTTTTTATCTCACCAATTTTATCTCTCAGCCAGCAAACAAATCGAATGCACAACCATTAGCATCGAACCTTATTTCGGGCATCAGAGCTATCGTCGATATGCACTGGATCACAATGACTGGTTCTGGGGCGGATCACTTTTGCTCCGTCAACAAATCACACCGAATATCGCCGCCCAGCTAAACGCTGAAGGAGGAAATTACGCTATGGGACAAACGGTAGGGTATGATTATTATCTTGTGGGTGGAAAGCTTATTTTTTCATTCTAGATTAATATTAAAATATATCAATCTTTATAGTGTTTGAATTTTATAAATATAGAGAAAAAAACTATAGAAATATTAATATTTTGAGTTTATACTGTAGTTATCTAAAAGTGTGGAGAAAATCATGTTAAAAGAGTTACTTTATACTGGGGTAGGCGGAGCACTATTGCTCAAAGAGAGAGTCGAAGAAGAACTCAAAAAGCTTGAAGAAAAAGGGAAGCTCAATTCGACCGATACCAAAAGTTTTCTAGAGAGTTTGAAATCAAAAGGTGAAGACGAAGAAAAACGTCTCAAAGAAGAGATAAAATCGGCGATTCGTGAAGTTATAGAAGAACTTGGAATCGCAACAAAACAGGATATTGAAGAATTGAAACGCTGATGGGACTTTATTCTCCTCTGCGTATCTGGCGTGTTTTTCGCCTTTTACTCAGTTTTTATCTTCTCATTAGAAAACGAGAGAGTTTTATGGGTGTCAGAGCCCTGGAACCTGATCAACTTTCCAACAGTGTCATGATATTAGGGACCAGTTTTGTGAAACTGGTTCAGATACTGGCAACCCGTAACGATTTTTTCGATGAGCGGTATCTTGTCGCTTTACGAACGATTCATGATGATTTACCTGCAATGAGTACAACGGATTATCAAAAAGTGCTCAAACGCTCATTTATAGAGTGGCCGTTTGAACGATTCGAAGAGATCCCAATCGCTTCTGCCTCCATCGGACAAGTCCATGAAGCATTTTTGCCCAACGGTGTTCGTGTCGCCGTTAAACTTCGAAGAGAGGGAATTGAAAAACGGATTCGGGCTGATCTTCGTATTGTTGCATTATTTAATCGTCTCTTTCGTCCTCTTTTTTCTCCTTTGACTCGCCACTCTATCGAATCGGTTATTTCAGAATTTTCATCGATGATCATACAAGAGTGCAGTATGCGTCGCGAACGTCAAAATTTAGATCGTTTTAGTACGGTTTATGAGAACTCCGGGATACGATTCCCCATTGCGTATCCGCAGTACTCTGGTGAAGATGCTCTTGTAATGAGTTTTGAAGAGGGATTTCGTTTTGACGATCGAAAATCTATTGAAGAAAACCACATAGAGATAGCTCCAATCATTGATAAACTGGTCCGTTTTTATACCGAGCAAATGCTTGTCAAAGGCTTTTTCCATGCTGATCCCCACCCGGGGAATTTATTGATCAGTGCTGAGGGTGAACTGATACTGCTTGATTTCGGGATGGTTAAGCGTGTCTCCAATCCTATGCGTGTTGCGATTATAGAACTCATCAAAGCTGCAAATGAGCGTGATTATGAAGCATACGTGAGTGCGGCAAAACGGATGGGAACAGTAGCATACGACGCACCTTCGTCCGAGTTGGCAGAGTTTACCGAGAGAATGTTCGAGATTTTTTCCAATGATACACTCAGCAGCGGAAGTATGCAGCACCTAGCCTTTGAAGTTATGGAACAAACAAAAAACTTACCTTTCAAACTTCCTCAAGAGGCTATTTATATCCTGCGTGTAAGCGCTATCATCGAGGGATTAGGGACATCCTATATTGAGAATTTCAATGGTATCAAAGATATTCTTCCGATTTTACAACGGAATATTCCAAGAGCATTGGGGATAAAAGAATCACTATTCGATACTGTTCGTGATGAAATTCGCAGATTGCCGGATGATTTCATTGCCGCAAGAGAGACTCTGCGCAAAGCCAGCCGTGGGGAGCTCAATGTAGAAATTTCCTCACTGCAGGTTGAAAGTCTCAAGCACCTCGTTGAGACTTCTTTACGTCCGATCGTTACATCACTCACATTCGCTTTAGGTGCTTTTGGTGCTTGGATTGCGGGGTGGGAAAATGGTAGTTACATACTACTTTCTTTTGCAATTTTAAGGCTATGGTTTCGCTAAGATATGCAAAACCGCTATACCAGTGACATTGGAGATTTTGGAAAATTTCTCCTTTTAAAACATCTATTCCCTTTTCATCGAATTGCTACCATTTGGTATCTTTGATCTGGCTACAATAATTGGAGAAGAAAATGACAACGTATGTTATAGGACAGATTTGTATTACAGATCCAGTAAAATGGACAGAATATAAGAGCAAAGTACAATGCACTCTAGAGCCTTATGGAGGCAGAGTCCTTTTGCGTGGAAAACACATAGATTCTTTTGTCGGGACGATTGAATATCCTGACATCGTAGTCATAGAGTTTGATTCACACGAGAATGCTACACATTGGTTCAATTCTGATGAATACCAAAGCATTATCGCTATACGTGATAAAGGTGCTAAAATCACTTTACACCTTTTTCAATAATGGATAAACAATGCTATGCATGAGCATTTAATATCAACTAATATTTCAGGTATGCTAATGAACTACGATAAGCTCAAAGAGGCTGAAGCGAACTTTTTGGCCTTTTATCCCAAAGGTTTCGAAGATGAAAGGCTGCTTCCAATCATCAAACGACACAATACCGAGAAGATCGGAAAAAGTGTAGAAGATCTCTTTACACCGGAACGTTTTCGAAATCCTGATGAGATATGTGAGAACTTTGCAAAAATTGTCTCTAAATCAACCCTCATTTCATTGTTCGAAAAGCCAAAAGTACGTGATATGATCAAAGCGATGAGCATGGATCAGCGTGATATGCTCTCTATCGCTCTGTATGAATTGATACATGGCAAACGGGAGAAAGGATTTGAGATGATTGTAGATGTTCTTGCGATCTATACTCTGGCGAAATGGTCAATTGTCACACTCATTCCTTATTACTATGATCGCGAAAAAAACTTTTTTATCAAACCCTCAACTACCAAAGAGATTATCAAATTTTTCGAGATCGGCGGGATCGTCTATAAGCCCCGTCCGACGTGTGAATTTTATGAACGCTATACTGCAGTGTTATCACAGATGCGCACGTTAGTCAGTCCGTTAATCGGACGAGACAATGCTGCATTTACCGGATTTTTGATGATGGCAATGGGAAAATGATGAAACATTCTTTGAGTGAATACTACAACGAAGTGATCGATGAAATTTGCGTTTTGGAAGGGTGCCCTCACGAAAAAGCCAAGACAATAGCGGATTCAGAGTTTTCTAACATCGAATACGGACATAAATACCGTCTCAGTCCCAGTATATTGGCTGGATCGCTATTGGGCATTAACGATTGCTGTATCACACCCGTACAAAACAAATCATAACCGTGATACAATCGCGAAAAATATATAGAGTGAGGTGACCTATGACCCCATTTAGCTACCACAACCCGACTCGTATAGAATTTGGTCCGGGAAAAGAAAACAATATCGGGCAATGGCTCAAAGACGATGGCATTGAGAATGTATTGCTCGTTTATGGCACCGGTTCAATCAAGAACAACGGTTTGTATACGAGAGTAATAGAAAGTCTAAATTTATCTAATATTAAATACGATGAATTGAGCGGTGTGATCAGCAATCCCGTTTTATCCAAAGTTTATGAGGGGATTGAACTGGCCCGATCTACCAATACAAAGGCGATACTCGCCGTCGGAGGAGGATCTGTCATCGATACGGCAAAAGCGATCGCAGCAGGTGTAAAATCTGAGGGTGATGTGTGGGAATACTATTTAGGAAAATCACCAATCCAATCAGCACTGCCGGTCTATACTATCGTCACTCTTGCCGCTGCCGCAAGTGAAATGAACGGAAACTCAGTCATCACCAACGAAGCAACACGACAAAAATACTCGATCGGTTCTGTGTTACTCAATCCGAGACTCTCCATTGTAAACCCGGAACTCATGCAAAGCGTAAGCAAAGAGTATTTGATCTATTCGGCTTCGGACATCATCGCCCATGCATTAGAGACTTATTTGACGGCAACCGATCATCCCCATTTTCAATCGCGTTTGGTCGAATCGATTGTCAAAAGTGTGATCGAGTTGACAGATCGGCTGATAGAACATCCTGAGGATTATCATGCCAGAGCTGAATTTGCCTGGGTGTCCTCTCAAGCTCTCAACGGTCTGACCACTTCAGGAACAGGAGCGGGAAACTGGCCGAATCACATGATCGAGCATGCTCTCTCAGCTCTGTTCAACATTCCTCACGGAGCAGGGCTCTCGATCGTTGTTCCTGCATGGATGAGCTGGTATCAATCCAAAAACAAAGAGCAGTTCGAACGATTTGCCAAAGAGGTATTTGGTAAACAAAGTGCAGAAGAGGGGATTACAATGCTCAAACGCTGGTACGGTACTATCGGCACGCCGATCACTCTTGCGCAGGCGCATATCCCCAAAGAGAGAATCCCGGATATCGCCCGTAATGCACACGCACTTGCAGTTGTGTGGGGAATGGGAGAGATTTATAGTGTACAAGATATAGAAGCTATTTTGGAAAAAGCGTAAATTTAACCAATATAATCAAAATATGAAAAATTTGCATTACCTGAATATGCTGGAAAGCCTGACTAACTTCCTTTCAGTGATTTTGCTTGGCTTTTAGAATATTTGCTTTATCAACAGGCGAGAGAAGGCTCTATATGGCTTATAAAGTGTAAACATTGACGAACGCAATCGAATTGTGGAAATAGAATAAATCGCGTATTTGAACTCTATGATATTTCCTGATCCAGTTATTGGTATCCAAAATACGGTGTTCTTCCTGCTTGAGGGTATCCACATGTTGTTTTATAATTGCAATCAGTCAGATTACGAACTCACATAAAGCAGATGATTATTTTTTGCGACACACATGCAACATTCACTAGATATGATTCTTCATGAAAAAATATGAGAGGATAATTGTTGTCAATGATTAAAAAGCTCATTGCACTATATAGTATTTCAGTAGTACAAACCGTATATGCCGTGCAATTAGAACCGATTGTCATTGAATCTGCAAAGTTAGACGATAACCAAATAGATATTCCTGCAAGCATTGATGTTTTGGATATAGAGAAGTTATCAATTGGTAAAATCAATTCTATGCAGAATCTCTCTTCCGTTTTGCCAAATACTAATATTTCGGGTCTCGGAAATCGTATGGATACTACCGTTTCCATACGTGGTATTTCAAATTATGTTACAACTGAATCAAGTATTGCTATGTATATTGATGATATGCCTATAACGTTTAGTCATGGGATTGGTGCAATGGATATGGCTAATATTAATCGTATCGAGGTGTTTAAAGGGGCTCAGGGAACTGATTTTGGTAAAAATGCGGAATCGGGTGTTATCAATATGTATACAAAGCCAATTAGTGATGCTCTGATAAGTGAAGCATCTATCGATTACAGTTCGTATGACTCTAAAAAATTTTATGGACGTATAAGCGGTCCGAGCAGTTTTGATAAATTAGGATTTTCTTTTTCATTCACCGACAATCAATCCGATGGCTATGCAACGAATGAAAGAACGCATAATATGGTTGATCATCGCCATTTGAGAAGTTTTAATGGAAAATTAAAATATGATCCCTCGTCGCATTTGAATTTATCGTTAAACTATATAAAAACAAAGCTGGACGATGGCGGAACAGCCTTTAAAATTGATACGACGAACAATCCCTACAATATCGATAATGAACTACAGGATGACTGGGTGAAAATGGATAGCGACTTGCTTTCATTGGTTATCAAATATACGCAAAATAATACCTCTTTAACATCCGTTTCCAGTTACGGACGGCAATCGATTCAAAAAGATGACTATATCTCCAAATTGGGTGTTTTAAATATTGCAATGGATGATTTTATGGATATCAATATTGAAGAGGTATCGCAGGAATTACGTCTAAATGCTATTTATGACAAAATGGAATATGTATTGGGTGGGTTTTATAGCGATAAACTGCGATTTAATTATCTTGAAACCCAAAGATTTCCTTCTGTTCCATCGTATAACAATACGAATAATTTAGATAATTTGGATACGAATGTAGCGTTGTACGGAAAAATCCGTTATGCTCTGAACTCTTATTTTTCATTGACATCAGGGCTCCGTTATCAACAAACAAAACGGGATTTTACCCGTGACTACACAGGCTATGCGTCTGCATTGTCATCAACTATTGTTTCAGATCACTGGCTTCCTACGTTTTCTCTTGCTTATGATAACGATGGAAATAATCTTTATTTGACCTATTCAAAAGGGTATCGTGCCGGTGGATACAATTATCGCAGTCCGGGGACGACTTTGATCTCTTATAATCCTGAGATTACAGAGAGTTTAGAACTTGGATATAAAAACGGAGCTCATTCGTCATGGAATATGGCCAGTGCAGTGTTTTATAACCGTATGCATGATGTGCGTACGATCACCTTTAATGATTATTTGGCTACGACAACGCTCAATGCCGATAAAGCACACAGTTATGGATTCGAATCGACATTGAATTATGTATCGGATACGTTTGATGTATATGGCAGTATAGGTATCACACGAGCCAAATACGATCGGTTCATTTCGAATTCACTTGATTATTCAGGCAAAAATTTAATAGATGTCCCCGATATGACCGCTGCAATAGGTGGAAAATACAAATTGGATGCTCATTGGTACAGTACAGCATCCATGACGTATATGGGGAAACGTTTCTATGATATTGCAAATACGACACATTACAACGGATACTCTATCGCTAATGCTTCTTTAGGCTATAGGAATAAACGATGGACGGCTGAAGTATACGTTAATAATGTGGATAATTCGGCTTATTCGGATTTTATGATCCATACTCCTAGCCATAACTATTATCATTTTGGTATGCCGCGTATCATCGGGTTTCATTTAGGAATGAAATTTGACTAAAGAGCGGATGGTATTTCAATAATAAAAGCGGCACCTTCCGATCTATTGATAACATGGATATCCCCTTTGAAGCGCTGAATGATTAAGTTTTTGACTATATAGAGTCCTAAACCTGCCCCATTTTATTTCCTGACCCCGTTTTAGTAAATCCATTGATATCCAAAATACGGGTTTATGTCCTTTATATTCTAGTATTTCATAGTGCCATCATGTCAAGCGCGGAGTTAAATTCTGCAGTTTTTTTTAACGATTTTTACGTTTAGTAACCTTAAGCAAATGGTTCATCTGAGGGTTCAGACGAGCGTTTTTTCTTCCCAATCTTAAATAAGTCCATCTCTTGTAATCCTGCTTCTTATGCTACCTTGTTTTAACACTCATTAGGACATAATTCTCAATAAATAAGATCAACCATTCTATACTTATGGCATTCAAAAAGAGTCTCGAAAATGGTGGAGTACCACCAAGTAAGTAAAACTCTTTTGCATAAAATGTATACATCAAATTGTATGTCTACACGAAGTTTATCAAAATGGACAAGTTTATGGTCAAATTTCATAATCATGAAATTATAGATATCGCAGGATAAGGGGTTATAAGATGCAAATACGAGTTTATTATGAAGACACTGATGTCGGTGGGGTTGTTTATCACTCCAATTATCTCAATTTCTGCGAACGTGCGAGAAGTCAGCTTTTTTTCGATGCAGGGCGTTCCCCAATATTGAGCGGAGGACATTTCGTCGCAAAACGTATTGAAGCCGACTACATCAAAAGTGCTAAGTTTGGAGACTTATTGGAAGTCAAAACCACGCTCATAGAAATCAAAAATGTATCATTTCGATTGCTCCAAGAAATTTTTCGAGAGAATGAAAAAGTATTTGAAATGCATATTGATCTTGTTTATATCGATTTTGCAGGAAAAATGGCAAAAATACCCCAACAGGAGAAAGATTTTTTATATCAATATTCCGTTTTATAAACATATAATGTTAAAT
>NZ_NSIU01000066.1 GCF_002633015.1 Sulfuricurvum sp. PD_MW2 | reverse complement strand
GTATTGTACGGTATGCAATTTATTTAGAGTTGAGTTATTAGTAAATATGTTCATGTTATGTGTATTTGTTATTGCTTAATAATAAAAAAACAACCTTTTTAGACCTTTATAAAAATTTTTATGGCTATAAATACAAGGGTATTTAATGATTGATGAGAGATACGTTAGCGCTTTGATCTTATCGTATTTTGCATATTTTGAGAACCATCTGAGGTATATCTCTGGTTTTGCTTTTGTAAAAGAAGGGTGATCTTTCCATTCGTTGATTACCATCTCTTCCCATTCAAGCATTTTCTTTTCATCATTGCTGGTATTTGTTTCGTGGACTCTATAATATACAAGATGCTCATTCAGATAACAGGCTGGATATTTAGCAAGAATTTTAAACCAAAGCTGATAATCCTCCAAAGGGATTGATTCGTTGTAGTATCCAATTTCTTCATAAATAGCTTTTGGAACCATAACGCCACCATCTGCTATATTGGTTTTCCCCATCAGCAGCTCTTCAAATATATACCCTTCTTTTTTGGTAGGTTGATTATAGTCAGATATGATTTTGCTATTTTTATCAATAAAGTATACCGGTGTATGGCACAGCCCACAGTTTGAGTTGGCTTCCAACATGGAGACTTGCTTGGAGACTTTATCGAGAGCCCAATAATCATCTGAGTCGAGAATGCAGACATATTTTCCCGTTACGAGATTTTTTAGTGCATAATTGAGTGTCGGTACTAGTCCATGATTGGTTCGAAGTTCAAGATAAAACCTATATTTTTCTTGAAGTTCTTTTAAGAGTATAGGTGAATTGTCATCAGACCCATCATCGATGACGATAAGCTCGATATTGTCATAGGTTTGATGTACAGCGCTTTCAATCGCCTCTTTAACATAAGGAGTATGATTGTAGCTTGACATTACAATACTTACTTTTGGATTTTGTGTATTCATTCAGAATATCCTGCATTTATGTATTGGTTCAACCCTTTCAGGCAGAAAGATATATTTCCTTTTTGTTGCATCATGGTGAGAGTTTGGCTTGAAATTTCGGGGCTAAATACCTTTGGATGATCCAAGTGAATGAGATTAGCAGCGTTCCGGCACGACTTCATTTTGATGTCAAGTAACCGCATTCGCCGTTCGATATCCGTATCTTCTCCCGTTGTAGGCAGTATAAAATCTTCGTCAAATCCATTGATGCGTATCATGTCTGATTTATAACACGAAAAATTGCATCCGACGATATGGTTTTCTTTTTTTTTAGAACCGCGTATCAGATTGAAAAGGATACTTTCGGACCCGAAATAAATCCCGTCATCGTAATGGCGAACCTGATCACGCTTGAGTGCAAAAAAATAGAGAAGATAGCGGTTTGTGAAGTTTTTGACACTGAGTTGCCGTTTTCTCAGAAGAGTGCTAAATCGTTCCCCTGGCTCGGTACGACGTCCGCAGAGGACATAGTTTTCTTCCTGGAGCTTGAGATGCTCTTCGACGAATTGGGGGTATGGGACACAATCGCCGTCAATAAAAATCAAATATTTACCGGTACTTGCAGCTATTGACCGATTCAATGCACGATTTTTGCGCCATCCTTCATCCGATTGAGTCAGGTGAAGAAGATTTTGAAAATGTTTAGAATAGGAGGAAATAAATGTTGCCATTTCTTTCGAATTTCCGTCTTCTGAGATAATAATTTGATCTGGAGGGTATGTCTGGTTAGCAAGACTGTCCAAAATCAAACCTAAAGCCTCTGTATCTTTATATACAGATATAATAATGGTCGATTTTGGGTAAGGCATTAAACACTCCAAATATAATTTGTAATTTTATACTATTTATAC
>NZ_NSIU01000065.1 GCF_002633015.1 Sulfuricurvum sp. PD_MW2 | reverse complement strand
GAATAGCAATAATCATGAAAATAATGATTTTGAGTGAAGGTTTGAAATGGCAACATGTAGAGGGTGTGGGAAAGTTTTTAGTGTTTTAGACATGACAGATGGTTTGTGTAAAAGTTGTATTAGTCCTGAAGCCATTTTATATGCTGAAGCTCAAAAAGAACGTCAACAAAAAGAAGAAGCTGAACAAGCAATAAAATTAGAAGCACTTAGAGTAAATAAACCAAAACTTCTAGCTTCTATTTTTATAACTACTGAAACAACAGTTGATTTACCGATTATAAAAAGAATGAATGTTATATCTTCACAATGTGTTTATGGTATGAATATTGTGAAAGATATTTTTGGTATGTTTAGAGATGTTTTTGGTGGAAGGGTGGTTTCAATTGAAAATGGTTTAAAAGATGCCCATCATCAAGTTATTGAAGACTTGAAAGAACGTGCTTATTTGATGGGTGCTGATGCGGTTATCGCTGTCAAAGTTGAACATACATATAATAACGCTTCAGGCGGGAGTATTCTTTCGGTATTTGCTACAGGTACAGCGATAAAAATAAAAGATGCAACTATTCCATGCTACGAATGTGAAAAACCTGTTTTAAAATCAGCTTCTGCTTGCCCTAATTGTGGTGCACCAACAGGTTTTTAATTATATAAAAAAGGATTTTTATGGCATTAATTAATTGTGAAGAATGTGGAAAAGAAATCTCTGATAAGGCAAGTATATGTCCGCATTGTGGTGCACCAGTTGAACATGAAATAATTGCAAAAAAACAAGAAGAATTAAAACATCAAAAAGAGCTTGAATCTCAAAAACAAGAAGATGAGCTTATCCGTCAAAAAAAGTATAAAGAAGAATTAAAAAGACAAGAGACTCCTCTTGCCAATTCGGCTAGTATTGCTATAGGATGGTTATTTGGTATTATATTCGTTATTGCTGCTTTTGGTACTTTGATATCAGGCAATATATTAGCTGGTTTTTTTTATTTGGTAGCTTCATCTTTCTTGCTCCCATCAATAAGAAAGATTGTTTATGCAAAAACTAATATTACCATACAGCCTAACTATAGAATAGCATTAGTACTGTTTGCCGTGGTATTGGCTGGAATAGCTATAAGTAGTGCTGAATCTGCAAGAGTGGAAGAAGCTAAACAAAAATTTGAGCTTGAACAAGCAGCTAGAGAAGTTGCTCAAAAGGAAAAAGAGCAAAAAGAATTCAAAGATAACAAAGAAAAAATTTTACAAGGAATCAATGATCAAATTAAAAGTAAAGCTTTTAAAGATGCTCTTCCTACATGTAATACATACATGAAATTAGGAGATAAAGATTTAACTCCTTTATGTACAACTGTTAAAACTGAAATTACAAAAATCGAGCAAAAAGAACAAGCGGAACGAGTTAAAAAAGAAGCGGCTGAAGCTGCAAAAGCAAAGGCTAAAGCAGAAGCTGAACTAAAAAAATCCATGGGTGAGAAAGCATGGAAATTTCATAATAAGCATCCTTCATGGAGTACAGACGAATGTAAAGGAGTTGCTAAACATCAGTATTGGATTGGTATGACTACAGAAATGATGGTTGCTTCCTTAGGCAGACCTAATACAGCTAAACCATCGAATTATGGAAGTGGTAGACAATGGCAATATTGTTATACTGATGGATGGTTCCAATGCTTTTATGATAGCAATGATGATGGCATTATTGATTCATACAATTAAATCCAGAAAAAAACTATAAAATTTTTCCGTCTCCCTATGGCGGAAATTTCATCTTCTCTATAAAAACCTCCCCCGTCTTATCTTTTAATTACCATCTTTATGTAAGCAGAAAATTTATCTTTTGAGTGCTAGTAATTGCTTTATTAGGCATATTATAGCTAGGGGCATTAGCAAGTAAATCATATAGGAAG
>NZ_NSIU01000009.1 GCF_002633015.1 Sulfuricurvum sp. PD_MW2 | reverse complement strand
AATTTAAGTTTCGGAGTAAAAATTTTCTAAAAGTATCAAAAAAAAAGGTAAAAAAAATGCCCATGAGTAAAAATGAAACAAAAATTGTCCGATTAGTATTGACCTTGTTCGCAACACTCCCTTTGCATGCAGAAATTACGATTGGATTATTGAGCGGGATTGAAAATAATGCAAAACAAACTCTTTTGTATCAAAATCATACGATACCCTGTGAACCATTCGGTGTAATTACTTTAGAAAAAATGATACTTAATGGTGCAGCGCCGCAAGAGTGCAAATCGAGTATTGAATCGTTTTATCTTTCTCATCCGCATCAACGGCAGTTTGCGCGTGAACATTTGATTCTACAGCAATCTTATCATTACGAAACGATCAAAGAAGGGTGTGTTTTATACGCAAACGGTCCTGAAACGTATAGTGAGATGTTATTGCGTCACGGTTTGGCAGTGGTTGATCCTGCATTTGATCAAAAAGAGTGGAATGCAAAACTAAAACGTTCAGAAACAGGTGCGCTAAAAGAGAGAGAAGGGTTGCACGATACACTCATTCGAAAATGGTGTATTAAAGAAGAGAAATGATCTTTAGTGACGATCGTCGGTAGAAGTCAGATATATCCAATACTCTTTGTGACTTTTCCCTTGATCGAGAAAATAGAATTGTAAAATAGCAACCCGATAGAGCGTGATAACCATTTTAGCATAAGGGAATGCAAGGGAGAGGGCAAGCCACCAGGGCTGTACACGATCTCCTTTTGAGAGCATCATCTCCTCGACTCCGATATTTTTGCTAAGGTAAAGCCCAAAAGCGATAGAAAATACAAAATTGAGTATTAATCCAAAAATCGCATAGGCAAAAAAATCAGGAGAGTCGAAATCGATCATTATAGTTTACTCTTTATAGTTTTTGATAGCATCTTCAAGGATTTTGGTTGCTGAAGCTTTGTCCTCAAACCCTTTTACTTTTACCCATTTGCCCGGTTCAAGCAATTTATAGGTTTCGAAGAAGTTTTGGATTTTTGCCAAAGTGTGTTTTGGAATATCATTTAGATCTTGGATCTCTTCGAATGTCGGATCGATTTTTGATGTCGGAACGGCAAGCAATTTTTCATCGATACCGCTTTCGTCTTCCATAATCAATACACCGACAAGTCGGCAGTTAATTACACACCCCTCAACCATAGGATATTCGGTTAAGATCAAGATATCTGCCGGATCACCGTCTTGTGAAAGGGTTTTGTTGACAAACCCGTAGTTTGCCGGGTAGTACATTGCAGAGTGCATAACACGATCAAGTACCAATGCACCGCTCTCTTTTTCAACTTCGTATTTAATGTTTGAACCGCATGCGATTTCGATAATCGCTTTTACTTTATCCGGGTTTTCACCGTAACCGATTTTACTAAGATCCATAAGATACCTCTGTGTATAAAATAGTGAGGCGGATTGTAACGAAAGAAACTAAAAGGTTCATTGAAAGAAGGTTCAGTAAATCTATTTTAATGAACTTTATACTAAAATCACGCATCGTGTAAAGATTACGCGTGCAAACTAAATAGGGGATATCGAATGGCATTACTCAATACAGTAATGAAATATTTGACAATGTTTCAATCCAAAAATGCCCCGGAATCTCAGAACTTTGCAAGTGAAGCAGCTGTTGTATCGTTGGATGAACGTGCGGAACGTGCAAAAGTAGCTGCCATTGCGGCTGCTTTGCATCACCATGATTTAGAAAACAATGATACTCGGGCTAAAGTGGCTGCAATTGCGGCTGCGCTTCATCATCATGAACTTGAAAATTCACAAAACGGTGGTTTGTTAGGGATTGCTGCAGTTGTAGCGGCAATTCATCACCGTCATAATACTAAGAAGTAGGGATTACGTAAATGGCAAAAAAATACATCGATGTGATGGACACAACGTTCCGCGACGGCTTTCAGTCGGTTTTCGGCGGACGGGTGTTAATGGAAGATTTCTTTCCTGCAGTCGAAGCGGCCAAAGAGGCGGGAATCCGACATTTTGAATTTGGAGGCGGTGCCCGTTTCCAAAGTCTTTTTTTCTATCTAAATGAAAATGCGTTTGATATGATGGATCGTTTTCGCTCTATCGTAGGACCGGACGCAAATCTTCAAACGCTTGCACGCGGGGTCAATACAGTAATGCTTGATACCGGCAGTCGAGAGATGGTTGATCTTCATGCCAAAATGTTTAAAAAGCACGGTACGACGACAATTCGTAACTTTGATGCGCTCAACGACGTTGAGAACCTCAAATATTCGGGAGAACGTATTGCTCATCATGGTTTGAAACATGAAGTTGTTGTGACTATGATGGATCTTCCTCCTGGATGTGTCGGTGCTCATGATGTGGCGTTCTATGAAAAAACGCTTCGCGAAATTTTAGATTCGGGCATTCCGTACAGCTCAATTTGTTTCAAAGACGCGAGCGGAACATCGAGCCCGCAAAAAGTGTATGAAACACTACAGATGGCGCGTCGGTTGGTTCCTGAGGGGACCCATCTTCGCCTTCATACACACGAAACGGCGGGTGTAAGCGTCGGATGTTACCTTGCGGCATTGGATGCCGGTGTTGATGGTATCGACATGGCGGCAGCTCCTGTGAGCGGTGGTACATCACAACCGGATATATTGACGATGCTTCACGCCGTCAAAGGGAAAAATTTCGATCTCGGCGGACTTGATGTTGAAAAAATCCTCAAATATGAAGATGTGCTTCAAGATTGCTTGAAAGACTATTTCATGCCACCGGAAGCAACGCAGGTTTCTCCATTGATTCCATTCTCCCCTATGCCGGGTGGTGCATTGACGGCAAATACTCAAATGATGCGTGATAACAATATGTTGGACCGTTATCCGGAAGTTATCCGTGCAATGCGGGAAGTTGTTGAAAAAGGGGGATACGGTACATCCGTTACTCCTGTTTCACAATTTTATTTCCAACAAGCACTTAACAACGCGCTTATGGGCCCATGGAAAAAAATCGCTCCGGGTTATGGAAAAATGGTATTGGGTTACTTTGGTAAAACACCTACTGCTCCGGATGCGGAAATCGTCCGTATTGCGGCAGAACAACTTAAACTTGAGCCGACCACTGAAAATGCAATCGACATTGCGGATCGTGACGAAACAAAATCAATCGCGTATTGGACAAAACGTTTGACTGACGAAGGGATTGAAGCAACTGATGAAAATATCTTTATCGCTGCATCATGTGATGTCAAAGGAATTGCATTCCTCAAAGGGGAAGCAACCGTTAACGTTCGAAAAAATGGCCCGAAAACGGCTGAATCAAATCAATCAAATCAATCACAACAGGAGAATCTTCTTATGGCAAACGGAACATACACAGTAATCGTAGACGGACAATCATATAACGTACAAATCGTAGGCGGAAACGCTACAGTGGTTCAAGCAGCGGCACCAGCGGCAGTAGTAGCGGCACCGGCAGCTCCAGTAGCGGCACCAGTGGCAGCAGCACCAGTAGCAAACGCTAACGCAATTTGCGCAGAACTTCCAGGTTCAGTATTTAAACTTGTTGCAGCAGTGGGTGACAGTGTAAATGCAGGGGATAAAATTATGATCCTAGAAGCGATGAAAATGGAGATCGATGTTGTCGCTCCGCGTAATGGAAAAGTAACATCTATCAATGTTCAAGTAAATGATAAAATCGAAGCTGGCCAAGTATTGGCGGTAGTCGAGTAAGTTTTTAACTTACTCTTCTTTTTCCCCTTAGCGGGGGAGCATTTTCGTTGTTTCTGCGTTCATCTTCTCAATAATCAAAGACAAAATATTTTCACTTTTCGTTTTATCAATAAAACCGTCTGCTCCTAAGCTCGAAGCTTCCCGTTTATTATTGTCGCCGGTCATCGAACTGTTGACAATCACAGGGATTGATTTTGTTTGAGGGTTGGCTTTTAGATGTTGGATAACGGTAAAACCTGACATTTCCGGCATTTCGATATCGGTGATGATTGCAGGAATAGAAGCCGGATTTGGATGTTTGGCGATAAAATTGATTAAATCTTTACCGTTATTAAAGATTTGATAGCCGACATGGGCATGTTCAAAAATTTGGCGTAAATGGCGCTGAGCAGTTTTTGAATCTTCTGCTATGAGAACGACACCATGTTTAAGTTTTTCAGGAAGAGGCATTGTTTGAAGCTCTTTTGCCGCTTTATCGATATTGACCATGGCTTGAGGAATAACATCGGCTAAAAGTTTTTCATAATCGAGAACCAAACATAGGCTGCCATCATCAAGTCGGGTATCGTTAATGACAAGACCATCATCTCCCAACCGATAGCTATCAGGAGCATGCATTTCATTCCAATTTTTCTTGACGACACGGTAAGCGAACATGATCCGAATCCCGATGACAATCCCGTTAAAATCACAGATAAGCAAGTTCGAGGCTTTGCGTTTATCTTCGGATAGCTCTACTCCCAACCATCGCGGAAGATTTAAAATAGGAATTTGGAGTTCGCGTAAGACGATGGTCCCTTCTAAGAGAGGGTGTGCTCCCGGAATTTGAGTTAAATGGTGGCGTTTTGATTCAACGACCTCACGAGTTTTAAAAACATTGATAGCATAATATGGGGATTCTTCTGCGGAATCGATTTTAAAAACCAATAGCTGCACTTCATTGTTTTTAGCCAGATTGGTAGCGGCATCAACGTGTTCTAGCAAAGACATAATGACCTCGAAATATTTATATTCTTTAATCATATCCAATTCAGGGGTTTTTTTTACTAAAAACTAAAGGGTGTGAGAGGTAAAATGCGCCAATAATGTTAAATAATTCCAATTCTTGAAAGAAATTTGATCGATTATGAATCAAACAACAGCTTGCCCTCTTGATTGTTATGATGCATGCCGTATTGTCATCGATGACAAAGGTAAAATTAAAGGGGATAAATCGCACCCTGTGACACGAGGCTATTTGTGTCCGAATCTCAACCATTTTCACGAACAGCCGCGATTAGTCAAAGCCCGATGGAGAGGGAATGAGATTTCATTAGATGAAGCTGTTGAAGTTTTAGTTGAGACATTGAGAGAAACCAAACCGGATCAGACCCTTTATTTCCGCGGCAGCGGTAATGTAGGTATGATGCAACGCACATGTGAGCATTTTTTTGCTTCGTATGGTGCAATCGGTACCTCAGGGAGTCTGTGTGACGGTGCCGGCGAAGCGGGTGTATTGTCGGGTAGAGGAAAAAATCACATTCTGACACCTGAGATGATTGCTGAAAGTGAAGTCGTGATTGTGTGGGGGCGTAATCTTCATACCACCCATTCTCATTTGCTTCCGTTTTTGGAGAATAAAATAATCATTGTTATCGATCCAATCCAAACGGCACTGGCACAAAAAGCGGATTTACACATTCAAATCAAACCTCACGGTGATTTGCAGTTGGCTTTATTATTGAGCCGTTTTGCAATGATAGAGGGGCTGCATGATGAAGCGTTTTTGGAAGAACATGCAAGCGGTTATAACGATTTTTATGAATTGACGCAAAGTGTTCGGATTAAAGCAACACTTGAAGCGATCGATGTTTCTTTGGGTGAAATCGGTACCGTTTTAGAATTGATACGAAGGAAAAAAACAGCCATTTTAGTGGGTGTCGGAGTTCAAAAATATAGGCATGGCGCGGATGTACTTCGAGCGATTGACGGGTTTGGGGCAATCATGGGGCTTTTTGGCAAACCAGGGTGCGGTGTGAGTTATTTAGGAAATTCTCTGGAGGGGATTGAACTGCCGTTTAAAACCATATCCAAACGGATTAGTAAACCTACTGTCGATTTTTCAAAGTATAATTGTGTTTTTATTCAAGGTTCCAATCCGTTGGCTCAAATGCCTGATAGCAATAGAGTCAGAAGATCATTTGAGAATGCTAAATTTCGAGTTTATTTTGGCTTGTATGAGAATGAAACATCGCATGCGGCAGATTTGGTCATACCGGCAAAGACTTTTCTGGAAAAAAGTGATTTTCGCAGCTCGTACGGCGATTATACATTTCAAGAGATGCATCGATTGTGCGAGAGTGATATTGGGATCAGCGAATACGATTTAACAAAAAAATTGTGTGATGCGTTTGGCATTGAGTTTGAGGATGAAGCGTATTATTTGGATCGCTTTCGACGTCAAATCAAGTCGGAAGAGGGTGTAGAATACCGACATAGCAAAGCGGATATTCCCTATAAAGATGGATTTCCTGATGGTGAGTTTGAGTTTTTGGATGAAATCGATTTAGGCGTTGATACGTCGGAAGGGTTTTATCTTATCACTGCAAAAAATCCCCAAGGGCTCAATTCACAGTTTAAACGATCATCGGGTGTCTTTATCCATCCGGAAGCCGGCTTTGAGGAGGGTGAGACAGTGACCCTCGTATCACCTAGCGGAGTGGTCGATATGGTTGTTCAGTACGATACAAGGTTAAGGCGAGATTGTGTATTGATCTATTCAGGAACACCGAATGTGAATGTACTGACCCCTGCATTACTAAGCTATGAAGGGGAGTGTGCTGTGTATCAAGAAAATAAAATAAAGGTAACAAAAAAATGACTAAAAATTTTGAAAACTATGTATTAACGACGTATGGACGTCAAAATGTGAGTTTCGTCTCAGGAAAAAATGCGATTTTGACCGATAGCAACGGCAAAGAGTATATCGATTTTGCCGCAGGGATTGCTGTATGTAGCGTAGGTCATGGCAATGATCGTTTGACCAAAGCGATATGTGATCAAGTAAGCAAAGTGATCCATGTATCGAATCTCTATTATATTGAGCCTCAAGCAGAGTGTGCACGTCGCATTGTTGAACTCAGCGGTTATGATATGAAATGTTTTTTCGGCAACAGCGGAGCCGAAGCAAATGAGGGGGCGATCAAAATCGCGCGCAAATACGGAGAGGTAGAAGGTCAACCGAAACGCTATAAAATTATCACTCTCGATCACTCGTTTCACGGACGTACGATTACTGCGCTCAAAGCGACCGGACAAGAGTCGATGCACAACTATTTCGGCCCTTTTCCGGATGGATTCGTTTATGCGAAAAATATTGATGAAATCGAATCGTTATTAGACGATCATACCGTTGCGGTGATGATCGAACTGGTACAAGGTGAAGGCGGTGTTCAACCGCAAGATCGTGCAAAAGTGCAGGCATTGGCCGCATTGCTGAAATCACGCGATATTCTGCTCATGGTTGATGAAGTGCAGACCGGAATTTACCGCACGGGTGAATTTTTAGCATCAAACCTTTATGGGATCGAGCCGGATGTCATTACGTTGGCAAAAGGACTCGGTGGCGGCGTACCGATCGGTGTTGTTATGACGAGCAAAAAAGATATTTTCGCTCCTGGGGATCACGGGTCGACTTTTGGCGGGAACTATCTCTCGACAGCAGCAGCCAATGAAGTACTTGACATTCTTGAAGAACTAAAATCAAGCGGCGAATTGGATGAGCACCTTTTGTATTTTGAAAAAGCGCTAGCTGCATTTGCATCTTCACACCCTGCGATCTTTTTGGAACATGTCGGGCTAGGTATGATGCGAGGTCTCCGTGTCGTTGATGGTGATACGCTAGGAAAAATTATCAACGCAGCACGTGAAGCAGGGGTCATCGTCCTCAAAGCAGGGCGCAATACACTCCGTTTCCTTCCTCCGCTTACCATCACGAAAGCGGATATTGATGAAGGGTTTGCACGTCTTGAAAAAGCGATTGCAACACTTTAAGGATACTAGTGCGTTTTAGTGACTATATGAATGATTGGCTCTATGGAGCGCAAGGGTACTATGCGTCTTATCGCCCTATCGGTAAAAAAGGGGATTTTTATACGGCGGTCAGTACCTCAAAATTTTTTGGCGGGACGATAGCGAAACATATCATCAAACGCTTAGATGAGGGGTTTCTCCGTCCTGATTCACTGATTTGTGAGATCGGTGCTCATCACGGCTATTTGTTGGCTGATATTATCGAGTTTATTCACACATTGCGTCCGCAACTTTTGCAGACGCTTCGCTTTGGAATCGTTGAGCGTTTCGAAAGCCTCAGAACGGCTCAAAAAAAGTATTTTGATGAATCATTCGGAAATGCAGTTGCTTTGGAACACTATAGCGATCTTGGCGAGTTAAATGAGCAATCCACCTTTTTTGTTGCAAACGAAATTTTTGACGCTTTTGGGTGTGAACTGTTTTACAAAGGGAAAATAGCCCGTGTTGAAAATCATGAGATTATTTTTGATGTAGATGATCCTAAAATCGCGGCATTGGCTGAAAAATATAAGCAAGATCGAGGGGAAATCGCACTAGGATACGAATCCTTTGCCGAAGCGATGAAAGGTGCATCGAAGCGTTTTGAATTTATGAGTTTCGATTATGGAGAACTCGATGCACGAAGCGATTTTTCAATTCGTGTGTATGAAAATCATCAAACATTTCCCCTTTTTGATGAAGCGCTCAAGCGTTCTGAAGCTTTCGGCAAAAGTGATATCACTTATGATGTGAATTTTACTCATGTCAAAGAAGCGTATGAAGCGCAAAAAATTGAGTGTGTACAATACGCAACACAGTTGGTTGCATTGATTGAAATGGGGATTTTGGATCTTCTTGCGATGCTTAAAGAGCATGCGGGTGATGCGATTTATACCCAAGAACTGGAAAAAGTAAAAATTTTGATCACCCCCTCACTGATGGGGGAACGGTTTAAGATGATACGGTTCGTTCAGGAGTAGTGATGCGACAAATAGCTCTTTTAGTGTTGATCGCGACGAGTGTGTTTGGCGGAGTGCTTCATGACGCAGCGTATGAAGGGGATGGAGCGAAAATCAAAGCCTATTTGGCTTCCAAGCATAGCGTAGATGAGCAAAACGGTGCAGGGCTGAGTGCATTGCATGTTGCCATCAAAATGGGTGATCTGAAAATCGCGCAACTGTTGCTTGATAACGGTGCAGATATCAATGCACAGGATTTCAATGGGTATACCCCGTTGATTTTAGCGGTCAAAATGAGAGACCTAGAGTTGGTGACGTTTGTTGTTATGCGCGGAGCGGATGTGAATCTTGCCAACAAAGACGGGATTACCCCTTTGCATCAAGCGGCATATAGCGGTAACGAAGCGGTGGTTGATTTTTTGCTCAAAGCCAAAGCGGATCCGAAGATAAAAAACAATGACGGTGCAACTGCGTATGATTTCGCGATTGCCAAGAAAAATTTTCAAATCGCACAATTGATTCGAATGTCGATGTAGGAGTAACAATGCAGATAAAAGTAAACGGTGAAATCAAAGAGTTAGCAGAGGGATCAACTATGCTCGATCTCATCCGATCGTTAGGGGTGGAAGAGCGTGTTATGGCATCGGCTCTGAATATGGAGATTGTCAAACAAGATGCATGGGGAACGACGCAGCTTAAAGAGGGCGATACGATTGAACTGCTCGATTTTGTCGGGGGAGGGTGATTTAGTTTTCACCCTGTGTGGAGGCTAAGAGCTTATCGTATTTGGTTTTGAGAATCAGATACTCTTTGTTCAAATCTTCATACGCTTTTTTATAGTCAATTTCAAACTCTTCATTATCGGTGCTATTGAGATTGTTTTTAGGCTGTGTTGATGAAGGGTTCACCACAATATATGTAATCTCTTTGCCGTTCTCTTCTTTCACAACGGTTGGTAATTCACCGCTCATCGTTTTTTTAATAACGTTAAATACACTGATATGATGCTTTGAGGCATATTTTTGAATGGTTAGGAGTTCTTGCAAACAGTTTCCTTATTTAATGGGATATTTCCACTGCAACAACAGCAACGGCATAATCTCCATCATGGGTGATGGATACTGAAAGGGATGAAATGTTGAAGCGTTTCATTGCACTCTCTGAAAGGGTGATCAGAGGTGCACCTTTGGAGGTTTTGGAGAGAATGATATCATGAAAGCCGCATTCGCTTCCTATGCCACAACCCAGTGCTTTTGCACATGCTTCCTTTGCCGCCCAAAACCCTGCTGCATTGCGATGATTTTTGATTAATAGTATTTCGTTTTGGGATAAAAATTTTTTTAGTCCACGATCGCCGAAACGCTCAATCAAGCGTTTCATACGATCGGTTTTGATGAGGTCGATACCGATCATTGCACCACAAAGTCAGTAAAATAGACATTTTTTACTTTGCCGTCTTTAAGACGCATATTGAGTTCAGTCACGATTTGTTCTTTGAGTTTCTCTTTACCTTTTACGGTTGATATCTCTTCGAGCGATTTTGAACTTAAAACCCGGATGATAATATCACGGAAAACAGGCTTTTTCTCTTCCAATTCAGGAGATAACTCTTTTCCTTCCATCTCAAGATTCAGTTGGCATTTTAAATAACGGCGACCGCTCTCAGAGAGGAGATTAACGGTAAACGTATCCAATGGAAACATGATCCCCACTTCTGTCGTAGCTGCTTCACCGCCTCCATGACCTTCACCTTCTGCCGCATGTCCTTCTGCAGCTTTTTCACCTTCTGGCGCATGTCCTTCTGCCGCAACTTCAGTTTTTGCGCCGTGACCCGCTTCTGCTTCGGCATCATGATTGCTCATCATCAGAAAACCTACCACACCGCCGATGATCAAAATGAGTAGTAATACAGCAATAATGATGATCAGGAGCATATTCCCCGATTTTTTCTTACCTTCTTCGTTTTCGGTTTCAGTTTCTTCTTTTTCAGCCATCCGTAGCTCCTAGTAAAAGTTAATTCTTTATTGTAGCGTGAAACTTATGAAAATTGCCACGGTACCTTATGGAAATTTTGGTAAACTTAGCTTATGAAAAGAAGGATTCTTGTATGTTAGAAACAATTTTGGGATATATCGGTCGCCCTTTTGTCCGATCGTATGAGACCATTGAGAGATTCGGTGTTTTTATTTTATTTCAGTTAAAACTTTTTCGACTCTATCCCCATATATTCAAACGTCCGAAAATTTTGTTTGGACAAATCGAAACGGTCGGTATGGGATGTATGGGCGTTATTACTCTGACGGCACTTTTTACGGGGATGGTTGAAGCGATTCAGCTCTATAACGGATTTCATCAATTTGGGGCAGAAAATTTTACAGGCTATACTGTATTCTATTCGATTACACGTGAGTTAGGTCCGGTATTTGCCTCATTGATGCTCATTTCACGCTCAATCAGTGCAATGGCTGCTGAACTGGGGACGATGAGGGTAAGTGAGCAGATCGATGCAATCGATATTTTAGGGGTCGATTCAAAAGGGTATCTTATCACACCGCGTATTATTGCGACCGTCATCTCTTTGCCCTTATTGGTCATTTGGTTTGATTTTGTAGCTATCAGTTCTGCATATCTGATTTCCACGGGCGTATTGGGGATTAACCCTATTGCGTATCAAGAAACATTGATGCGATTGGGTGAGTTTGACGATATTATGACCGGTGTGATCAAAGCAGCGGTATTCGGGTTTATTGTGAGTTCGATCGGGAGTTATATCGGGTATCATACGAGCGGTGGAGCGCGTGGAGTAGGGCAATCGACAATTTACGCCGTTGTTTATTCGGCTGTAGCGATTTTTGTTGCCAACTACTTTTTATCGGCACTCTTTTTGTATTTGGATTGGTAGGAGAGGTTATTCTCCCAATTCGCTCAGAGGACGAAATTCATAGAAATCGGGATCGTAATATTCGATCGCTCCGGTTTCAATATCATAATACCAGCCATGGATAAAGAGTTTGTCTTCATCTACGAGCTTTTTGACGTAAGGGTAAGTAAGAAGATTTTCGATCTGTGTTACGATCGATAATCTTTCCGTCGCCCGTAAAAGCTCCTTGCGCGGAGCGTTCTCACCCAGTGCAGTGATTGCTATACCTTTGGCTTTTTCCCCGAGTGTAAGCCATTTTGCCGTATGGATCATCGATGTATCGCATGATGATTTATAGAGAGCTTCAATCGCACCGCAATGAGAATGTCCGCAGATGATAATCTCCGATACTCCCAAGACTAAAACAGCGTATTCAATTCCTGCGGCGGTAGAGTGAAAATCTTCATCCGGTTTGTAGGGTGCCACGAAGTTACCAACATTACGGACAACAAAAAGATCTCCCGGGCTTGATTGGACAATAAGATCAGGAATTACACGAGAGTCAGAACATCCTATAAAAAGGGCACGAGGGTTTTGTCCTTCTTTAACGAGATTTAAGAGTCGAGCTTCGTGTTGTTTGAAATAGGTTTGCTGGAAGGTTTCATTTCCTTCTGCAAACTCTTTGAGACGTTGGACGCTTAAATCAGCGGCATTTTTGCTTAACGGCACTCTTCAATCCCTAATTTTTTGATAATGGCATCGTATACTTTGCCCCCCTCACGATCACAATCGTCATGATATTCGATTGTAATCATCCGTTTTCCTTCCGTTACGGCTCCGCCGTAGATATTTGGTTTTAACGAACATAGAGATGTGCACTCCGCTATGACTTGTTCGATCATTTGGTGTTCTTCTTCAGTCGAATACGCAAGTGAGAGCTTGGTATAGCGCTCTTCAGATTTATGGTCGGCTACAATAGAACATACTGGCATAAAAATATCCTTCATTGTTAATGGCTAATTATACGAAAATTTTGGTTAAAACCACTCTAACAGTTTACTTACTTCGTCAATTTCGTAACATTTGATGCTTGTTTTCTCAATCGGTTTTTTCGGAATCAATGCTTTTGTAATCTGCTGTGAAGCTGCTTCTTTGAGGCGTTGATCAAGCTGATAGACCTCTCGGATGTCTCCGACAAGAGAGACTTCGCCGATGAATACCGTCTCTTTTGAGATAGCGCGATTGCGAAAACTGCTGATAATAGCAGCTAAAATCGCCAAATCGGCCGAAGTTTCGGTGATTTTGATCCCTCCGGTAATGTTGATAAAAACATCGTAGCTATTGAGTGGAATTTCCAGTTTGCGTTCCAAGAGAGCGAGAAGCATATTGAGCCGGTTGTTTTCAAATCCGGTTGCTTGGCGTTTTGGGTTGGGTGCATGGGTATCGCTGACGAGAGCTTGGACTTCGAGAACGATCGGACGCGTTCCCTCCATAATCACCGTGAGGGCAGAACCGCTTTGAGCTTTGGTACGGTTAAAAAAACGTGAGGATAGATCTTTTGCCGAAACCAGACCATCATGACGCATTTCGAATACGCCGATCTCACTGGTAGGACCGAAACGGTTTTTGAATCCTCGCAGGATTCGCAATTCATGGGCGCTATCACCTTCGAAGTAGAGGACGACATCCACCATGTGTTCTAGAACGCGAGGTCCCGCAATGGACCCTTCTTTCGTAATATGACCGATGATAAAGATGGCGATTCGGCGTTCTTTGGCGATACGCATCAGATCAAAAGTGATTTGCCGAACTTGTGTGACTGAACCCGGGGCTGAAGCAATCGTTTCAGAATAGAGTGTTTGTATCGAATCGATAATAATACACTCATATGGGCGTTCATGGAGTTCTGATAATACGTGTTCCAGTCGAATTTCAGCTAAAAGATAGAGATTGTCGACATTGGCTCCAAGACGATTCGCTCGAAGTTTGATTTGTCCTTCACTCTCTTCACCGCTAACATAGAGGACATTGCGGTTCTGACGTGCTAGATTGGAAGCGATTTTTAAAAGGAGGGTTGATTTACCGACCCCAGGGCTTCCGCCGATGAGTACCAGTGAACCCGGAACGACTCCGCCGCCAAGAACCATATCGAGTTCGGCATCGTCACTGCTGAAGCGTTCGGTATACTCTTCAACGATTTGAGTAATCTCTTTTGCTTTTAGCGTATTTGAACCTGATGCTGAAGATGTGAGTTTGATAATCTCTTGTTGTTGTTCGTTGAGTTCGATCAGAGATTCCCATGCACCGCAGTTCGTACATTTTCCCATCCATTTTGGGGTGGTGAATCCGCAGTGCTGGCATTCGAAGAGGACGGTTTTTTTCTTGGCCATTATTTTTGAGATTCTTCCCCAAAGATTGCATCCAAAATACCATCGACAAATTCGTATTTATCAAACGGTATCAGATGATCGGGCTGTTCTCCGACACCGATGTAGAGGATTGGAAGTGAGAGGGCGTAAGCGATCGAAAATACCGATCCCCCTTTGGCCGTTCCATCGAGTTTTGTGATGATGATTCCATCTACTCCTACCATCTCGTTAAACGCTTTTGCCTGCGCGATAGCCGAAGAGCCTTGGGTTCCATCCAAGATCAAAATTTTGCGGTGAGGAGCACCGGTATGGGCTTTATCGCAGATACGGACGATTTTTTTGAGTTCATTGCCAAGGTTGGTTTGAGTATGAAGTCGACCTGCCGTATCGATGATCACCTGTTCTAATCCGCGTGCTTTAGCCGATTCGATCGTATCATACGCTACTGCGCTTGGATCGTGTCCTTGTCGTGATGAGACGATAGGGATTTCGAGTTTATCCGCCCAGCGGGTGAGCTGTTCGATAGCGGCGGCACGGAAAGTATCTCCTGCCCCGAGAATAACCCGTTCTCCTTTGTTGAGATGGTGTTTGGCCAGTTTTGCGATTGTAGTTGTTTTTCCTGCGCCGTTGACACCGATAATAAGTGTAACGGTAGGTTTATTCGGGTTTTCAGGGAGTGTATTCTGCGCAAAACTGAGTGTTGCAAGAAGTTTGGAACGGAGCTGATCTCGGGTAATGTTGTCTTGATAAAGCTCTCGTAAAATAATTTCTACCAGATCGTATTCGACATCGGCTTCCAGAAGAATATTTTCAAGCTCGTCTTTCGAGATTTTGGCTTTTCGTTCCGGTGCAATCGCAGCGATTGCATCGATGGTTTTTTGCAGCCCTTTTTTGATAAATGAAAACATGGTTATTTTCCTAATGCTTGTGCGATATCACGATCGATAATCTCTTCTTGGGTTGCACCCGCGTAGTGGGTGACGTATTCACCGTTTTTATACAAAACCATCAAAGGAATCGGGAATTGCTGCCCTACGCCGATGGTAGAAGCGATTGCCCGCGCGAGCGGCTGATTATCCGCTTTGTTGGCAATGCGGTAATCGCCTCCACGGTATTTTTCACGGAATTTATCGAGGGATTCGTTGCTTTGATCCTCTTCGATTGTGATCCCCATGACAATCAGTTTATCCCCGTATTTTTTTTGCAAATTTCCAAGATGCATCACTTCGGCTTGACATGGTGGACACCAGGTTGCAAAAATATCAAAGAGGACAACTTTGTCTTCTCCTGCATCCAGAGTGAAATTTCCTCCTCGTTTCTCTACGGTATAGCTTTTTCCTTTTGTATCGACGAGGGAAAATTTGGCAGTTGAGACCAAAGAATCTTCGGAAGACTCTTTTTTATTGCATCCTTGAAATAAAAGTGTAACGGTGAATAAAGGGATCAAAAGATGAGATATTCGCATACAAAACCTTTTTAGAGTAAAATTATGAAGATTATAACGAAGCAAAGGTAAAAAGTGACAAAAAGCGATGTTCGAGCTCATTGTATGCATCGTCTTAAATCTCTCCCAGAGTGTACAAAAAAAGTACGAGACGAGAATATAAACAAAATCTTAGTCGAAATTATCCGCGTATTAGGGGCAAAACGGATCTTGTTCTATTGGCCTATGGGATTTGAAGCGGATATTCGAAAAAGTGTTTTATCACTGCGACGCAAGCATAAGATTTTTTTACCGTTTATGGATGGCGTCAGTTTCAAAATGGTACCATTTAGATACCCGTTGGAACGGAAGACCTTTGGTATTTACGAGCCGCGGAATTCATATAGAAAATATAATTTAATAGATGTAGCTATTGTTCCCGTAGTAGGGGTAGACCTATCTTTGCGCCGAGTAGGTTTCGGTAAGGGGATGTATGATCGATTTTTTCCGACTCTGAAAACGAAACCATTTACAATTTTTGTTCAACCTTCCTTGTGTCGAACGATGCAGGACGTATGTGATGATTATGATGTGCAAGGAGATTTGCTCATTACCCCTCATGGGATTCAAAGTATGAGGAAAACAAGCAATGTTAAACGAACTACTCGTAGGAAGCGGTATTGCCGCGATGAGCGGGTTAGTCGGATTTTTAATTTCAAAAAAGATTACCGCATCTCATTTTGATCTGTATTTGGAACAAGCACGTGCGAAATCCAAAGCGATTGAGAATGAAGCACAATTGATTTTGGAGCGAGCATCGCTCCGTTCACGTGAGATTGAGAAAGAGGCGCAAAAGCGCTACGATGAGACTTCTGAGCAAGTAAAAAAAGATTTTTCGTTTCGTGAAGAAAAGCTCATTCGTGCTGAACACGAGTTTGAGACTCTCCGAAACAGCGAAGCGGAAAAACTTGCACTGGAACGCAGTGCACTCGAAAACAGACGGCTCAATATCGAACGCAATGAACGTGCTTTAGAGAAATTAAAAGAAGATTACCGCCAAAAAAGTGAACAGATAAAGGTGATTGTTGAGCAACGTGCGGGATTATCGGCGCATGAAGCGAAAACGATTTTACTCGATCAGATTCGTGAAAACGAGCGTTTGTCTTTGGCCAGAGAACTACGCCTTTTGGAAGATCAGAGCAAAGAGCAGCTCAAACGAAAAGCTGAATACATATTGGCTCAGGCGACATCACGATTTGCAGGAGATTATGCTGCAGAGCGTCTGATCAGTGTCATACATCTGGATGATGATGAGCTTAAAGGGCGGATTATCGGTAAAGAAGGGCGCAATATCAAAACTTTGGAGATGGTCAGCGGTGTCGATATTATTATCGATGAGACTCCAAATGCGATTATCGTCAGCTCGTTCAACCTCTACCGCCGTGCGATAGCGACGAAGACGATTGAGCTTTTGATTCAAGATGGACGTATCCAGCCGGCTCGGATCGAAGAGGTATATCAAAAAGTCTCCGAAGAGTTCGAAGAAGCGACGACCCGTGAGGGAGAAGAGATTGTTCTTGAACTCGGGGTTCAGGGCGTTCATCCTGAACTGATGAAACTGATCGGTCGGCTCAAATACCGATCTAGTTACGGTCAAAATGCGTTGGCACATACTCTCGAAGTCGCCCATTTGGCCGGTATTATGGCCTCAGAGATGGGAGGGGATGTTAAACTGGCAAGACGTGCGGGACTACTGCATGACATCGGTAAAACACTCACCCAAGACAACGGTGGAAATCATGTCGATATAGGGGTAGAATTGTGCCGTCGCTACAGCGAAGACCCGGTAGTGATCAATGCGATCTATGCCCATCACGGTCATGAAGAGATCAAAAGTATCGAGTGTGCGGCGGTATGTGCCGCCGATACTCTCTCTGCAGCCCGTCCGGGTGCACGTCGTGAAGTGTTGGAAAGTTTTTTACGCCGTGTTAATGAGATCGAAGAGATCGCGACTCAAAAAGCGGGTGTCAAACAAGCTTACGCCATCAATGCTGGGCGAGAAGTACGCGTTATCGTCAGTGCACAAAGTGTGAATGATGATGAGACGATATTGCTCGCCCGAGAGATTGCCGATGAGATTTCTCAAAAAGTGCAGTTTCCCGGGGAGATAAAAGTGAGTGTGATCCGCGAAAGCAGAGTAGTCGAATACGCGCGTTGAGCGCGTAGGATTATTCTTCAGTGATTTGCCTCAGAATCATCATACGGATCCAGATGAATAAGCGGATGAACTTGATCGTCCGGAAATAGATTTTTTAAAAGCAGTTCTACTCTATCTCCTACCATATGTGCATCGTACAAAGATGTACTGATACTAAAAACGATATGAACACTCAGATAAATATCACTTCCTGAACGGCGTGTTCGTAAATCGTGATGCGAACTTATATCGGTTTGTGCATTGAGTACAGCATTGATTTTAGCGACACTCTCCGAATCGAGCGCGGCATCAAGGAGCATCAAAACACCCTCTTTGATCAAAGGGAACGCGGAATAGAGCATGTAGAAGCTGATGCCTATCCCAAGAAGCGGATCAATGAGAGGAATATCGGTGAGAGCGATCAATCCGAGTGCCAAGAGGACTGCACCGTTGCTGAGGAGATCGGTTTGGTAATGAAGCGAATCGGCTCGGATGACCATATTGCCCGTTTTGTTGGCGACATGTCTCAAAAAGAGTACTAATCCTGCGGTGATGACAATCGAGATTGCCATGACAATAATTGAAGCATCCAAATGTTCTACGCTGCTGCCTTGAACGATTTTTGAAATCGATTCATAGAGGATGAAAAGGGCTGAAAGGCTAATAATCGTCCCTTCGATCACGGCGGCAAGCGGTTCGAGTTTTCGGCGCCCGAAGTTGAAATGCTCATCGGGCTCTTTGTCGGAATGGTGAAGAGCAAAATAGTTGAATGCTGAAACAACAAGGTCGAGCAAAGAATCGATTGCCGAAGCTAAGACGGCAACTGATCCGCTGATAATACCGAACGTCAGTTTCAACGCTACCAGTAAAAAGGCAACGAAACTAGAGATAAGTGTGGCTTTTTTTTCTATACGCATGGGGGCATTTTAGCCTAATATGGCTAAAATTTTTAGATTATTGTAAGGAGTGAGTATGGATTTAACTGCCGTTCGGCAAGAGCGCCAAAAATGGATGACATGGAAAAATATTGCTCCCTTGCGTGAAGCGCTTAGTCTGCTTCCACAGATCCAATCAGAGGTTAAACTTGGAAATACTGTTGCACTCTTATCCAATGAGACCATCGATCTGATTGAGCTGGAGCGGATTGCCCGACTGATGATGCCATGGCGTAAAGGTCCTTTTGATCTATTTGGTTTGTTTATCGATACTGAATGGTGCAGTGATCTCAAATACAACTTTCTCCGTCCCCATTTCAATTTACACGGTAAAAAAGTAGCTGATATCGGATGTAACAACGGTTATTATATGTTCCGTTTTCTCGAAGACGCGCCGGCAAAAGTGGTTGGATTTGATCCTTCTGCACTCTTCAAATGTCAATTCGATCTCATCAACCATTATGTCAAAAGTGATATCGTGTATGAACTGCTCGGTGTCGAACATCTTCCATTTTATGAAGAGAAATTCGATACGATCTTTTGTCTAGGCGTCCTTTATCACCGCAGTGATCCGGTCGCAATGATCAAAGCTCTTGCCCAGGGGTTGGCTGAGGGGGGTGAAATCTATCTGGATACTTTTATCATTGATGGCGAAGAACCGGTTGCTCTGTGCCCGAGCGGAAGCTATTCGAAGATTACCAATGTCTATTTTGTTCCGACGCTCAAAGCATTGGAAAACTGGTGCTTGCGTGCCGGATTTACGTCGTTTGAGGTATTGGGTACGGTAGTAACAACATCAGATGAACAACGTAAAACGGCTTGGATAGAATCACAAAGTCTTGAAGATTTTCTCGATCCTGCCGATAGTAGCAAAACAGTAGAAGGATATCCCGCACCGAAACGGGGATATGTCCGGATTAAAAGAGGGTAATTTTGGAAAAAGATCAATTGGATTTAATGAATGAAGAGATTCAAGTAGCCATCAATCCCCAGACGGCATTGAATACGCATGAGAGAATCAATACAGTATACAGCGGTGAAGTCGTTAAAATTGAACCGGGATATGCTAAAGTCGTTCTGGAGACGACAGAAGTAATGCGCGCAGATGAAGTAGGACTCGTACATGGCGGGTTTATTTTCAGTGCAGCCGATTTTGCCGCGATGGTTGCGGTTAATGAACCTAATGTTGTTTTGGCGTCGTGCAATTGTCTGTTTTTAGCTCCTGTGAGAGTTGGAGACATGGTTGAATTTGAAGCGACGGAGCACCAAAAAGAGGGGCGTAAACGCAATGTTACCGTTCGCGGCTACGTCCATGAGATTAAAGTCTTCGAAGGAGAATTCAAAACCGTCATTACAGAACGGCATGTTCTCCGTTTGGATCTTTTGAAAAACATTGAAGATTAAACGATTCTAAGCCAGTAATCGACGTTGCGTTGTTCCGCTCGAACGGAGGTCGGGTTCCCGTGCCCCGGATAGAGGGGTTTATCTATAGTCCATTTTGCGAACTTTTGTAAACTCTCTCGCATAGACTCCGCATTTGAGTAGGGAAAATCCCATCGTCCGATGGAGCCTTCAAACAAAAAATCTCCGCTAAAAATAGCATCACCGATCTCGATCATTGAACATCCTGGACAATGCCCGGGAAAATGGTGAAATTTCACCTCAATACCGCTAATATCAAGCGTTTTGTCACCATCGACAGCGATATCCGGCGTTGAAGGGGGGAGTTCCGGCATCCATGTACTGCTTTGCATGAGCACAATATCTCCTTTTGGAGAGTACAGAGGGATGTTTAATTGGGATTGCAATTCACTGTTGCTCCAGACGTGGTCGAAGTGTCCGTGGGTATTGAGGATGGCGATCGGATTTTTGACGTTCGCCATGACCCACTCAGTTGCTCCCATCCCCGGATCGATGATGATCTCTTTATCATCGATTTTTACAATATAACAGTTGGTTTGATAATCGCCCATGGGACGTTTGAGAATTTCCATAAAGTGTCTCTTTTTTAGCTCGGATTGTAGCATAAAATCAGAGCGTTCATCCGATTGAAAATTTGACGTTGGATAGCTCTTCTGGTTGATCTCTATTCATATCGTAAACCCCTTCAAAACTGTAGGGAAACTGCCCGTTGAACTCTCCGATTTTTGCTCCGCCCGCCGTTGTTTCGGCGTAATAAAAATCTTTTCCCTCTATTGTGAGTTTGGCACTTAGAAACGGTACGTGAGCGGTATCTTTGAGATGGACAGCAACGAAGACATGATGAGGGACATAGACAAAACGATAGTCAATACCTCTTTCATTGAGTAATGAAGCAAATAGATTTGATTTATCATCGCAGTCTCCCCAATGGCTTTTTACAACCGTGATGGCGTTTCGGCTTGTATAATCGGTGCGATAAGGAATCTCGCTAACATAATCAAAAAGTTTTTGCGCCTCACATCCATCATCACCATTACACTCTTGAACAAGTTTTTCGGCTAGAGAAGCGAGTTCTCCCTTTTTTGCCAAATTGGTTTTGATTACCATACCGTTGAGTTCAATGATTCCGCGATCATACACGCTGACAAATTGAGCAGAGGATACTGAGGGATTAGAATAGGGGCGAAGATCGCGTGTCTCTACCCATGTTATCGACATTCCGATATAGGTGAATGCTCCTACAACTCCACCGATGCTCATGAGACTCATAAAACCTGCTTTGGAGGTTTGGATTGAAGGTTTTTGTGCCGACTTGATAATCTCTCGATAAACGAAGAACGCGATCAGCAAAACGACGGCGATTTTTACCCACAATTCCATAGAGCCTCCTTCGCGGATCGTTTCATTGTTTTGATGGCACGTTCTCGTTTGAGGGCGCTGCTTTTATTATCGCATAGTTCACTGTACATAAGTGTGACCGGACGGCGATGGCGGGTGTATTTGGCTCCCTTGTCTGAGGAATTGTGTTCATTTAGCCGTTTTTCCACATCGAGTGCGATTCCAGTATAGTAGGTATTGTCACTGCATTTGAGAATATAGAGGGTATAGCTTTTTTCGGATGGTTTCATAAATAAGAGTATAGCAAAGATAACGCTTTGGACACGATATAATGGCGTTTATGGAACTTTACAGCACTTTAGAAACTCTTTTAACCACTTCTGATCCCAGTGAGAAGATATCTCTTTTTAGAACATTTTATGCCGCATATCGTCGCGGTGAAATCACACGCGAATGCACAACAGAACCGATCGTTTTTACCCATCCCTCATATCACGAGCATTGTAAGGTTATTGATCCTCAGGATGTTCCGAGACGAACCAAGCTCAATACGCCTCACGGACAGATTTTACTCCTTCATGCGATTGCCCACATCGAATACAGCGCTATTGATTTGGCTTTGGATGCTGTATATCGTTTTCGCGGATTAGGTGAAGCGTTTGATGAAGATTGGCTTGTCGTTGCGGATGATGAGGTACGTCATTTTGAGATGATCGTTTCGTTGCTAGAAGAGTTGGGAAGTTCGTATGGAGAGTTCCCTGTACATGATGCACTGTTTGAAGCCTCTATGCGAACATTGAGTCTTCATGAAAGAATGGCGGTTGTCCCCCGTTATCTTGAAGCAAACGGTTTGGATGCCACTCCGTTGATCTTGCGTAAATTAGAGCCGCATATGGGTGATGCGATGATACAAAAGATCGTTGCCGCGCTTCATGTGATTTTGGAAGAAGAGGTTGATCATGTCCGCAAAGGGGACGTGTGGTTTGAATACGCTTGCAAACAAGAACATCAAGAACTCTCTAGCTATTTCGACATCATCGATAAACATTATCCCAATAGTTTCCCCCGCAAAGTGAATGTCAACTGCGATGCCCGTCAACGTGCCGGATTTGATAAGGATGAGCTCGCTAAAATATCGTTAAATCAGTGTTGACATATTCGGTAACCAAAATGAGTTATAATACAAAAAATTAATGCGAAGATAAGGTTTGACAGTGAGTAAATACGAACTCATCAGTCGCTATTTAGTTGAATTTCTAAGTCAGGAAGTTCGTAAAACAGGACTGAAAAAAGTAGTGGTCGGATTAAGCGGGGGGATAGATTCAGCCGTTGTTGCGGTTCTGGCACACCGTGCATTCGGCGATGATCTGTTATGTGTAAAAATGCCCTCTCACTACTCCTCTGCGAGTTCGTTGAACGATGCGGATGAATTATGTAACGCTTTTTCCCTTCGTTCAGAGATCAAGAGTATTGAACCGATGCTTCGTGCATATGAAACATCTGATATGTCACCGTTACGGATAGGAAATCTCTCAGCACGGTTACGGATGGTAACATTGTTTGATATTTCAGCACGCGAAGGTGCTTTGGTTTTGGGGACGAGCAATAAGAGTGAATTGATGCTTGGATACGGAACACTTTATGGTGATTTGGCAAGTGCGCTCAATCCGATCGGTGATCTGTACAAAACGGAAGTATTTGATTTAGCCCGTTATTTGGGAGTTCCGGAGTCAATTATTTCAAAACCTCCTTCAGCAGATTTGTGGGAAGGACAGAGCGATGAGAATGAGATAGGCTATCCTTACAGCGATCTTGATCGTGTCTTAAAACGCTATGTTGAAGAGAGACATACATCCGAAGAGATGATAGAGAGTGGTGAAAATCCTGAATTAGTCGGTATGATAATAAAGAGAATTTATCAGAATCAATTTAAACGGCGTATGCCGATTATCGCGAAATTGACCTCGCGAACGCTTAATCATGATTTCAATTATCCGAGAGATATTACCCTATGAAAAAGGAAGCAGATATGAATATCCCATTTTACCGCGTAGAAGTCGGCGGTGATGAACGTGAAAAAATTGACGAAGTATTTGACGGTGAAGCCCCTACGATCATCGAAGATCTGGAAGCGGCGTTTGAATCGTATACAGGAGCCGGATACGCTCTTGCAACATCACACGGAACGGCGGCGCTCCATTTGGCGATGCTCGCTATCGATCTAAAACGGGGCGATAAAGTGCTTTGTTCGATCAATGCGTATCCTTCCGTTCCTGAAGTGGTTCGTCACTTTGATGCTGAACCGATTTTTATCGATATCAATCCCGATACTTTTACGATCGATTTGGACAAGCTCGAAGCCTATTTGGCAGAAAATAAATCCAAAAAACTCAAAGCAGTGATTGTCTCTCATGTTGCAGGGCAGTGTGTTGATTTGGATCGTTTGTATGCGATGGCAAAAGAGCATGAGGTCAGAATTATCGAAGATGCTTCGGATGCGTTGGGAGCTACCTACAACGGTCAAAAAATCGGCTCAACGGGTGCTGATATCACTTGTTTTGATTTTAGTCCCCATTTGCGTCGCAATGTCTGCAACGGCGGTATGCTCGTGTGTGATGATGAAGACATTATGGAGCGGGCTAGGTCGCTTCGTAACCACGCGATGGTGATCGAAGATGAGGGATTGGGATATATCTACGACGTAACGGACATCGGAAGCCAGTATATGATGAGTCCGCTCGATGCAGCAACGATTTTGGTACAGCTAGAGAAACAAGATGATATTATTGAGCGCCAACGAGAGATTGCGGAGATATATAACGAGCGTTTAGCCGATGCTCCTCATATCCAAACGCCGGTTGCGAATGATGAACATCCGTTTTCACTCTACATTATCAAAATCGATAAAAACCGAGATTCATTTGCGCGTGAGCTCTCCGCACGGGGAATTGAGTGCGGATTGCACTATATACCGCTTCATTTGCTTAGTTATTACAAAGCGAAATATTCGTTGCGGGTCAATGATTTTCCGGTTGCACTTCGAAACTATCAGCAGGTTCTCTCCATTCCTAATTATGCTGCTCTCAGCGATGCTCAGGTCGAAGAGATCTGTGACGCAATTTTGGATGTTGCTTCCACACGCGTTTGAAGCGTTATTTTGTTCAATGGGGCGAGAGGTATCTGTATAACCCCTCGCTGATTCAAAAAATCCTCTCTATCTTGCTTTTGCCGATTAGTTGGCTGTACTGCCTTTTGGCATACATCCGCTATCTTCGCAGTTCTCCAAAATCACAAGGTATACCGGTTGTCAGTGTAGGGAACCTCACCGTAGGGGGAACAGGTAAAACTCCTGTTGTTATCGAATTGGCACGCCATTTTGACAAACCGGCAATTGTACTGCGCGGATATGGACGTAAAAGCAAAGGGATGGTTGTCGTCAAAGATAAAACCACCATACTGTGCGATGTCATACGAAGCGGTGATGAAGCGATGCTCTATGCCGAGTCTCTCCCCTCAGCGACGGTTATTGTGAGTGAAATCCGAGAGCGCGGGATTGCAGAGGCCAAAGCGATGGGATGTGATGTCATATTGCTTGATGATGGATATGGAAAACATTCGATCGAAAAACTCGATCTTGTGATTGCCGTTCCGACGCCAAATCCATTTTGTCTCCCCTCGGGTGCTTATCGTGAGCGGCTGTGGTTTGGGAAAAAAGCGACTATTTTGATGGAGAGAGTTGCATTTCAGCGTTCGGTTAGTATCAAAAACCCGACTGAAAAGATGGTACTGGTTACCGCGATTGCCCGTCCTGAACGGCTCGATCCCTATTTGCCAGAAGGGATAGAAAAAATCTACTTTGAAGATCATCATTTTTTCACTCAAGGCGAGCTTGAAAGCATTATCAAGCAATATGATGCGACCAGCCTCTTGGTAACTTCAAAAGACTTCGTTAAAATGTCAATGTTTAAACTCAACCTCTCTCTTCTGGACCTTTCCGTAGTGTTAGATGAAACGTTGATTAGTACAGTAAAGGAATATGTTCATGCAAAAAAAGATTGATACTGTCAAAACGCTGATGGATGCGATGCCCTTCATCAAAGAGTTTCGCGATGAAATCGTTGTCATTAAATACGGCGGATCGGCACAAACCTCCGATGAACTCAAAGCTAAATTTGCTCAGGACATCGTATTGCTTCATCTGGTCGGGGTAAAAGTCGTAATCGTTCACGGCGGTGGAAGCCGTATTTCTCAACTCCTGAACGATTTGAAAATCCCGACCGAATTTATCGACGGTGAACGTGTGAGTACACCTGAAGTGATGCGGATCGTGGAGATGGTACTCAGTGGAGAGATCAACAAAGAGATCACTTCATTACTCAATTCTTATGGTGCAAAAGCGATCGGTATCAGCGGAAAAGATGCCCATTTCTTGCGCGCCAAACCGAAAGATGAAGCAAAATTCGGACTTACAGGACGGGTTGAGAGTGTCAATGCGGATGTGATTCACAACCTTTTACGAGAGGGATTTATACCTGTTATCGCTCCGATCGGTTCTGATCCGATCGTAGGACATCCGGGGTACAATATAAATGCCGACTTGGCCGCGTCAGCGGTTGCGGCAGCGATTGGGGCGTGTAAGGTGATTTTTATGACGGACACTCCGGGGGTACTCAACAAAGATAAAGAGCTTTTCTCGACGTTGAGCGAAGCCGAAGTAGAAGCACTAAAAGCGGATGGTACGATTAGCGGCGGAATGGTGCCGAAAGTGGATTCGTGTCTTGAAGCGGTTGATATGGGAGTCAAAAAAGCCCATATTATTGACGGACGGATTGAGCATGCGATCTTGCTTGAACTCTTTACTTCTGAGGGTGTAGGGACACAGATTACTCTGTAACCCTCACCTAATTGCTCTTTTTAAAAAACATTGTAATAGCTCCTGCCACTAACAATGTTCCCATCGCAATCATTAAGAATATCGTCGAGATATGAAATCCATTTCCCAATAAAATCATTGTCACTATCGCACCGGCTACCATAAAGAGAGCATTGAGGATATTATTTGCGGCGATGATACGGGAACGCGATTGCATTTCACTTTTGGCTTGGATCAAGGCATAGAGAGGAACACTGTATAACCCTCCGAATACTCCGATAAGAGTCAGATCCAAGAGGATGTGAAAAAATTCGGGGTTAGCATAGAGGTTCCCCAATGCGCTGAAGTGTTGAGCACTAAGGGCAAAATCAATCCCCGATAGTCCCATGCCGATAGCTCCGACAATAATGAGTGATGGTTTGAGTTCATGGTTGCTGAGCCGTTCACAAAGAAGTGATCCTATTCCGATACCGAGGGTAAAAAGACTCAATAAAACGGTGACGGTCTTTTCATCTCCCATAAGAACCGATTTGACAAAAGCAGGAAATTGTGAAAGAAGAAGCGCTCCGTACAACCAAAACCACGATATGGCAAGGATTGAGAAAAAAACCATTTTGTTGTGATAGGAGAGACGGATAGCATGGAGTGTCTGGGTAAAAATATTGATTGAAAATCTATTGCTAGAAGCAAGTGCAGGTGTTGAAGGGATATAGCGGCTAAACCCATAACCGATGAGGGCGATAGCGATAGCCGCACTCGCTGCAATAACCCCTCCGTTTTCTATGGCTGAGAGGGCTCCGCCAAGGATGGTACCCAGTAAAATAGCGGCAAAAGTTCCTGACTCGACGAGGGCATTGGCCGTGACCAATTCATTTTCTTCCATGTGCTGAGGGATGATCGAGTATTTGATCGGACCAAAGAGGGTAGAGTGCATTCCCATTCCAAATACTACGATCATCAGGGTGACAAAAGAGTGCGCAGCAAACCCGATGAGAGCAATCACCATCAAAAAGATTTCCCATACCTTGACAATACGTGCAAGGCGCGCTTTGTCATATGCATCAGCTATTTCCCCTGCAACACCCGAAAATAAAAAAAACGGGAGGATAAAAACGGCTCCGATGAGCGGAGCAAGCAGTGCAGGGGAGAGAGATGTCCACGTTGAAGCTTGAAATGTCAGGAGAACCGCAAGGGTATTTTTAAAGAGATTATCGTTAAAAGCTCCCAAAAATTGGGTTCCGAAAAGCGGAGCGAAACGGCGGGTTCTGAGAAGATAAAACGGGCTGCTCATATGTTTTGTGCCATTGATTTTAAGGTGACATAATCGGTTTTGCCTGTTCCTAATACAGGAATAGCATCGAGAAAGACGATTTTACGTGGTACAGCGATTTCGGGATACCCGCCTACACGAGCAGCTTGTTGCAGGAGCTCACGTTCCAGCTCTTGATCGGTTGTAAATAAAACAAGGGCTTCTCCCCGTTTTTCATCACTTATGGATGTGATCGCATGAAAATGTGAGGGCGATGCACAGATCGCAAGCTTTTCAACGGATTCGAGCGAGATCATCTCCCCCGCGATTTTGGCAAATCGTTTGACTCGACCGAGTATTCGGACAAATCCCTCTTCATCAATGGTGACGACATCACCCGTATCATACCACCCATCGCCTGCCTCCGAGGTTGGCTTTTCAAGAAAACCGGGACGTTCAGCGCGTAGATAGCCGCTCATGACATTTGGTCCCTTGACGTGCAAGATGCCTCCCTCTTCAATTCCCGGTACACGAATGAGTTTGGACTCAATCCCTGGTAAAATTTGTCCAACGGTACCGCTTCGGTATGCCATCGGAGTATTGACGGCGATGACGGGAGCCGTTTCCGTTGCTCCATACCCTTCGAAAATTCGAAGACCGAATTTTTCAAACCACAGCTCTTTCACACTTTCCGAGAGTTTTTCAGCCCCTGCGACAACGTAACGGAGGCGGTAAAAATCGTATGGATGGGCATGTGCTCCATAGTGGTTTAAAAAGGTATTGGTTCCAAAAAGTATGGTGCATGATCTATCATATGCAATTTCAGGAATGACTCGATAGTGTAGGGGTGAGGGGTATAAAAATAGCGGAATTCCACCCAAAATCGGCAACAGTGTCCCCGCAGTCAGTCCAAAAGAGTGAAAAATCGGCAGGGCATTAAGCATCTTATCCTCAGTCGAGAAATCGACGATGGAACGTAATTGAGCGATGTTTGCCAAAATAGCATCATGCGAGAGTACGACCCCTTTGGGTTTTCCCTCTGAGCCTGATGTGAAAAGGATCACTGCCGGATCTTTGGGTACGGATTTGTGCATCACGGTTCGCGGAAACCATCGTCCCCATCCCATCAGCCAGAGTTTATCCATGAGTTTCATTTGAGGACGAAGATCTTCGAGATAGAGGATTCCAATCCCCTCCAAACCTTCCAGCTTTGATTCGAGTTTTCCTTGTGTGACGAATGCTTTTGAGGTAATGATCGTTTTGATTTGTGCGGCAGTGCAGGCACTTTGAAGTCCATCACTTCCGGTAGTAAAATTGAGCATTGCAGGGGTGCGTCCAAATGCATTGAGCCCAAGGATAATCCCTAATGCAGGAACGGCGGTCGGCATGAGTACCCCTACGGATTCTCCTGTCGCGGTATGATGAGATAGGAGTTTTCCCAAACCCAATGCCATCGTGAGGAGTTGTCGATAGGTGTATTCGATTTGTTTGGTATCTTCAGCGATAGGACGTGCATATCCGTAGCTTTCTGAGGCATCGATAAAAGCCCCAAAGAGGGTATTTGGAGTACGTGATTCAAAGATAGATTGTTGTAGTAATGTTCGCATTGCTTCACCCGATTTGGTTCGTCGCTCATGCGTGCTTCCGCCATCCGTTATGTTTAGACGAGTGGGAGTGCAATAAGTGAGGGTGATTTTGGGGAACCACCGTTTTGGATGTTCGTTATGCATTCGTGAAAGGGTACTAAATGTTGCTCCCTCGATGATGATCGGATGGATTGTCGCAGCTGTTTTGAGGGTGACGAAGGCTGAGCCTTCGTAGATTTTCATCAAACTTCCCGTTGTTGTGATTCGCCCCTCCGGGAAAATAACAACAGCGCGACCGCTCTCAACGAGTCGGATGATCTGTTTGATCGCCATCGGATTGGCTGGATCGATGGCGAGATATTCGCTTAGCGATAAAAATGCTCTTACTAACGGGCGTTTTGCGATTTCGGTATTAACGACAAACACCGGTTTAATCGGAAGAATTAACCCCAAAATCAGTCCGTCTAAAAATGATTGATGATTGGCAATGATAACCGTATGATTCTCTTGACGCTGAAATTTGCCTACCACTTTGACCCGAAATAAAAGACGGACGATGACATAGAGGAGCGTTTTTATCATACCTATTTCCTTGAAAAGCGAGAGTTGATGCATTTTACTCTAAATGTTCTGAAGCTTCTAAGGGTTACATGATAGGCTCTTTGTTATAATCACGAAAAATGTATAAAGTGAAGCAATGAAATTTATTGAAACACGCGGAAATGACGGAATCCATCCACAACAGGTTACCTTTTCAGAGGCGATTTTAAGTCCTATCGCATCTTTTGGAGGGTTATATGTTCCTTCTCAACTCCCTGATTTGGGAGAGCCGTTTTTAACAAAGCATTTAAACTCGAGTTACAAAGAACTGGCAAAAGATTTACTTACAACATTGGCGATTGATATTGAGGGTTCGGTGATTGATGAAGCCCTTTCGCTCTATGACAAATTTGATGATCCGAGCAATCCGGTTCCGGTTATCAAAGTACGCGATGATCTCTACGTGAGCGAACTCTATCACGGACCGACCCGTGCGTTCAAAGATATGGCGCTTCAACCTTTCGGTGTGGTTCTCAGCTCCATCGCTCAAAAACGGGGACAAGAATATCTGATTCTAGCTGCAACAAGCGGTGATACGGGACCTGCTGCATTGGAAACGTTTAAAAACAGAGCGAATGTCCGTGTTGCGTGTCTCTATCCGGACGGTGGAACTTCGGATGTTCAACGTCTTCAGATGGTTACAGAAGATGCAAAAAACTTAAAAGTGATCGGGATCAAAGGGGATTTTGACGATGCACAAAGTGCACTCAAACGTCTTTTGGGTTCACAGACGTTCAAAGATGCCCTAAAAGCAAAAAACATCTCTCTTTCTGCCGCAAACTCGGTGAATTTTGGTCGAATCATTTTCCAAATCATCTACCATATTCACAGCTATCTCGAACTTGTTCGTCAAAATGTGATTACTATGGGTGAAAAAGTCTACCTCGATGTTCCAAGTGGAAATTTCGGAAATGCTCTTGGGGGATATTACGCCTATAAAATGGGTCTTCCGGTGGAGAAGATCATTATTGCATCGAATGAAAATAATGTCCTCACCCGTCTGATCAACACAGGCCGTTATGATTTGCGCGGTGAGAGTGTCGTAGCAACAACATCTCCGGCAATGGATATTTTAATCTCCAGCAATGTTGAGCGTATTTTGTATGATTTCTTTGGAAGCGAACGTACCAAAGAGTTGATGGCGGGTCTGGAAGCGGAACGTTTTTATGCGTTAAGCGACAATGAGACAATGAAACTTCAGAGCCTTTTTGCTGCCGATTATTGTAACGGTGCGGAAGGAAAAGGGTATATCAAAGAGGCGTTTGATACCGGATACTTGATGGATCCGCATACGGCAACGTGTTTTAAAGCGTATGATTGTTGTGCGACAAAACCGCTCAAAACCATTGTCTATTCAACAGCAGAGTGGACGAAGTTCTCTCCAACCATCGCTAACGCATTGAGCGGCGAAAAAGATGCAAATGATATCGATGCGCTTGAATCGATCGCTAAAACGGCATCAACACCGATCCCTCCAATGATTAAAGGGCTTTTCTCAAAACCGATCACTCAAGACACGGTTATCGAAAAAGAGAATATCGAAGCTGAAATTCTCAAATTTCTTTAATCCTAACCCTCTCTAAGGGTTAGCCGTTTTTTTGTCCTTCTTTTTCTTCGTTATGGATTAAAACACTTTCCATCAATTTGATCTCTTCATCGCCCCAAATCAGAATTTTTTTGGACGTTTTTAAATTGGGCGGATTTTTAGATGGGTATTGAACACTTGATAAGATATGCTTGATACAGTTGATACGGGCTTTTTTCTTATTGTCGGAACGGATGATAATCCATGGTGAAGTTCCGGTATGCGAAGCGCGAAGCATGGAAAGTTTTGCGGTGGTGTATTTATCCCACATATCTTGCGATTTTGCGTCTACAGGTGAGAGTTTGAATTGTTTTAACGGGTCTGTTTTACGCTCTTTGAACCGTTTTGCCTGCTCTTTTTTGGAAACGGAAAAATAGAATTTAAAGAGTATGATCCCTGAATTGACCAGCATTCGCTCGAATTCGCTGACGTGGTTCAAAAACTCCTGATGCTCTTGCGGGGTACAAAATCCCATCACGGGTTCAACGCCGCCTCGATTGTACCAACTGCGGTCAAATAAGACGATTTCCCCCGCGCTCGGAAGATGTTTGATGTAGCGCTGAAAATACCATTGCGTCTTTTCGACATCGGAAGGTTTCTCCAGTGCAACAATCCGAGCACCACGTGGATTGAGGTGTTCGGTGATCCGTTTGATGGTTCCCCCTTTTCCTGCTGCATCACGCCCTTCAAAAATCATCAAAATTTTTAGCCCTTGATCTTTGACATGATTTTGGAGTTTCAGAAGCTCTATTTGGAGATTTTTTAACTCCTCTTCATATTCAAGTACCGATTTTTTGACCCAGATCGGAAGTCGCTCTTCTTCTGTGCTTTTTTTTCGACGCTCTTTGGTATTCTCTTTTTCTGTTTTGCGTCGATCGTCATGGATGACGTCTTCGATATTTGCTGCTTCTGCTATTTCTGCTGTTGCCATAGAGTGTTTTGCACCCATTAAATACTCCAATTTTTTTTCATTATAACGTTGATGCAATTAATTCGTCAAGTTTTGAAGGATCTTTTGTCGCGGCAAAACAAGAATTCTCTCCGCAAAGGGTAAACTCTTCAAGTGTTTCATCATTTTTGAGCAAAACAAACGGATAGCGGATCACACCGATATGTGAGAGATTTGCAGAGCTACCTTTGATGACGCGTTGCTCTTTGAGATGACGAATGACTTCAGTCGTGAGGGTAGGGTAATAGATAGGTGTTTTCATCAGTTTCAAAGAGACATATTCGAGACTTTTAAACGCAAAATGGGAGTATTTCGGATCGACGAGGAGACCGAGGTTTTGCAAGACATTCACCATTACCCCAAGAGCACTCGGATAGGTACCATCATCGAGTTCTGCAATGGTCATAAAGGTTCCTCGGCTGAAATACCATTTTCCCTTTTCGTAGTAGAGCTCCAATGCTTTATTGGCGAAACGCTGTGCATCGATCAAATAGCGTTCATCGAACGTTGATTGATACGCTTCAATCAGCGTACGACATAGATAGGCATAGTCTTCCAAAAAAGCATCGATTTTTGGTGTTTTATGGATCAGAGTGGAGTGTTTAAGTTTCTCATCCACCTGCATTGTATGTAAAAGTCGATGGAGAGAACGGATGGCTTGCTCTGTATAGATAGTATCCGTTTTCCCTAGGATAAAGAGGGACTCGATCATCATTGCGTTCCATGCGGTGATCACTTTACGGTCGATGAAAGGATAAGCTCTGCTTTGGCGTAAAATTTTTAATTCGCTACAAAGCGGTTCAAACCACTCGGGTTGTGTATTTGATGACAATCGTATGATGCAGTGCCCCTCAAAATTTCCCTCTTTCGTCACACCAATCGATTGCGCCGCTTCGTGCGGGTTCGAAATGGAGAGGTGTTCGAGTACGGTAATGATTTCATCGTAGGTATAAATGAAATATTTTCCCTCTTCTCCTTCGCTATCGGCATCACTGGCACTGTAAAACAGATCATCCTCCATCATAAATCGAAGCATAAAATCGGCAGTTTTTTTGGCAATTTCGAGGTATCGATGTTCGTTATACACTACTCCCGTTTGTGCATAGAGCGTGCAGAGGAGTGCATTGTCATAGGTCATTTTCTCAAAATGGGGAATGAGCCATGACTCGTCGGTACTGTAGCGGCAAAATCCACCGTCCACGTGGTCGAATAAACCTCCTAATGCCATTGAATCCAGAGTATGGGTGAGGATCGTTTTGATCTTCTCGTCGCTTTGTAACCTGTCGATGGTGAGGATCGTAGTTAGGGTAGAGACATGCGGAAATTTCGGCGATTTGGAAAAACCGCCGTTGATCTCATCGTAGTTATGTTGAGCTTGTTGGACAAATAGAGGGATGATTTTATCATTTAAGAGCGTTGCTTGGACGGATTCATTTTTGGGTTGCATAAACGCAGTAATTTCATCGGCATTTTGAAACAATTTTTCGTCATTTTGAGCTACTTTTTCAGCGATGATAGCGGTGAGTTCACTAAAGCCCATCATTTGATTTTGATTATAGGGAGGGATATAGGTTGCAGCATAAAAGGGTTTATTCTCTGGTGTACAAAAAATCGAGAGAGGCCATCCTCCTGAGCGTCGGTTGAGTAGGCTGTGGAGCTCTTGGTAGTGCTTGTCGATATCGGGACGTTCTTCACGATCGACTTTGATGCAAACGAAGTGTTGATTGACGAACTCGGCAATTTGAGTGTTTTCGAATACTTCATGTTCCATTACATGGCACCAGTGGCAGCTGCTGTAACCGATAGAGATAAAGATAGCTTTATGCTCGTTTCGGGCTTTTTCAAATGCTTCATCGCACCATGGATACCAATCTAGCGGATTATTTTTATGTTGTTGCAGATAAGGAGAATCTTCAAAAGCAAGACGGTTGGACATGGTATGCTCCGTGTGAATATTGCGGGTAGTGTAACATCTGATGCTATAGGTAAACTGAAAAATATTAACAATATTGCTCTATGAGTTTTGTAACAGTTAATTGTGATAAAATAGAGATGATTTTTTAAGAAGGCTATGTATGCGTATACTATTGTTTTTGCTTATTTCAGTACAGATGTGGGCGGTAGGGTTTCTACAGCCGGATGAAGCATTTAAACCCTCAGCCAAAATGGTTGATGGTAAAACAATCGGTGTTGAGATTATCATGGGAGATCAGATCCATATTTATGCGGATAAGCTCAAAGTAGAAGATGCCGATAAAAAAGACGGGATAGACTTTAAATCGGTAACAATGGTTGAACCGATTGTTTTGGATGGTGAAAAAGTCTATGAATCCTCTCCTGCTATCCGTATTGCATTATTTAGAACAAAAGAACTTACAGGTGAAAAAAAGGTAAAAATCAAACTCTCTTATCAAGGGTGTTCAAGCGCAGGACTGTGTTATGAACCGATGGAAAAAACATTAGAAGTATCACTTGATGCGTCGAAAGTCCCTATGAGCGAATCTTCAGTCCTAAAAGCTCCGGCAGTCGAACAAAAATCGATTGATATCGCACCGCCTCCGGTAGCAAAGCCGGTGATTGCGGAGAAATCTGAAACCGATCAAATCGCCAGTGTGATCAAAGGGGGAAGCCTTTGGGTTATCGTTGTCAGCTTTTTTGGCTTTGGAATACTTCTCTCACTTACGCCGTGCGTATTCCCGATGATACCGATTATCTCGTCGGTTATCTTGGCTCAGGGCAAAGGGATGGGGGCTAAAAAAGCATTTTTCCTCTCCTTGGTTTATGTCCTTTCAATGGCAGTTGCGTATACGATTGCCGGGATTTTAGCGGGATTATTCGGTGCAAATCTTCAAGCGGCGTTTCAAACACCATGGGTCATTACCTCATTTGCCCTTATTTTCGTGTTGCTAGCTCTTTCCATGTTCGACGTGTATGAACTGCAAATTCCGAACTTTATCCAATCGCGTCTCAGCAAAATGGGATCTCAGAGAGGCGGTGTGATCGGGATTGCGATCATGGGCTTTTTATCGGCATTAATCGTTGGACCGTGTGTTGCAGCACCATTGGCGGGAGCGTTGATTTATATCGGTCAAACGGGAGATGCGCTTTTAGGTGGTGTAGCTCTCTTTTCTCTCTCTATAGGTATGGGAATTCCTTTGTTGATTGTGGGAACGACATCGGGTCGCTTTATGCCAAAACCGGGTATGTGGATGGATATCATCAAAGCGGTATTCGGTGTGATGCTCCTTGGTATCGCGATATGGATGATCGGTCGTGTATTGGATGAAAACACCACATTGCTTCTATGGGGTGGGTTGGCGATTTTTGTAGCGATCAATATGAACGCTTTGGAACCGTTGGGAGCACACCCTTCATGGAGCTCTCGAGCGAATGTCAAAGCTCTCGGATTTATGATTTTACTGTATGGAGTCAGTTTATTGATTGGTGGAATGGCTGGGGCAAAAAATGTCTTGCATCCGCTTGATCCGTTTATTGCCCAAGCTCAGGCCGCACCGATAAAACTCGAGCATAAAAAATTTGAAAAAATCACCTCTATCGAAGAATTGAATGCTATTTTGGCAGAAAGCAAAGGGAAAAAGGTGATGGTCGATTTTTATGCCGACTGGTGCACCGCCTGCAAGGAACTTGAAGAAAAAACGTTTAGTGATGAGAGTGTGAAAACGGCGATGGATCAATACATTTTGGTACAGGTAGATCTCACAGCCAATGATGAAGCTGCACGTACGATCAGCAGTAAATTCGGTATCTTCGGCCCTCCTGCGATTTTATTTTTCGATGAAAACGGAACACGCAAAAAAGATGCCGATATCGTAGGGTTCAAAGAACCGCAAGAATTTATAAAACATCTAGGAAAATAATCATGAGTAAAATAATAACAGTACTTTTGTTATTGGCAAACTTTGCCTATGCGGATCTTAAATGGGCATCGTCTTATGATACGGCATTGGCTCAGGCAAAGAAAGAGAAAAAGAACGTTGTGGTGATGCTTTCGCGAGAAAACTGTCCGGCATGTGAATACATGAGTGATATAGTATTTGAAGAGAAAATGGTGGTAAGCGAAGTTGCAAAATTCTATGTTCCGGTTCATATTGATATTCACAAGGACTTTATTCCTGATGGATTAGGATATATGGGAACACCGACATTTCATTTTTTGGATGCAAATGGCAAAAAAGTGGGACGTTATGACGGTGCAGCCAATATCCCTTCGTTCATGGGACTTTTGAACAAATATAAAAAATAAATTTTCCTTTCTTTGTTGTTTAGGATGTCTGGGCTCTTTTTTTACCATTCTTGAGGTATATTTTCACATCTTGAACGCAATAGGGTACCTGTAAATGCGATGGAGCGGTGTAGTCATAAGCATAGTGATGAGTTCGTTATCCGCAGCCGAGTATACATCGGCCCCCCCCTGCGATAGTTCACTTCCTACGTGGGCCTATCCACAAAACGAGTGCCGCAAAAAAACACTTCAGTACACGAAAAATGCTTCGTTAACTCCTCTCTTTGGCGGCGAAACACGTATCAATTACGATTTGAAAAAAAATGCAACCGCCGATACTGTATCTATGGGTGCTCAATACTCAGCCGATCAGTTTGTCGCAAAGGTACAAGGTTCTTATATCAAACCTAAAGTGGATAATACCCCCTCTAGTGGAAAAACCAACGTATCACTTCAATACCGTCAAAAACTGTGGGACTCTTTGTTGCTAAACGCATCAGAAAACGTCACTATCCCCGTAAAAACAGCGTATGATTTACCTGAACCTACGAAATACACGAGTATGCTCAAAGCACATTATCCAGTGAATGAGATTTATAATCTTTTTGCGGAGGGGAGCTATTCATTATTGGATCTTCCGGCTTCAGAAAATACCCTTTATCGGAACCCTTACAGTTACACTACCGGAGTAGTTTATTCAGACGGTAATGACACCATGATTAATGCTTCATATGTGCTAGAACAGTATGCTGACCCGACATTAGCAGCAAACAAAAAAATCAAAGTAGCGCATAAACATAAAATCAATAAAAAAATGAAAACATCTATCAGCGTCACAAAAAGTTTGGAGACCCCGCAACCGGATAACAGAGCACTATTTAATTTTAGTTATGCGTTCTAGAAGCTCAGTTTTTTTCTACCAGTTTATCCAATATATAAAGTTGCATATTTTTATGAGGGATCTCTTTTTCTAATGCATCTGAATATATTTTTGCTACTTCAGCAGCATGGAGCTCGTAATCAAAATGGGGGAAGTGGTTTTCCCAGGCATGACGAATTATTTTTAAAGCAACGGTATCGATAAGATACTCTTTAAAAATAGCGTACGTCGCAAAAAACATCCCCGTAAATAAAATTGCCATAATAATAAGTAAATGACAATCGATTTTTGCCAAAAACGGATGAAATACGATTGAAACAGGTAAAATAAAAAGGTGCCAAAGTCCGATAAAAACAAGGTAACTTCGTCCGATACTGAGGCGAAATCCCGGAATTTTTCCCTCTAGCTTTAACCCCTCTTGATACATTTTATTGGTTTTTAGAAGATCGCGAAAAAGCATCGGACCATCGCTAAGGGTGAAGACATAAGGGATGATTTTCTCATCGCTGAAAGAACGTGTTTTTGTTTTCATCCATGAAAATAGTCTAAGCATTATGATTCCTTGATAATTTGGCTGACACGTTTGGCACTGCCATGCCCTAAAAGTTCTCGTAGATGTGAAGCGTCTTTGAAAAATGCCTCTTTATCCATTTGTTGGTACGCATTATACAGATTTTGAGCATTGACTTCGTTTTGAATGAATTCAGGATGAATGGCCCGATTGTATTGATGAAAAAATAAGAGATTGCCAAGCCCCGCATAATCGAGTTTAACCAACCGTTTTCCAATCGCATAATCAAGCGCTTTGGCAATATAAACAAGAATAAAGGGTGTTCCGATCAAAGAAGCTTCCAGAGTTGCCGTACCGCTGCAGATAAAGGCAAAATCGGACTCTGCTAAACTCTGATGCGCTTCGTGGGTAATTTCAAACGTTGAAATATCCCCATAGAGCTCTTTGATTTGTTCATCGTTAAAATGGGGAGGAATGACAATCAATGCACGTGCATCGATCATAGATCTCAATTCACGGAAAACACTCATAAGGCGTTTGATCTCACCGGGACGACTTCCGGGCATAAAGGTGATTTTCCCGCTGGGTGTGAGATCGATTTTTCGAAGGGTTATTTCATCGAGCAATGGATGACCGACATATTCGATCGGAGCATTTTTTGAATAATATGAGGGCTCAAACGGGAGAATAGAACATAATTTTGTAATCGTTTTTTCAAGAACTGGGATCCGTTTTTTCTTCCAAGCCCATGCTTGAGGGAGAATATAGTAGATGATCTCTTTATCCGGATAGCGTTTTCGGATCGCTTTTGCCAAAGGGAGATTGAATCCCGATGAATCGATGAGGAGCACTTTATCCGCATCGGCGGCTAATTCCATCATTTGATCTTTGAGTCGGAAAAAGAACGGAAGTTTTTTGATGGCATCGACAAAGCCCATGATGGATGTCGAACGCAAATCGATAATACTATTGCCTAGTGAATTATCAAAAATTCCCGATAAGAGGACGTCATCTCCAAGTTCTTTGAGAAGATATTTCAGATGAACATTTGCAGAGTGTTCCAATGCACTGACTAATAATTTCATGATCCTCCATCGCCTCTAGCGGCTAAATCAGGTTTATAGTTGCTTTTATTTTCGTGGTATTCACTAAAAAATGTGGTTAACGCATCAATCTCTTTATCACTCAGCCCCATTGCAAAAGGGATCATAAGTTGAGATTGTTGTGTAGATCCTTGTTTTGCACGATAGCTTTGCAGTTTACTCATTAAAAAGGGTTTCCGGCGATAGGCGAGGGCGGGGTATTGATTGGTTCCGCCCGCTGAGATGCCATGACAGCCGCTGCACCCTTTTGTCAAATAGAGATTTTTTCCTTGGTCATACAAGGAAGGTGCTGTTGCAAGGAGTGAGATCGGTAAGATCAACAGGATGATTTTGATCACTCTAACCCTTTTTAAACGTTTCTTTGATTAAAATAGCGTAATTATAGCGAATGGGAGCGATTATGATCATAACGGGGGCAATTATCTGCGATATCAACGGAGAGCGTCGAGGTGACATTCGTATTGAGAAGGGGATTATCACCGAGATCGGAGAGAATCTTAGCGGAGATGAGGTTATATCGGCGGAGGGGTGCTATCTGATCCCTGGCTTGGTAGATACCGATGTAAGATTAAAAGATGCTCAGCTTAGCCGTACCAATCTTGAAAAGCTATCAAAACGCTCATTGAGCGGCGGAGTGACGACAGCCGTTTTGGCAAGTGACACCTCTCCGTGTATCGATGATGAGATTACACTTGAATTCGTTCAGCAACATCGTTACTCTTCAAACGGTGCGACGATTGAATCCACGGTGAGTGCACTAAATGATACGGGATCGTTGAGTAACATTGCAATCATGCTTAAAAAAGGGTGTGTCGCTATTCATACCTCTACTATCAATGATTACAATCTAATAAGCCGAATTGCTCAATATGCTAAGATGGCGAATAAAGCCTTGTTCTATAAGGCAGAAGAGAAAAGTTTGATTGAAAGTGGTGTGATGAGTGATGGTCTCATGGCGTCACATCTTGGATTGCCGGGGATACCACCGATTTCAGAAGTGGTCCATGTTGCTTCTATGATTGAGATTGCCCGCTATTTTGGAATCAAAATAGTTTTCAAAAGCATTACTGAGCCTCGATCGATTGAATTGATCAGAGATGCGCGTAAAGCTGGAGTTGCAGTGGAGTGTGAAGTCGCTATTCATCACCTCTTGAAAAATGATACAGCATGTGCAGGATTTGATACAGATGCAAAAATAAATCCGCCGTTGGTGAATGAGCCGAAACGGCTTGAATTGATCGAAGCATTGAAACGGGGTGATATCCACTCTCTTAGTGCATTGCATCAGCCAAATTCAGATATCTATAAAGACATTACGTTTTATGATGCGCATGTAGGTACAACATCGATCAGTGAGTATTTACCGTTACTCTATACCTATTTGGTGTCTACCGATATTATTGATATGTCGCAGCTTATCAAGGTAGCCTCGTACGCCCCAGCCGCACAGATAGGATTGGATGCGGGAGAGATAAAAGTGGGTGCAGAGTGTAACTGTATTGTGTTTAATCCATCTGGAACGACAACTGTTCCGCATCATCACAGTCTGTATAAAAACGAGACTTTGAAAGGAAATGTGACGATGGCGATTTGTCGGGGAGAAGTGACAACATTCTAAATAGGAAAAGGACTTACTCCTATGCCGTTTATTTAGAGTGACTTGGCATTTTGAAATTCGGAAATTTCCGCTTCGACCATTGCATCAATCATAATCGTATAGAGCTTTGTAAGAAGATTAGGGGAAACACCGAATTCCATTGCTCGCAACCGTACTCGATCCATTACCGCTTCCATTCTCTCATTAGCTTTGATCTCTTCAACAGAGTGTTTAAAATTTGCAGCTTGTTTCACATAGCCGTTTCGTGCGGCAATGAGTTCAACGATTTGATCGTCTAATTGATCAATCTGAGTGCGTACTTCGTCCAAACTTGTGCATGTAATGACTTCCATTTTCGTATTCTCCCTCTAGTAATAGTTTGATATGTAATCATATCACGTTCAGTACAAATTATAAATGCAATTTTAATCATCACATTTGTATCACATAAAAAGATAAATTGATAAAAATATGAGAATTTATTTTGTGTTAAAAATGTGATTCAATAAAGCAATTACCCCTATTATACGTACTTTTAAAAGGTTGAAATGTGATATTTAATTGCAGCTTATACTTTCTATAAAATTAAGGTTTTTGATATTTAAAAAGCATTAAGCTTAGCGCAGTTAGACTGCCGTCTGATACAAAAATCTTATACTTGAAAATGAAGGAGAATTCATTATGAACATTTCAAGACGTGACTTATTTAAGTTTGCCGGTATCAGCGTAGCGGCAGCTGCCGTATCAGGTTGTACAGCCGCTACAGGTGCTGCTCCGGGTGCACAAAATGCAACTAGCAAAATGCTTGGTAAACATCAAGTCGTTATTATCGGTGGAGGTTGGGGCGGTTTGACCGTTGCCAAAGAGTTGAAAAAAATCGACCCTAATTTTGATGTAGCGATTATTGAGAAAAACGATAGCTTTATGTCTTGCCCATTTTCAAACTGTAATCTTGGCGGTATCAAAGGTGTAAGTCTTAGTACTTTGACCTACGACTATTCACAAGCAGTTGAGAAAAACGGTTATGGTATGTTGACAGCGGTTGTTACCGGAATTGACCGTGAAAACAAAGTGGTTTATACTTCAAAAGGCGGTGTAGGCTATGATATCTTGGTTCTTGCTCCGGGGATCGATTATAACTACAAAGGTCAATTTCCGACATGGGATGCGGCTAAAATCGCAAAAGCTCGCCGCGTAGCACCAGCTGCATTGGTTCCGGGCGGTGAACACGTGGCGTTGGATCGTATGGTGAAAAACATGGAAGAAGGTGATGTCGTTATCACTGTTCCAGCTGGAAAATATCGTTGTCCACCGGCGCCGTTTGAACGTGCAAGTATGATCGCTAATTACATGAAAAATGAAGGACTTAAAGGTAAAGTTATCATTTTGAATGAAACTGCCGAAGTTGCAAAAGGTGCTGCGTTTAAAGAAACATGGAAAGATTTGTATGCAGGTGTAGTAGAACACCAAGATAACTGTAAAATCGTAGATGTCGATTTTGATAAAAAAGAGATTACATACGTTCAAACAGTATTTGCTAACAAAGATGATGTTGAGGGTGTAAAAACGACCAAAACATTGAAATACGGCATTTTCAACTTTATCCCGCACAACATGTCAAATCCGGTTATTGAGATGGCAGGTGTCGCAACAACTCCGGACGGATTTAAAAAAGTTAAAATGGCAACCAGCCCTGAAAAACCGGTTTCTTTTGCAACCGCTACTGATGCCAATGTATTTGCGGTAGGTGACGTTGTTGGACATGCGATTCCTCCAAGCGGGCAATCGGCTATTTGGTCAGGTAAAGAGTGTGCGAAAGAGATTGCACATAAACTTCACGGCAAATCATACAGTGTCGCATCAGCTCTTCCATACAAAAGTGCAAACGTTTGTTATTCAATGGTTAACGGGAATCCGGAAGAAGCGATTATGGTTAATCACGAATTTATGGTACAAGGGCCGGTTATCGGTTCAAAAGGTTCAGTTCCAAAAGGTGATGAAGCTGGTAATAAGTTCCGTTCAACCGGACTTGGAAAAGCAACTCGAGACTGGTACAAAGGTGCAATGCGCGACTTGTTCAGCTAATTTATATTCTCCCCTTCTTTGGGGGGATTTAGTTTAAAATCTGCTACACTTATTCTTTACAAAACTCTCAATACGGATACATTCATGGATAGAAGAAATTTTTTAAAAGTAGTTGCCGGTGCAACGGTTATTGCGGTGAATCCTTCATTGATTCGCGGGAATCTTTATGCTGCCGATGGCGCATTGTATCAAACATACGAAAAAGCACAATTAGTAGATGCAGCAGGAAAACCGATTAAAGCTTCGGCACTTGCAAAAGAGGTGACCTATATTTTCAATTATCCATACGCGTCTACCCCATGTATGTTGATCAATCTTCCTCAGCCAACGGATAAAGAGGTAACATTGAAATCAGACAGCGGTGAGACTTATGTATGGAAAAGCGGAGTAGGGAAAGAGCGTACAATCGTCTCTTATGTAGCTATCTGTACCCATCAAATGACCCATCCGACACCGAATGACAGTTTTATCGGTTATGTCCCTAAAGCTAAGAAAACAATGGCATACGATAAAAGCGGTATCATTGTTTGTTCTTCACACCTTTCAGCGTTTGATGCGGGAGCAGGGGCCAAAGTACTCGGTGGAGCGGCAACTCAGCCTTTAGCATCTGTTGTACTGGAAGTCGCGGCTGATGATACGATTTGGGCGATTGGTGTTTTAGGACAGGATAAGTTTCATGATTATTTCAAAGAGTTTCGTCCGGAGTTAAAAGAGTTTTACGGCGGACCGGCAGAAGCAAAAAAATTGGTGTCGATTTCAGCTAAAACAGTTAAATTGACAGAGTATTCAAAAGAAATTATCCAATATTAAAAAGGTGGCATCATGAAAAAAGCAGTATCCCTATTGGCTCTTGGAACACTTTTGGCGGCTTCATTACAGGCAACGCCAAAAAATACGGATCCGAGACTTGAATTGATGAAAGATATGCGTACCATGTTGGATGCTATGGAACAAATTCAACGCGGTGGTTTATACAGTTCGACAGATGAAATGAAAGCGGGTGTCAAAAAATTGCAAGGGACACTTAAATCATTAGAGGGTGAAGAGGTAAAAGCGATTTTGCCAAAGGATCAGGTCTATGCCTATAAATTCGCTCAAAAAACAGCTCAAATGCTACGTATGTATTCGGATGACATGGTTGTTTCGATTGATGCGGGCAAAATGGACAATGCATTGGATGATTACTCGCAACTTCTGAAACAATGTACTTCGTGCCATATCCGTATTCGTAACTGGTAATTTACTTCTTCATTTTATAATCGGAGTACTATTCCGATTATAAATCAATACTCCGATAACAAAAAAAAATCAAACATATTTATAAAAAAATATAATCCTGCTGACTGTAAAAAGCCATAAAAATAGAACTGAATAATCATTCATCACATTTTTATCTAATGAATTTACAAAATTGTATTTATATTACAAAAATAAATAAATATAAAGAAATGATTAAGAATTAATAGTTATGATTACTGCATGATTCGAAATAATTAAATCTTATCTCGAACGGTTTCTTGAAGGAGAATGAATGAAATTAGGAAAACTTAGTCTTGTAGCTGTAATGGCTCTTGGAACAAGCGCATTTGCGGTTGATAACATTAAAGTAAACGGTGAAGCAAAACTTTGGTACCAAACAAGTGAATATAGTGGTGGTGCAACAGCAGTACCAGCAGCTGACGCAGCAAAAGATTTTTTTGACAAAACAAACAACTCGAGTGCATTAGCAAAATTGAGTGTTGGCGGTTCAGCAGATTTGGTTCAAAACATTAGCTTGAACGTTAAAATGACAGCAATCTCAACGTTGGGATTGGAAAACAATCTTGTTGGTGCTATCCCGGCAGCTAAATATAACAATGATGGAACTTCAGCAGCAAATGCATTGAACGATCAATCATGGATGGAAGTTGCAAACATCAAATACGCAACGAAAGAGTTTGACGTTGCAGCGGGTCGTATGGCGTTGAACACTCCGTTGTGTTTTTCTGAAAACTGGAACGTTGTTGATAACACGTTCGAAGCCGCAGTTGCACACGCGTATGTCGGTGACACAATTTTGGCAGCGGCATGGGTTGGTAAACACAATGGTGTAGGTTTACTTCAACCAACTGCTGGTCGTGGTACAACCGTAGCGTATGGTGGGGATTTCCATAATTTTGGCGTAAGCGGTGCGTATGCAGCTGCAGCGATCAACAAATCGGTTCCAAATACAACATTGCAAGCATGGTATTACAATGTACCTGATATCGCAGATGCGTATTGGTTGCAAGCGGATACTAAAGTTGCCGGTATGGTTGATTTAGGTGTACAATTTGCTGGAATGAATACAGATTCAGCTATTACAACTCTTGGCGCTGCTGCTACAAGTCACAGAGATTCAACTGTAGTTGCGGTTAAAGGTGCTGTTGATGTTGCGGGTGTAAATCTTTATGCTGCATACTCAAAAGTAAGTACCGGTACTCTCGGATTTGCAAACGTTGCAACGGGTGACAAAACGAGCCTTTACACAGGTCTTGGAAGCATCTATATGGATGGTGAAATCGTAGCCGCTCCGGATACAAAAGCATGGAAAGTTGGAGCTTCAACTAAAATGGTTCCGGGTGTAACCCTTTCAACAAGCTATTGTGCAGCTGAAGTTGGTAACAATGAAGGTACTGCTGGTGCAGTTCAAGGCGCAGCTTCTGTCAACACTGATTTCAAAGCATGGGACGTTGTCGCTGCAACGAAAGTTGGGCCGGTTGATTTGACTGCGATCTATACTCAATTTGACAAAGATGTAAAAGCAAATGATACATCTGACAAAACAACGGATACTTTCCGTCTTATCGCTTCATTGAAATTCTAATACCCATCGGGGACAAGTAATTTCTCTCTTTCAGGGCCTTCGGGCCCTACATTCTTCTTATGTTAAGCTTTTCGAGTATATGCTCGTCACATATATTTACCGCCTGAGGATTCGTCACCCTCAGGCACTCTTTTAATCCAATCTTTTTGCTTGCCGCTTTGGTATTACTGTTTTAGCTTCTTTTATTTGTTTTTCTTGGGTTGATTGGCGTAGAAAAAACGGTATCGTTTTCTCCGGTCGTGAGGATAAATCATTGATTAATGCCGCTTCAACATGCTCTTTGTCATGGTACAAACATAAATAAGCATGAATCAGTGCAATTTGACGCTCCAGTGAAATTTTCCACGTTGAGAGGGTTTGAGTATAGATCCACTCACTAAAGGCATAGAATCCCTCAAAAACACTTCCATTTTTCCATATCAACGGTACGGTTTTCGTGAAGCTTCCGCTATTGTAAAAAATATCCCAAAAGCGTGCGAAGCGTTTCATTTTTTGGATTTGCTCGAAGCTGAGGAGATTGTTTTGCAAAATATCGTAGGGGGGAATATCGCTATACACCATGCCGTGAACCTGATCGTGACGGGAGAGTGTCGTACCGGAGAGGTTTTTGAGAATACCGATCTGTATTTCGCTGTGGGTGAGCGATACGAGGGTATCGAGGTTGCGACCGAACCCCTCAATACTCTCACCCGGCAGTCCGACGATCAGATCGAGGTGCATGTGTGCATGGGTTTCGTTTTCCAAGAAACGGAGATTTTCGACAATCTTTTCAAGTTTTAGCGGTCGATTGATCCCTTTGGCGATGATGGGATCGATTGTTTGGATACCGATCTCCAGTTGGAGCGATCCGGCGGGGAAAAGTTTTATTTTCTCTTTGAGCACGTCGGGGAAGTGATCGGGGATTACTTCGAAATGAGCAAAGTAAGGAGGCTCTTTGGAGAGGAAAAAATCGAGTATACGGTTAGCGAACGTCATGTTGAGGTTGAAGGTACGGTCGATAAATTTGAAGCTTCGAGCACCCCGCTGCCAAAGGGTTTCAAACTCTTCGAGGAGCTGATCGAGGGGGAAATTGCGTACTTTTTCATCGATAGAGGAGAGACAGAACTCACACTCGAAAGGGCAGCCCCGTGAGGCTTCGACGTAGATATAGCGATGTGCAACGTCTTCATCGTTGTAAGCGCTGTAAGGAAGAGAGATCGCTTTGAGATCAGGAAGGGGAGCTTTGATAAAACGCTCTGAGGGGAACGTGTCGGAGAGGATGTTACGGCAGAGCTCATAAAATGCAACTTCTCCCTCTCCGCTGATGATGTAATCGGCGTGGCTCAGATCGACTCGGTGCGGCAGATGTCCCGCTTCAGGACCTCCGAGGATGATGATGGTATCGGGTGAGACTTTTTTGAGTGTCTGGATCAGTTCGGAGCATTGCGATGCGTTCCAAATATAGACACCGATCCCGATGATGCGAGGGGAGTGTTTGAGCAACTCTTCGGCAATGCTTTGGATTTGTTCGTTCATCGTAAATTCGACGATCTTCGTCATCACTTGTAATTCACCCATGTTGGCATAGAGATACCGAAGTCCCAAAGCCGTGTGGGCATAGCGGGCGTTTAGGGTGGTGAGGAGAATAGGGCGCATAGCGTTTTCCGATCAAAGTTTGAATAGCGTATGGTAACGCTTAGAAGCTTATTGGAAGATTCTACGGTACGATTTTTGCTTGTACAACGTAACATATTCGAAGCACAAAAGCCGTAAGACGGATCTTGTAAGGTTTTATTTTCATATGTATTTTATTTTGAGGAGATACCATGACGATTAACGGCGGAACTGCGTGGGCAGCTGCTAATCAATCTTACGGCAAAGGCAGTGTCCAAGATCAAAGCGGTGCAAGCCAAAGTGCATCGACTGACTATACATCGATGTTACAGCAAGCGACAGATATGTTGCTCTCTTCACTCGACAGCGATAAAAGCGGTACGATTGATAAATCAGAGTTTTCACAAGCGGCACAAGCTTTGTCAGAAAAGACCGGTAAAACGTACAACGATGCAAACACTGTATTTGGAAGTATCGATAATAACAGTGATGGTTCAATCAGTGCGGATGAGTTGATGAAAGCGCTTCAACAATCAAAAAGCAAACATGCACATGGCGGACATCACCGTCCAAAACCGGAAGTCTTGGATACTACGGCGCAATCGGCGACAACCGACACGACACAAAGCGCTTCAGAAGAGTCTTCGTTGTCAAAAATACAGATGGCACTTTTGGCGCGGGTAATGGCGGCATACAGCACGGATAATGCTGCAAGCAGCTCAACAACACTTGCGACTGCATAAGGATTAAGTGGATAAATTCAACACTTTTCTCCCTTATTCATACGTATGAATATCTATGGTATGCTATACAAAAGAATAGGGGGAGAGGATTATGAACTATATTCGCACTCTGGATTCGTTGAGATTAGAAGATATCCCTTTGGTCGGGGGAAAGAACGCTTCACTTGGCGAAATGATAAGCTCGCTTAAATCGCTTGGGGTCAATGTTCCTAGTGGATTTGCCGTTACGGCAGAGGGGTATCGTGCATTTATAGAGCACAATCGGTTCGAGTCTCCGATACGTTTCGCATTGGAAGGGGTCGATCTCACCGATATTGAAGCGCTCAATCGATGTGGTGAGCAGATTCGCACCCTCATGCTAAGCGGTGAGATGCCAGAACTCCTCACAAATGAGATTGTTCTTGGATATCGCAGAATGGAAGAAGAGTACGCAACGCTCTCCGTCGATGTCGCGGTGCGCTCTTCCGCAACGGCAGAAGATTTGCCCGATGCGAGTTTCGCGGGTCAGCAGGAGAGCTATCTCAATGTACGGGGCGAGACGATGTTGCTTGAGCATGTCAAGCGCTGTTTTGCTTCTCTCTTTACCGACCGTGCAATAAGTTATCGTCATAGCAGGGGATACGATCATTTTGCTGTTTTCCTCTCCGTCGGGGTACAAAAAATGGTGCGCAGTGACCAAGCAAGCAGCGGTGTCATGTTTACCATCGATACCGAAAACGGTTCGGAAAATCTCATCCTCATCAACTCAATTTGGGGACTTGGCGAGAATATTGTGGGTGGTCGGGTCAACCCTGATGAATTTTACGTCTTTAAACCGACCCTTCGCGAGGGGAAAATCTCGATTCTTAAACGTCAACTCGGCTCCAAAGCCCTTACGATGACCTACGATGAACGCCATCATACGATGAACCTATCCACACCCAAAGAACTTCAAGAGACATTTTCGATTACTGACGAAGAGGTTGCGACACTTGCTCGATATGCTCTGCTTATCGAAGAGCATTACACTGCGATTGCGGGGGAATACCGTCCGATGGACATCGAATGGGCGAAAGACGGTTTAAGCGGGGAGCTTTTTATCGTTCAAGCACGTCCTGAGACGGTACAAAGTCGAAAACTTAGCAATACGATATTGGAGCAGTACCGTTTTACATCGGATGTGAGCGCCAAAGTATTGCTTAGCGGTAAGGCAATCGGCGAGAAAATCGGTTCAGGCCGTGTCAAAATTATCCACTCTCCTGCCGAGGGAGAACGTTTCAATGCGGGGGATGTTTTGGTCGCGGACATCACCGACCCTGATTGGGAACCGATCATGAAAAAAGCTTCAGCCGTGATCACCAATCGAGGAGGCAGAACGTGTCATGCCGCTATCGTAGCACGTGAGATCGGTGTTCCTGCTATCGTCGGTACATTTAATGCGACCGAAGTCCTGCATGAAGAGGATGCGGTGAGTGTGAGCTGTGCGGAAGGAGAGATCGGACGGGTATATGAGGGGATTATTTCTCATGAAATACATCAAATCGATGTGGGGAATTTTGCCCCTACGCAAACAAAACTCTACATGAATGTCGGCAATCCGGATAGCGCGTTCAACGTTTCAAAACTCCCTAATGACGGAGTAGGATTGGCACGGATGGAGTTTATCGTCACCAACACGGTCAAAGCGCATCCTATGGCATTGGTAGAACTTTCTCACGGTAAAAAAATCTCTGATGTCAAGTCGGTCCGCTCAGCCATGAGGGGGTATAAAGATCCAAAAATGTTTTTTATCGATAAAATTGCCGAGGGGGTAGGGATGATTGCTGCCGCATTCTATCCTCGTCCGGTCATCGTTCGAACGAGTGATTTTAAATCCAATGAGTATAAACATATGGTGGGCGGCGCAGCGTATGAGTCTGATGAGGAAAATCCCATGATCGGGTTTCGCGGAGCAAGCCGCTATTATTCCGCACAATACCGTGAAGCATTTGAATGGGAGTGTGAAGCACTGAAGCGTGTGCGTGATGAGATGGGACTCACAAATGTCAAAGTGATGCTCCCCTTTGTCCGTACACCCGAAGAGGGACGTAAAGCGATTGCGGTGATGAATGAAGCGGGATTGGTTCAGGGACAGAACGCTCTGGAAATATACGCGATGTGCGAAATCCCCTCGAATGTTATTCTCGCCGATCAGTTTTTAGAGATATTTGACGGTTACAGTATCGGCTCCAACGATCTGACCCAGCTTACCCTCGGGGTTGATCGGGACAGTACTCTGGTCGCTTCCGTCTTTGATGAGCGCAATGAAGCGGTGAAACGGATGCTCTCGATGGCGATACGCGCGTGCAAAGAGCGAGGAAAATACATCGGTATCTGCGGTCAGGCACCTTCGGATTATCCGGAGATTACCCGATTTTTGGTAGAAGAGGGGATCGATTCGATCTCTCTCAATCCCGATTCGCTCCTGAAAATGCGGCAGGTAGTGAGCGCGTTTGAGGCTAAGAAGTAGCGACTCGTCATTCCCGCGAAGGCGAGTGAATAACCCTTTGGGTGAATCCAATTAAAACTGAGATTGGAGCGGGTACCTGCTTGCTTTCCATTCGCCGAACCCGTTAAGAAGCCAATTAACGTTTGTATATCCGAGCTTTCGTACTGCCAAAGCGGCTTCATACGAATTGGCGCATGATTCACCGTAGCAGTAAAAAACGAGAGGTTGTTTTTTGTCTTGAGGTAACTGGATTACAATGTACTCTGCTTTAGAAACATCAAAATAGACGGGGTATGCACCCTTGATACGTTCTTTTGCATAGTGTCGCTTTTCACGTGCATCAAAAAAAACAGCATTTTGCTCATACAGAACTTTTGCTTTTTTTGTATTGACAACGTTTATCCCCTGTGCTTGTGCTTCGCTTATTTGTGGTGGTATAACGCACATATTATAGGGGGCTTCAACCAACATACTTTTTTCACCATCGTAATCGACCGCGCAAAGAATTGCGGAACTAAGAAGTCCAGACAATATCAATAGTGAGAGTTTGCGTAACATAATTGACTCCTTTGACATGTAATGCCTTAATCATAGAGCATCAATTATTAACTATATATAATAAAATATTATATGTATGGAATATGAATATTTAATTAAGAATTTTTTAGTGCTTTAGAATTTTCTCTTTTTCCGCTTCATACTCTTCGGTGGTTAAAATCCCCTCATCGAGCAATGATTTGAGCTTGGTAAGGTGATCGTATTTGTCACTCGGATTCGATTCATTTGGAGATTGTCGTTTCATCGTTCGACCGATCAGTAAATAGAGTAATACCCCGATAAATGGCAAAAAGAAGACCACGAGCAGCCATACGATCTGCATCAGGTCTTCGTTGAATTTTGAGGTGAGTATATCGATCAAAGCCCATATCCATATCGCGAACAATCCGATGATAATAAACAGTAAAAACAGATTTAATCCAACAAACAGATCCATCATAATTAGCCTCTGAATAATTTAGGATGATATCCTAACGTAAATACGACAATAACTCGTAAACTCTTTTGGCTATACTTCCTGACAATTTATTTAAAGTGAACCGATATGAACTTAACCTCCAAAAATGCCCCTGTAGAAGTTTCGATAAATCGCATGCAAGCGATACTTCAAGAGATGGGATGCAATGTCACCTATTCACATGAGAAACATCCATTAAATCACTGTTTTTCGGTGAATCTTGCTTCTGCAGAAGCACCAAGACATATTTACTCCAACGGAAAAGGGGTCTATTCAGAAGCATCAACGGCAAGTGCATTAGGTGAATATATCGAGCGGCTTCAAACGAATAATTTTTTTATCGATTTTCATTTGCCTGCGCGCAAATATTATCCTGATGAGGTGGAATTTGATTTTGAGGGTGGATATCTGAGTCCCGAATTGATCAATATTTATGATCCATCTGGCGAGCTGAGTATGGATGAACTGATCGATTTTAACAGCGATATCGAAGATAAAATCGTTGCATTACCTTTTAAAAAGCTAATGAGTGGGGAAGTGGTTTATTTTCCGATCAATATTTTGAGCAATCTCTATGTCAGTAACGGTTTGGCAACCGGAAATACCCCTAAAGAAGCACAAGTGCAGTCCATGAGTGAAATTTTGGAACGGTATGCAAAGATTGAGATCATCAAAAACGGTTATGCTTTGCCGGCTTATGACGATGAGTTTCTCTCGCAGTTTGAGCGTCTTTACGGTGATTTGACCAAGCTTCGAGAATTAGGGTATGTCGTAAATGTTTTGGATGCCTCGCTTGGAGGCAAATTTCCTGTTACGGCAATCTCGTTTATCAATCCTGCCAATGCGACCCTTTTTGTCTCTTTCGGTGCCCATCCGATCCTTGAAGTTTCATTGGAACGTACGATGACGGAGCTAATGCAGGGACGTGATTTGAATGCGCTGGAGAGTTTTGAGGTTCCGACATTCGACATGTCGCTTGTCTCCGAGAGTTTCAATCTCGAATCGCACTTTATCGACTCCAACGGCAAAATGGGGATTCAGTTTTTGAGTGCCAAAAAGAGTTTTGAACTTGTACCATGGCAATACACCGGTGAGACTACGGATGATGAGTTTAATTATCTAACGTCGATTTTTGAATCGATGGGGCGTGAACTCTATATTCGTGATTATGAGTATTTGGGATTTTATTCGTGTCAGATTGTCGTTCCCGGTGTTTCTGAAGTGTATCCGATCGATGATTTAATCTACAACAACCGAAATCGTGGGAAATTTTATCGGGAGATCATTTTGAATTTTGATCAGTATGATCCGGAAACGGTGCTGGATGAGATCGAAGCGCTCGAAGATCATCTCAATGTTGAGAAATTTATCGGGGTCATATTTGAGGAGAATTTCACGATCGGTGAACTCAAAGCGCAGCTTCATCTCTCTATGGAAAATTTCGATGAAGCGGTGAGTTATCTCGAATTTGGGAACAAACCATTAGGAAACCTGATCGCCGAATTGGTACGCATGGAAGAATTGGGATTAGAGCTGGAAGATTACACCCAAGCTTTGTGTGATTTGTACGGAAAAGAGCGGGTTGCAAAAGCGGTGAACATTCTCAACGGTGAAGAGTATCTGGTCACTAGTGCATTACATCAAGATTATCGAAATATGTTGGAGATGTACGATCGGCTTGAGGTGAAAAAACAAGCAGGGCTTTAAAACCCTTCTTGTTCCCCCGTAAAAAGATTGAGAATTTTTGAGTATTCCGCATACGCTTGTTTATAAAGATGCTGCGTATGGTTGCTGCTCACATAGAGTTCCGTTGCACTCATACCGCTCTCTAACGCATTTTTCAGCAATTTTGTCCGTCGCAGATAGGTAAAAGCAAGGTTTGGAAAGTGTTCATGAATTTTTTCACGGATCATCATCGCATCAGTGGGAGAATCGATCATATTGGCAAATACGAGAATGGTCTTTTCCCGAAAGTTCTTGATAAAAATCAAACTCTTCATAATCGAATTGAGATCATTCGTCGTTGGCAGAATGATGATATCCGACTCTTTCAAAATTTCATTGGCATGGGGGTTTTCAAATCCTCCAAAATCATAAACGGTATCGGGATAGAGGGGAATTTTGTTGGGATAATAGCGCGCATTTTTGTATTTGTTCAGTGCGACCGACATATCGTTGGTCGCGTAGCGATAACGCAGATCTTTAGCAAGAGAAAAGGCGAGAGATGTTTTGCCAACTCCCCCTTTGGTAGATGCGATTGAAATGATGGCCATAGTTTCCTGCGTTATTTTTTCAGTATCGTAGCATAAAGAGTGTTTTGTCGTCAAAAATCTGACATAGTGTCAAAAGTTTAGTATACTTCAGCACGATAGATATGTACAGGGGCAGTTGATATGGCTTATTTTCCGATGTTTTTGAATCTCGAAGGGAAAGATTGTTTGGTTGTGGGAGGCGGAGAGGTCGCTTTGCGAAAGATAGAACAACTCGTGAAGTTTTCACCAGGGTTGAAGGTTATTGCACCCTCTATTCATCCTGAAATCGAAATACTTGCAGAGAACTACTCCTTTGTATTAGAGAAGCGTCCTTATACTATGGATGATTTAAGCGGAAGATTTATAGTAATCGGTGCTTTGGATGATTTATCGGAACAAGAAAAAATATTCCATTTTTGTATGACGCATCATATTCATGTCAATTGTGTCGATTCGCCTGCATGGTGTTCATTTATTTTTCCTGCATTGATTGTTAGTGAGGATCTGTGTATAGGAATCAATACCGCAGGGCGTGCTCCTGCGGTGAGTTCTGCATTGAGGCAGTATCTCACTAAAATGATTCCGCAGGGGATCGGTGAGTTAATCAATAAAGTCGATCATATCCGTCAGAGTGAGCCTGTCGGGAGAACGCGTCAAGAGAAAATAATTGCAAAGTGTAAAGCTTTTTTCGACCTATAAACCCAACTAAAATAGTTGTGTATGCTAAAATTTCCTAAAAACATATTGTTTTACTAAGAATTAAAAACCCCTATTTTTAGGGGTTTAATCAAAATAATATCAACAAAATATACTAATCCTATAGAAATACTTGACATTGTAAAAAAAATCCTCTATAATTTCTCTATTCAAAATATGAATGAGTGTTCATTAAATATGAAATCTCATCAGTGAAAGGAGTGAACAATGAAAGTTGCAGCCAATGTTACAGAGTTGATCGGAAATACGCCGCTCATTACGTTAAATCATTTTTCAGACGGATCAACAAAGGTCATAGGAAAGTGTGAATTTATGAATCCATCAGGTTCGGTTAAAGATCGAATTGGATGCAACATGATTCTTCAGGCCATTCAACGCGGTGAGATTACGGAACAAAGCGTTATCATCGAACCGACCAGCGGTAATACTGGGATTGCCTTGGCAAGCGTAGCCGCAAGTCTTGGATTGAAATTGATTCTAACAATGCCGAGCTCCATGAGCTTGGAAAGAAGACGTCTTTTAGCAGCATTAGGTGCAGAGATCGTTTTGACCGAACCTGAAAAGGGGATGGGTGGAGCTGTGCTAAAAGCGAATGAACTCGGTGCATCTATACCGGGTGCGGTTGTTTTGCAACAGTTTAATAATGGAGATAATCCGGATATCCATCGTCAGAGTACGGCGGAAGAGATTTGGAGAGATACCGATGGAAAAATCGATATTTTGGTCGCGGCGATCGGAACAGGCGGAACGATTACCGGTGTGGGTGAGGTACTGAGAAAGTATAACCCAAATATACAGATTATCGCAGTTGAACCCGATGCCTCGGCGGTTCTCTCCGGTGAACCGGCTGGACCGCATAAAATTCAAGGGATTGGTGCGGGATTTGTTCCTCAAGTTCTCAACCGCGGTATTTACGATGAAATTCTTCGTATCACCAATGATGAAGCGATCGCAACATCAAGAACGATTGCGAAAAAAGAAGGGCTTTTGGTTGGAATTTCGGCAGGTGCAAATGTAGCAGCCGCAAAGAAAATAGCAGACCGTCCTGAAAATAAAGGGAAAACAATAGTAACAATTCTGTGCGATACCGGTGAGAGATATCTGAGTACAGAGCTTTATGAATTTCCTTCTGAGAACGGATAAACGAGTATTAAAGAAGGATCATTATGGCGGACAAACATTATAGAAGTGTCATCAAAGCGATTTCATGGAGAACCGTAGGAACGATCGATACGATGATCGTTTCTTACTTCATTACAGGTGATTTGGTGATGGCCGTTTCAATCGGATCGATCGAAGTGATAACAAAAATGTTTTTATATTACTTGCATGAGAGAGCTTGGGACAAAACAAATTTTGGTCGTGTAAAAGTAGTAGAAAACGACTATCAAATATAGGAGACGAGATGAGCACAGGTATAGAAGGACTCAATCAACGATTCAAAGATGAATCGATTGGATTTTTGTTGGGGACGTATTTAGAAGCTCATAAAGGACGTATTGCATTGGCATCGAGTTTTGGGGTTGAAGATCAGGTTTTAACCGATATTTTGCTCAGAATCGATCCTACGGTAAAGATTTTTACACTTGATACGGGAAGACTTCCTGAAGAAACCTATTCGGTGATGGAAGAGACCAATCGAAAATATGGGATAAAAGTTCAAGTGTATTGTCCCGATAGAGCAGCGGTAGAAGCACTGTATCAAACACAAGGGATAAACGGCTTTAGAGAGAGTGTTGAAAATCGAAAAGCGTGTTGTCAGGTAAGAAAAATGGAACCGCTTCGCCGAGCATTGAGCGGATTGGATGTATGGATTACGGGATTACGACGAGCTCAGTCTCCGACACGAGAGACAATGCAACTCATTGAGTGGGATGAAACAAATCATCTTATCAAATTGAATCCATTGATTGAATGGGATGAAGAGAGAGTTTGGGATTATATCAAAACGAATAAAGTCCCTTATAACGCGTTACATAATCAAGGCTATCCGAGTATCGGATGTGCCCCATGTACCCGTGCAATACGCGAGGGTGAAGATATCCGCGCCGGACGATGGTGGTGGGAAAACCCTGAGCATAAGGAGTGTGGACTCCACCTAAAAGGGAAGTAACAATGAAATTCTTATTGGAATTTTTGGATGGGATACTCGATGATGACGAGTATTCGGGACGCAAAGAGTTGGCCGATTGGGCTATTTTTATTTGATCACTAAGGTAGAAAAGGAGAAACGATGATACCTGATGAGAGAAAAACACATTTAAAGGCATTGGAAGCCGAAGCGATTCACATCATGCGTGAAGTCGTTGCAGAGTTTGAGAACCCTGCAATGCTTTACTCGATAGGTAAAGATTCATCCGTGATGCTCCATTTGGCGATCAAAGCGTTTTATCCGGCAAAGTTGCCGTTCCCGCTATTGCATGTTGATACGACATGGAAGTTTAAAGAGATGATCGAATTTCGAGATCGTCGTGTCAAAGAGTTGGGTCTTACATTGTTGACCCATGTTAATCCGGATGGGGTTGCTCAAGGGATTAACCCGTTTATCCATGGGAGTGCGGTTCATACCGATGTGATGAAAACGGAAGGGTTGAAACAAGCATTGAATTATTATGAATTCGATGCGGTGTTCGGCGGTGCTCGACGTGATGAAGAGAAAAGTCGTGCGAAAGAGCGGATCTATTCATTCCGTGATAAAAATCACCGATGGAATCCGAAAAATCAGCGTCCGGAATTGTGGAATGTGTATAACGGACGGATTCATAAAGGGGAGAGCATTCGTGTTTTTCCTCTTTCAAACTGGACAGAGCTTGATATTTGGCAATACATCTATCTTGAGGAGATTCCGATTGTTCCGTTGTACTTCTCCGCATTACGTCCGATTGTCGAGCGTGACGGGGTAAAAATCATGGTCGACGATGAACGTCTCCCGCTCAAAGAGGGAGAAACTCCGACTTTAGAAAACGTCCGTTTCCGTACTCTGGGATGTTATCCGTTGACCGGAGCCGTTGTGAGTGATGCAGCGACTTTGCCGGAAATCATCCAAGAGATGTTGTTAACGAAAACAAGTGAGCGTCAAGGACGTCTGATCGATGCAGACAGTGCCGGCTCAATGGAAAAGAAGAAAATTGAAGGATATTTTTAATGGCACATCAAGGCGAATTGATAGCCACCGATATCGAGGGCTATCTTAAAGAACAAGAACACAAAGAGTTGCTCCGCTTCATAACCTGCGGTAGCGTGGATGATGGTAAAAGTACCTTGATCGGACGATTATTACACGATTCAAAGATGATTTTTGAAGATCAACTCGAATCGATCAAAAACGACAGTAAAAAATCGGGTACGACGGGAGACAAAATCGATTTGGCACTTCTGGTTGACGGATTGCAAAGCGAACGTGAGCAGGGGATTACTATTGATGTAGCGTATCGCTATTTTTCGACGGATAAACGGAAGTTTATTATCGCAGATACTCCGGGTCATGAACAGTATACACGTAACATGGCAACCGGTGCTTCGACTGCCGATTTGGCGATTATTCTGATCGATGCGCGATACGGAATTGTGACGCAAACGCGTCGGCACTCCTATATCGTACGCCTTTTGGGGATCCGTAATGTTGTCGTAGCCATCAATAAAATGGATTTAGTTGATTTCGATCAAAATGTTTTTCAAAAAATTGATACAGAATATCGAGCTTTTGCAGAAGAGTTAGGGATTAAAGAGATTTACTCTGTTCCTCTTTCGGCATTGGATGGAGATAATGTCGTTACAAAAAGCGCCAAAACTCCATGGTATGAGGGACAAACGTTGCTGGACATTCTCGAAGAGGTTCCATTAGCCTCGGCTGCGGTGGACGGTCCGTTTAGATTGGTGGTTCAATACGTCAATCGCCCAAATCTTGATTTTAGAGGATTTGCCGGAACGATTGCTTCTGGGACGATTCGAGTAGGAGATCGTATTACAGCTTATCCGTCACTCAAACAAGCGACGGTTAAAGAGATCGTAACGTATGATGGAAATCTCGAATCCGCATCTACAAACGATGCGATTACGTTGACATTGAACGAAGAGATCGATATCAGTCGCGGTAATGTTTTGATCAAAGCGGATGAGTCTATTTTGCAAAGCAATGCGATTAGAGCGAATTTGGTATGGATGGATGATGAAAAATTTTTGCCGGGCAAAAGTTATTTGATCAAACGGGGATCAACAAGTACGACGGTTTATGTCGAAGGAATTGATTACCGTGTAGATGTCAATACGCAAGAAAGACATGATGCGGTAGAATTGGGACTTAACGACATCGGATCGGTTCGTTTAGTTTTAGGTGAGCCGATAGCATTTGATTTATACGATGAAAATCGTCAAATGGGAGGGTTTATCTTGATTGATAAAATCACCAATAACACCGTTGCGGCCGGAATGATCACGCAAAGTACCGAAAAAGAGGGTACGACGCAACAAAGCAGTGCATCAGAATTTGAGATAGAGCTCAATGCTCTTATACGCAAGCATTTCCCACATTGGAATGCAGCAATAATCGTTTAAGGAGCGATGAATATGGCGAATGAAACAAAAGCAGAACGAATAGAGCGTATCAAACGCGAAAAAGACGGTTTAGAAGTCATCGCCGACATTTATCGATACGCACAAACAGGGGAAGAGATTGATCCTGAAGATGTTGATCGGTTTAAATGGTATGGAATCTATACCCAAAACCGTAATCTTCAAGATCCTGAGGATGAGACACAGTATTACATGATTCGAGTCAAGCTCGAAGGTGGATATTTAAACGCCAAACAAGTGGAAGTACTGGGAGAAATTTCAGTTGAGTTTGCCCGCGGAAGCGGGGATTTGACGACCCGACAGGATATCCAGTTTCATTGGTTGAAAATTGAGGATTTTCCGGAAATTTTAAAACGTCTCTCATCCGTAGATTTGAGTGTTTTGGGTGCATCGGGAGATTGTCCGCGAAATATTGTGAGCTGTCCGGTAAATGGGATCGATCATGATCAGATTGATGATGTTCGTGACATTGTCCATGCATTAACCGATCTGTATCGTGGAAATCACGATTTTTCAAACTTGCCTAGAAAGTTTAAAATTGGTGTGAGCGGGTGTAATAAACATTGTATCCAGCATGAAGTTCAGGATTTGGCTTTTACCGCGGTAAAAAACAATAATACCCTTCGCTTCAGTGTCAGTGTCGGTGGAGGACAGGCGAGCAATCGCCGTATTGCCGATCATATCGGATACGCTAAACGTGAAGATATCATCAAAATTGCGGAGGCTGTTGCCCGAATTTATCGTGATTCCGGACGCCGTGACAACCGAACAAAAGCCCGTTTGGGACATTTGGTCGAAGACTGGGGTGTTGAAAAATTTGTTCAAGAGTTAGAAAAAGAATCGGGTGTTGTGTTGGAACGATACGATTCGGCACCGTTTACTCCGTATCCAAGACGCAGTCATTTTGGCGTCGGTGCAACTGTACGCAAAGGGTACAATACCATTGGTTGTGCACTTACGAGCGGACGGATCAGTGGAGATAAGCTCTTAAAACTTGGTCGAATTCTCGATTTTTACAAAGCAGAAGGAATTACGCTCACAACGACTCAAAATTTTGTGATTTTGAATGTCGAAAGCGATGCCACCGAAGCGATGATCGATACGCTAAAAGCGGTCGGATTCCATCCGTATCCGTCGGTATTTGAAGCACGTACATTAGCGTGTACGGGACTCAATTTTTGTAAGTTTGCGGTGAGTGAAACCAAAGATTTGGCGATAGATGTAGTAAAGTATCTCAATGAGCGCTTTAGTGACTTTGACGAACCGGTGAGCATCAGTATCAACGGCTGTCCAAACTCATGTGCCCATCCTCACATTGTTGATTTGGGATTTGTGGGAGCAATTGTCAAGCGGGATGATGAACGCCACAAAGGTTTTGATCTTATCGTCGGAGGTCATCTGGAAGGTGAATCGAGCAGATTTGCTGTGAAAACCGGAGTCAAAGTGACGAGCGATGAGGTAGCACCATTGATTGAATCGCTGATTCATGAGTTTGAGTCAAGCAATAGCCAAAACTTTGGACATTTTTTATTGGAGAAATACGATCATGAATCCATTGTTTCGTCCACTGCTTGAAGAGGGTGATAAGCTTGAGCAGATAGTACGCAATACGATTGGCGTACATAAAAAAACGTATTTCGATTTTACCGCATCAGGACTGGCGTATGAGCCGATTGAAGCACGTATTCATGAAGTACTTGAAACGTATGCAAATACCCATTCAAAAGAGGCCTCGATGGCTGCTCGAACGGATCAGTACTATCGTGATGCAAGAGAGCATTTAAAATCGCTTTTGGGGCTGGATGAAGAGTTTGCCCTTATGCCGTGCGGATGCGGTGCTACAGGTGCGGTTAAACGGCTACAAGAGATATTGGGGCTTTATATACCACCCGCAACACGGGCACGGTATCAGGCATTGCCGATCAGCAGTGAACTACCGTTGGTGATAATCGGACCGTATGAACATCATTCAAACGATATCAGTTATCGCGAAGCACTTTGTGAAACGGTTCGGATCGGATTGAATGATAAAGGGTTGGTTGATCTTGAACAACTTGAATCGATTCTTCGGGAAAATATTGATCGGGAGATCATCGGAACGTTTTGTATCGCTTCGAACGTAACGGGTACGATTACACCGTACGCTGAGATTTCAGCAATATTACGACGTTATGGGGCGATTGTCTGTTTTGATGCGGCTGCGTCATCGCCGTATCTTAATATTCCGTGTGAGTTGTATGATGCAATGTTTTACTCGCCGCATAAACTTTTGGGTGGACCGGGATCGTGCGGATTATTGGCAATTCGAAAGAATTTGTTTGACACAGATGCAAAACCGACGTTTGCCGGTGGCGGAACGGTCCGTTATGTGAGTCGTACCAGTCATTTTTTCATTGATGAAGTGGAAGATCGCGAAGATGCAGGAACACCGGGAATATTACAGCTGATTCGCGCGGCATTGGCGTATCAACTACGCAATGAACTCGGATTTGAGTGGATCGCTTCGCGTAAAAAGAGTTTGTATACTCATTTTATCGACGGATTGAGAGAGATTGAGGGATCAACCTGTTACGGATGTCGCAAGGCAGACAACATCGGTATTGTTTCATTCAATATCAAAGATATCGATCCGTATGCATTGTGTGAAGTTTTATCGGAATCAGATGGATTCCAAACACGGGCTGGATGTTCGTGTGCAGGGCCGTATGGGCATGATTTGTTGGGGTTGGAAGACGATACCCCTTTCCAAACGCGACCAGGATGGTTGCGAATTAGTATCCATTATTCGCAAGAAATTAGTGATATTGAAGCGTTGTTGGAAGCTATTAGAAAATCGATAAGGAGGCTAGAATGACAAGAATAATTCAAAATAATTCAGCCGAATCGAATCAATCGTTTTCGGCGAGAAAAGGAAAAGTATATCTTGTGGGCTGCGGTCTGGGGGATGTAGAACAGTTGACACTAAAAGCGTATCGGATTATCAAAGAAGCGCAAATCATTTTATATGATCATCTGATTACCGATGAGATTTTGGCTTTGGTACCGCATGAAACACGTAAAATTTATGTAGGTAAACCTCAAAAAAGTCACAATATTAGTCAGGATCGGATTAATGAGCTTATTGTTGATTATGCGTCTCAGGGATTTACGGTGGCACGACTCAAAAGCGGTGATCCTTATATTTTCGGACGGGCTGCGGAAGAGGCCATTTATTTGGGCGAACGCGGATATGAAGTCGATGTGGTAGCGGGTATTTCCTCATCGATCTCAGGACCTGCATGTGCAGGAATACCTCCCACCGCGAGAGGATATGCATCGAGTTTTTCAGTGGTATCAGCCCATTTGAAAGACAATAAATTTAATACGGATTGGTTTCCGCTGCTTAAAATTCCGAATCACACGACAGTTGTGTTGATGGGGCTTGGTTTGGCGAGTATTATTCGTCGTTGTGCATTAAAATCAGGAATACCGAAAAATTTTCCGGTAGCTATCGTATCGAATGCTTCTCGTCCTGAACAAGAAAGTGTTGTAACGACATTGGATGGATTGACGAAAGCGGCCAAAACACTTAACGGTCCTGCTGTTATCGTTTTTGGAAATGTAGTCAAACTTCATGGGAAACTGCCGGAGTTCGTCTCCCAATCGGTCGAAATTATATAAAGTACATCGATTGTTGATTCAGGGCATTTCCCTGATCGACAAGATCTTGCAGGCTCTCATGAAAAACACTCTTCATATCTTCTTTGACACGTCCCCAATACAGATGCAAAATAGGTTGTAGACCTTCATCAGCAGGAGTACACAATTCACCTTCGAGTGTAAATAGAATTTCATAGATATGTATTTGTGCAGGTGCTTTTGCGAGCAAATACCCTCCACCTGCTCCACGGATACTTTGGATCAACCCCTCTTTACGCAGTGTCGCAAGAATTTGTTCCAAATAGTTTGGAGGAATATGTGCTTTTTCCGCAATATCACGAATTTGGAGATGTCCCTGCCCGTAATGGAGTGCCAACTCATACATCGCTGCAAGGCCGTAGCTGCCTTTTGTCGAAATTCCTGCCAATGTCTTCTCCTGTAGGGAATAGTGAAGATATTGTAATAGAGTTAGCGTTAATACTCTATTAAGGACATCGATTTAAAAGAGATTATTCACTCTCTTTCGGTGATTTGAACGATTTCACATCGATGCGGCGTGGAGCACGTTTCGGTGCCGCAGGTGCTTCGGAGGGTTTTCGATCTTGGTAGGGTTTTTTATCCCCAAACGGTTTTTTGTCTCCGTAAGGTTTTTTATCCCCATAGGCTTTCTTTTCACCGAAAGCTGGTTTATCCCCGTAAGGCTTTTTCTCACCGAATGGTTTTTTGCCGTCTTTATCGTACGGTTTTTTCTCTCCGAAAGCGGGTTTGTCTCCGTATGCTTTCTTGTCACCAAATGGTTTTTTATCTTTATCGAATGGTTTTTTCTCTCCATAAGGTTTCTTTTCTCCATCGGATGGTTTTCGTTCATCCGAACTTTTCGCTTTATCTCCGAAAAATTTCGGTTTACTGTCAAATTTTGAGCGTGAACGCTTTTCTTCATCAGTGCGCGGTGTTCCGTCGATATAGTGGTTTCGTTCGCGGGTTTTTCCCTCGAAGATCGGTTTCCCGTTTTCGTCCTTACCGAGATAGCGCGGTTTTGCGTTTTGTTGCTTTTTGGCGCTAAAACCATCGTCTTCTTTACGTTGAGGACGTCGATCGTTGCGCGGTGCATCATCACGGTTGCGTTCAGGACGGGTATCGCGTTTTTGGCGTGACTCTTTCTTTTTTGCATCTTGGATAGCAAAATACTCTTTTCGAGCTTCTTTTTCTGCTTGTACTTGCGCTTTTTGAACATTTTCAACGGCAATTCCAAAGTTCGGTTCAAACCCTTTGATCACCTCTTGGACAATGGTGCGTCCGTTAAGCAGTTCGATAGGGTAGAGCCGTTTTTGGTCTTCCGTATCGAGGAGGATAAGGGCATATTCGCTGGCACGTGCAAAGCGAGACATATAAAGGATCGCTTTTTCAGGAAGATCGTAGCTGATGAGAACATCACAGCGAAGATCAGGTGCTTTTGATAATTGTTCATCGCTGACGAGCGTGATGGTTTTAGCGCTTACAAGACCGGTGAGTTCTTCAGCGTTATCTGAGGTAACGATAAGGATATTTTTGCCGGCATGGTTTTGAATCAAAAATTGGATGAGGGCATTTTTTTGCTCGGTGTTACACGGATGGATACGGTGGTTTTGGCGTTTGATGGTAGATGACATAAAAAGTCCTTGGATAATTAAGCCTCATTCAAGAGGGGAGATAAGCGGTCGGTGAGGAAACTCAAGCGTAGACCGAAAACGCAAATGATAGTGCAATTATAGCGTGATTTTAGCGATACGCCCTCATCCCCAAGAATTCATCCAACCGAACAAAGGTATATCCTCTTTCCGAGAGTTTTTCTATAATCGGTGCAAGTGCACCCACACTGGCCGGGGTGCGGTGCATCAGGATGATATCTCCATTGCGAATGTTGGAGAGAACATTGTCGATGATGGCATTGGGATCTTTGAGGGTCCAATCGAGTGAATCGAGCGACCAAAGTACCGTAGTGAATCCCTGAGCATTCACACTTTTGACGACGAGTGAATTGATCGAGCCATACGGTGGGCGATAGAGGATCGGGTAATGTCCGGTGATACTTTCTATCCGCGTTGCGGCTTGATCCAGTTGGGTAATGACACCGTTTTCATCGAGATTGCTCAATCTTGGATGGGTAAAAGAGTGGTTGAGCACCAGATGCCCTTCATCGCTTGCCCGTTTGACAACGGTGATATTGGTATCTTTCATCGTATTGCCGATCATGAAAAAAGAGGCTTTTACACGGTGTGTTTTGAGTATATCAAGAAGCTGTGCCGTATTGTTTTCATCAGGTGAGTCATCAAAGGTGAGGGAAATACTTTTTTTCGTCGTATCTCCGTTGACAATGACGTTTTGGTATTCGCCCGACTTGATGGGAGTGATCGTTTTGGTTCTCCAGTTATCCAAAAATTGGCTCATGTTGGCATCAAGCAGCGGTGAAGCGCCTCGAATATCATAAATTATCGGTGAATCTGCCAAGAGGGTAAGTTGCAAAACAAGGGCAAAAAGTACAAAAAGTTTTCGCATAAGGTCGCTTCGTGTCAAAATAAAGAGAAATTATACCCGCTAATCGAGAGTCTTTTTGTAAAATCGAACCGCTAAGGTCATCATCACCGCACCGATAATCATCAACGGCCAAATGTTCGGCCAAAGATACCAAAAATCGTTCCCTTTGAGGATGATTCCCCGAATGAGACGATTGAAATAGGTGAGGGGGAGGAGTTCGCCGATATGCTGTGCCCATGTCGGCATTCCCGAGAAGGGAAACATAAATCCTGAGAGGAGAATACTGGGAAGAAAATAGAAAATGGTGAGTTGCAACGCCTGAAGCATGTTCTGCGCCAACGAGGAAATGGTGATTCCGATGGTCAGATTGACGGCGATGAAGAGAAGAACCACCATATATACCAGAGGGATCGAACCGTTGAAGGGAACTCCGAACACGATGTGGGAGGCAAAAAGGATCAGTGAAGCTTGAATCAGCCCGATAAAGACATAGGGGATGATTTTCCCGCTCATAATCTCCAGCGGTCGGGCAGGGGTAGCGAGGAGATTTTCCATTGTTCCGCGTTCGCGTTCTCGGGTGATAGCAAGTGCCGTCATCATGGTGAGGGTCATTGTCATAACGGTTCCCATGAGCCCAGGGATGATGTTGTATTGATTGATACCGTTGGGGTTATAGAGACGGTGAACCCGCACATCAAAAGGCTCTTTTTGGCTCCACAGGGGTGAGAGGGAACCTTTCAAATCCTTTTTCATCACTTGTTCGGTGATCCCTTGAACCGAGGATAGGGCAATTGAGATCGTTACCGGATCGGTCGCATCGGCTTCCATCAGCAGTGTAGGTTTTTCTCCCCGCAAAAGTTTTTTGGTGAAATCCGATGGGATCGTGAGGATAAACTGGATTTCCCCTTTTTGCAATGCTTCTTGGGCTTGTTGCTCTGAGCTATAGCGTGTATCGATCGCGAAATATTCCGAGGTCTCCATCGAAGAGATAAAGCTGCGGGTAAACTCGCTCTGATCATACGCTACAACAGCAGTCGGGAGATGTTTTGGATCGGTATTGATTGCAAATCCGAACAGTGCGAGTTGGATGATCGGCAGAACGAGCATCATCGCAAAGGTAACCCGATCACGCTTGAGCTGTAAAAATTCTTTGAGGACGATGGCCCACCAGCGGTTGAAACTAAAGCTCATGGCTGTTTCCATAATTGTCTCGGCTCTGACGCATCAGATAAATAAAGACATCTTCGAGCGAAGTCGGAATCGGTTTGTGAGGATAGGTTTGGAGCAGCGATTCGATAGAGTGAGGATCTTTTCCGCTGATATGGAGGGTCGAGCCGAAAATGACCGTTTGTTCGATGGCATCATGCTTTTCAAGCGATTTGGAAACTTCCATCAGTGACTTACCAGTGATTTCATAGGTTGAGAGGTTTTGGCTCTCGATGATACTGTGTGCACTCCCCTGCGCGAGGAGATTACCATACGCAATGTAGGCGAGTTTATGGCATCGTTCCGCTTCGTCCATATAGTGGGTGCTGATGAGTACCGATACCCCTTTTGCCGCCAGCTCATGCAGCTCTTCCCAAAAATCGCGCCGTGCATTCGGATCGACCCCTGCGGTGGGCTCATCCAGCAGCAGCAGTTTTGGATGACGGAGCATACACGCCGCGAGTGCAAGACGCTGTTTCCATCCCCCCGAGAGGGAACGTGCGAGCTGAGAGGCACGGGAGGTGAGTCCGAGGGTTTCGAGCGCCTCATCGACGACGTGTTTACGGTTGGCGAGTTCATACACCCGTGCGACGAAATCGAGATTTTCACGGATACTCAAATCTTCCCAGTAGGAAAATTTTTGGGTCATATACCCGACATCTCGTTTGATCGCGTCGCTTTGGGTGCGAATATCGTATCCCAGACAATGCCCCTCACCGCTATCGGGGGTGAGCAATCCGCACAGCATTCGGATCGCGGTTGTTTTTCCGCTCCCGTTTGGACCTAAAAAACCGAGGATTTCTCCCCGTCCGACTGAGAGGGAGAGATCTTTGACGACGTGTTTGTCGCCGAAGTATTTGTTTAGTCCCCGAACCTCAATGGCCGCGTCAGTGGTGCTCAAGTGTCACTTCCACAGGTTGCCCCGGATGGAGCAACGGAGCATCATTTTTCGATGGATAGGCTTCGATCATATAGGAAAGCTTGCTTTTGGACTCGTTGCTGTAGATGATAGGAGGGGTGAATTCTGCTTCGGGTGAGATGTAGGTGACGTGTGCAGTGATTTTTTTGCCGTCACTGCGTTGAGTAATGGAAATATTGGTTCCGATTTGCAACGATTCGGCAATCTTTTGGGGGACAAAAAAGCGGATTTTTATATTTTGCGGAGGGAGGAGACGGACGATAATCCCCCCTTGCGGGACAAATTCCCCCTCACGGTAGAGGGTGTCGTATACGAGCGCTTGATAGCGTGATTTGACCCCTTTCTCATCAATTTTCCATTGTGCTTGTTTGAGTACAGAGCGCAATTGAGCAATCCGATCTTTTTGGGCTTTGATTTGATCGGGGCGTTTGGAGAGTTTGGCAACATTGAGGCTGTTTTTGAGCTCTTTGACTTTGGCAGAGGTCGATTTGGCTAACGCTTCTGAAGCATCCAGTTGGGTTTTGGAGACGGCATTGGTTGGAAAGAGGGCGCTGTTTCGTTCAAACTCTCTGGCAGCATTCTCAGCCGAAGCGACTGCTTGGGAAAGTTGTGCTTCGATGACACGGATCTCTTCGGGACGAGCCCCTTTTTGATAATCGCTGAGGGTCGCTTCGGCGGCGGCGAGATCAGCCTGGGCTTGTTGGAGTGCCAACACTTCGCTTTCGCACTCCAGAGCAAAGAGATTGTCATTTGCAGAGATCTGCGCACCGCGCGTCACAAAAAGCTTGTCGAGTTTACCGCTTTGGGTGGAGGAGACGTTGACAAACTCCCCCTCAGCGTAGCCGTTGTACATCTGAGGATCGGTGGATTGGCACCCACTCATCAGTAATACAAAAAATAGCGATAGAAGAGCTGTCTTTTTCATAAAAATTATTATAGCGCTTTCGTGGAAACTTCACCCAGAAATCCTGCCAAATATCCGCTTGAAAAACTCCATTGCAGATTATAGCCGCCGCAGGGACCGTCCAAATCCATCACTTCTCCGCAAAAATAGAGCCCTTTGAGAATTTTGCTCTCCATCGTATCGGGAGAGATCTCTTTGAGTGATATACCGCCTCGGGTGATCATCGCCATTTTGAACCCGTCATGACCGATCACGGTGAGCGGTGTCCATGCGAGAAGCTTGATGAGACTGTCACGCACGACCCCCTCAAGACGGTTAAAACCTTTGTCGGGGTCGGCTTGGGCAAGGGAACATAGCGCACGGCACACCGATTCTGGGAGCAGAGTCATCATATGGGTGAGAACGGACTGCTCTGGATGTTTATCGATCTCACGCTTGATATGAGCACGCAATTGCTCTTCGTTAAGCCCTTTGGTCATATTAATGAGGAGTGCAACAGTGCCGTATTTTTCGATCAGGGGGGTGATTTCACGGGCAACATCGAGAACGACGGGTCCTCGGATACCGTTTTGGGTAAAAATAAGATCTCCATGGGCGCGGATAGCTTTGGCTTTTGGGTGATCAATACGGATTTCGACTTTGGCGATCGTATCGGCGCGACAATCGGCTACCCAGTTCTCCTGTGTCCGAAGGGGCATCATGGCGGGGTAGAGTTCGGTTACCTTGTGTCCCACTGACGAAGCGATCGTAAAACCATCCCCTTCGGCACCTAATTGCGGGTATCCGAGTCCTCCGCTAGCGAGTATGACGTTAGGGGCGGTGTAGGTGTGCTCACATGTACTCACTCCGCAGACACGTTCACCGTCGTGTTCGAGCTTCTCGACCCGCTCAGAGGTGATGAGACACACTCCGAGTCGCTCCATCTCCTCTTCAAGGGCGGTGATGATACTCACAGAACTGTGCGACACGGGAAAAACACGGTAGCCATCTGGTGCATGACTCTCAACACCGATGTCGGCAAAAAATGCGATGAGTGCTTTATGATCGAGGGCATTCAAAGCAGGGGTCATAAACCGTCCGTTGCGTCCAAAACGTACCATAAAATCCTCATTGCTGAGGGTATTGGTGAGATTGCATCGACCGCCTCCCGTTGCTTTGAGCTTGGCGGCTATTTTGGAAAGTTTTTCGAGTAGAAGTACCCGTTTTCCCTGTCGTGCAGCGGTAATGGCTGCCATGATTCCCGCCGCTCCGGCACCGACGACGATCACATCAAACGAAGCTTGATTAGCATTTTTCATAATCCCTCAAATATCGGTGATTCGAACCAACGTGAGGTACTGTTCACTCTCTAAGATGTTGAGGGAGATGCCGAATTTTTGGGAGAAATGTTTGCGCTGACCTTCGGTGAGTTCGGATAGATGAATTTTGTAGTAATGATGGTTGTCGTCACGGGTAACTTGCATACAGTAGGTGTGTATCTCTTCGGGAGAAGGATCGTAGTGGATATATTTTTGCATGGATTTATTATAGCACAGGAGGTGCTATAAATGAGAGATTAGCCTCGTGCCGTCACTTCGAGCAAGTGATAGCCGAATTGGGTTTTGATCGGACCGTAGAGAACGCCGACATCACCGGTAAATACCGCTTTATCGAACTCAGGAACCATTTGTCCCGGAGTGAAACGACCCAAATCGCCCCCTTTGCGCCCTGATGGACATTGAGAGTGATCTGCTGCCGCTTCGGCAAATGAGAGCCCCTCTTCAATTTGTTGTTTAAGTTCGTTGCATTCTGCTTCGGTGCTGACTAAGATATGACGCGCGGTTGCCCATGCCATGATGATCCTTTAGTTTTTTTTGACATACTACACTGTTCTGGCTTTTAGAACCTGTAATCGATCATGTGCGTAATGTGCTCCGAGTTTCACAATATCCGCTTCATAAAGGAGAATTTGTTCAGCAGAAAGACGATGCTCGTTACCGTCTATTTTTGTGAAAATGGTATCAATGTGTTTTCCTATGAGCAGTTCAATATCGCTTTTTTGTGTCATGGAGATGATACCATCTAGTCCCTCTTTTGGGAGGGGGAGATTGCAATAATAGTCTCCGATTTCATTGATTCCCCAATAGATAAATCCTAAAACGGTATAAAAATCGAGTGAGGTAGAAATTGAAGAAAACGTTATCCTTTTGACATGTTGTTTCAGTGCCGCATCTAAAATCATTTTGAGCAGTAGTGTCGCGTACCCGTTGCGTCGATGAACCAGAGGGGTAAAGATATTATAAAGGGTTAAGTATTCGGCATAACGATCGATTTTACTAAATAGATAGCACAAATGGGTATTGTTTTCATCACATAAGACATAGCACCCTTGAGCGTTCCAACTGAAATGGCGATCCCACCATGCTAAGGATTGATCGGAAAAACGAAGAGAAGGGCCATCTTGGATCAACGCGGTGGATGCTATGTACTCTTTACGCCCCAGAGATTGAAGGTGATAATCTGACATAGAGGATCCTTTTACTCTCAATCGAAGTAAAAAGTTCCCTTATCGGAGCCGATTAATTTAAGTTGAGTAAAGTAATTATATCCGTTTGAGAGAAGATGGGGAGATTAAAAATTAAGCACTTTCCCCCTTTTTTGACGACAATTAACGGAATTTCGGTATAAGCGTGAGGGAAAGAATCGCTAATAGCGCAGTGGAATGCCCCCCATTTTGTAGTCGACCTATTGTTCCGTCGACACCTCATGGTTTCTTGATTAGGAGAATATGATTATAGGCTTTTTGCATTTTAGTACTTTTTATTGGTGTGGACGAGGAGATCTTTGTCGCTAAGATCCTCTAACAAACTTTTTAAATTTTTTAGGGTGTAAAGTTTGAGTGTTTCGCTTTTCTCTTTTTTGAACTCGCTGGAAAAACCGCTTTTTGAAAAAACTATAAAAATATCGGCTGTGAGTGAGGCTTTTGCACATTTTTCCTGAAGCTTGGCAAGTTCGCTTTTATTGGCCTTGGATTTTGAATATTTGCACAATCCCGCGATTACTTTTCCCCCTTTGGTTTTTCCTAAAATTTCGATTTCGTTCGTTTTATCCCAGTAAGAACCGATTTTAACAATCCAGTCCTCTTTGAAACTTTGTTTGACAAGAGCAATGACCAACCCTTCGTAGATCTGATCGAAGAAGCTTTGTTTGGTATTTTCCCACTTCAATTTCATTTCGTTGAAATCTCCCTCTTTGACCCCCTTGTAATACGGAGAAACGGAAGCGAACCAGAAACGGTAAAACGGAGCGGTAAAGAGAAGGCGGGGAGAGACTTCTTCCTTCTCATCGACGGGATCTGCTTGGGAAGATTGTCGAGAGAGTAATCCGAATTTGATTAAAAAGGCAGCCGACTCCTCTCCTTCTTTTCGACTGAGATCGGCACGTCGGTAGGCTGAGTACTCACGGCGATCACCTAAAGCGACTGCCGAGAGGAGGGCATGATGCGCTTTGTTGCTTTGGGTGATTTTGGTCAAATCGGCATGGATATAGCGATAGTTTTTGAGTATCTTCTCATCGATTAGCTCTTCGAGGGGCTTGGACATATCGACACTGTACCCCATCCCTCCGAAAACGGCGAAATACTCGATTGCTTTTTCGACATCGGTAGCATTGTTTTGAAAACAAAACGAACGGAATTGTTGGAGAAGTGTTGGGGATGTAGACATGGATGGATACCCTTATAATAATTAGCGCATTATAGCCAAATGGCTATTTGCGGTCGAAATGGTAGATGGAATGGGTGGAACTTAGTTTTTTATCTTTCCACGAAAAATAGGAACTTTTGAGATGTTTGCCGTTGTTAGAGAGTTCATGGATGATTTGGTGGATATGGTCTTCATCCGACTGACAGAGTTCAGTACTCATATCGCAGTCAAATACGATTCGATTCGGGGTGCTTTCGCGCAAATTGGCGATAAATTCGGGTTGATTTTGTTTCGAGCAGTAATGGGTCGCTTTGATATTGGTGCACGCGATCTCTTTGCAATGATACATGCTCACCATTTGTTTAGCGGTACCCGGGAGGAGATCTTCTTGGAGGGTCACTTCTCCACCGATGAGTTTGAATGCCATAGCCGTCGTATCGGTACCGAGGAGAGGGAGAACCGCTTTATGTTTATACGATTCGGTACCGGTTTGTGCTGATGAGAGTTTCCATTCCCCTTTGAGAGAATCTTCCATCCATGCGAATAGTTCCCATGCGGTTGTATTTTCTGCTCCGTAGGCAGAACCGAACCATAAACATGATGCTATTACGAGTGATTTTATTTTGAACATCTTGATCCCTTTTGAAAAGAGTTATTTTATCTTCATTGAGATAAGAGTTAAATGCGATAAAATACGATTTTTAACCATTATTTGAAGAGAGAATGAAATGAAAGAGCTTAGTGTCGTCGATTTGAAACTTGCATTTGAACAAGATATTAAAATGGCACTTTACACACTCGAGCGATATAACATTGAAGCCAATTTTGCCTTAGTAGCATGTGATGAATACGATATAGATAAAGCACATTTGATGGACAGTGTACGCCAAAGCGATATTATAAAAAAGGTGAATGAACACTACATTGCCGTATTATTTACTTTTGTAGATCATATCGGTGCAGGTCGCGCGCTGGAGAAACTGATCAATTTTTATCCCCAATTCGGATTAAAAGGGAGTTTGATTTTTTTGAAAAAAGGGGAAAGTATAGATTCTGTCTGTGAACGGATGGTTCAGGCAAATCATATCGTCCATACGGATGCATAGAACAATGTTTTCAATGAATGTAGCTACACCCTCGTTGAGTAAATTTTTTTAAAAAGGGTTCTCAACACTCTCTGCTGCAACGGTTGTAATTTGATCAGGTAGGTTTTTGTCTCGCTTGAGTGCATCAATCGACGCATCGATGATACGTTTCAATTTCAATGCCGATTCGAGACCGTGACGATTTTTCGTGAGGTCCAGCGAGCCGTAAATCGAGATGCGATCCAAACGATTCTCGACTGTGAGCGAATCGATTTGGAAAGCATCAGTTTCATTTTCGTATGCCATAAAAGATTGTGTGGGCATTTCAGAACATCCGTTTTAAAATTTTTTCGATCATATCGATTATATCCTGATTTGATCTATTCTGGTAAGAATTGCCTTTGTACCCCTGCGGTTCGGGTAAAGTCATGGTTTTTTCTTTGGCAGATGTACTCATTTTCGGGAAAAATTTTATTCCGCTTTGTTTTTCAAGTTCAGCGATGCTGATCACTTCATAGTTATTACCCGCTGCATTTGTAACCAGATAAGCGGCACCTTCACCGCTGGATGGATCATAAATCGCTTTGTACAGTTTGGTAGGAACGAGGACACGACCTCCGATCCGTTTCACTTGCGAACCGCTGAAAATTGGTCCGGTGATTACGTAAAGGGAGCCTTTTTGATTGGTCAGATGGCGAGTTGAACCTTCGATAGCCGACCAAATTCCGCGGTTGTTCTCGGACACTTGTGGAACCATATTGGCGAGTGTAAAACATTCATGCTGCGCTTGTTTGTTTCCCATATCGGCTGCAGGTGCTAAGTGCCCGCGATCATAGCCCGATCGTGCATAATCTTCAAGTTCAGCACGCTCATCAGGGGGCAACTGCTCTTCAGGATGAAAATCGTTGGTCCGTTTGCTTTTATGCTGAAGTCCCTCGCGGGTAAGATGCTCAGCGCTCCAAAGCGGTGTGCGTGATACTCCGGAGTGCATGATGGCAAAGCCGCTGTAGCAGAGCTCTTTGGTTTTAGGGAACAGTTTGGCATTTACAATATCGGGAGCTTCGTTGCTGTAGTAGAATCCGTCACACTGTGTTGATGCGGAAAATAGTACGGTGGTGAACGTTAATGATGTTATGAGTGTAAGATAAAGTTTCATGGAGGAATTTTACCATCATTTTCAGTATGCTTATCCCTCTTGGACGTTGTTTTTCCCTAGGTTTTTTGCTTGATAGAGCGCATTGTCACATCGTATAAACAAGGAATCAGATGTATCTTCTTTGAGATAGGTTGTGACACCGAAACTGCAGGTTACATGGAGATTTTTAGGGAATATTTCACGATCAATCGCAGCGCGGATGGTTTCGGCTTTTACTTTGGTGTTTTCTAAATCACTTTCGGGAAAAATGACGATAAACTCTTCTCCGCCCCATCGAGCGATAGTATCACTTTGCCGAATGATTTTTTGGACTAGAATAGAGATTCCGATTAAAACTTCATCTCCAATTTTATGTCCATACGTATCATTGATTTTTTTGAAATCATCTATATCGAACAAAACGACACTAAGAGGATACAAATAGCGTTTGGCGCGATGCATCTCTTTTTCAAAAATCGATTCAAATTCCCGTCGGTTGTACAATCCTGTCAGACGGTCATGTGAAGCATTGTATTCGACCTCTTGGATTTGCACTTGGAGTTTTTTATTGATGAGATTGAGCTCTTCGGTTCTCTCTTTTACCAGAGCATCCAGAGAAAGATTATCGTTCATGAGCAATTCGTTTTGGTGGAGAAGCTTTTCTTGAGAGCGTTTGAAATCATGGATATTGGTATGAGCCCCGATCATACGCAGGACGGTTCCATCACTGTTTTTTTGGATGATTTTTCCGCTGTCTTGAATCCACAGATAGGTGTTGTCTGATTTTCGACATCGATATTCGATCCTATATTCAGGGATGTCTCCATGAATATAAGATTCAAAATGTTCCATTACTCTATCATAATCTTCGGGATGGATGATGTTCTCCCATGTAAATACATCGTTTTTGAACACAATATGATCATATCCGAGCATACGATACCAACCGATACTGCGATAAACATGTCCTGTTAAGGCGTTCCAGTCCCAGAACCCTTGATTGGAGATATCGAGGATACTGTTGAGAGTAAAATCAGCGTCTTTAAGGGTATCATGCGCGTATGTGATTTCCATAGGTAAATACCTTAATGATTATGTCCGTGACCTTTGCCTTCATTCTTTTGGTTGGCATGACGATCGTCTCTGTAATCGTCTTGACGTTCATCTCTACGGTCGCGATGCTGTTCTTGATAGCGTGGAACATACTCGCGTTCATACCAATCATTATGGACAAAATAAACCTGCTCACCGCAGGCATTGTATTCGTGACAGTGTTTTTTCCAATGTTTGGCATGCCCAGGCGGAACACGCAAGTAGATTGGTCCTTGGTGCATTCGTACTCCCCGATCTATGATGACAGGTTGTGCATAGATGAGTCTGGGATTTGGAAAATCACCGATATCGATTCGACCGTAAAATCCGGGTTGACCGATGCTGATCGAAACCCCCACATCGGCTGCAAATGTTAGCGTTGAAGTAGTTATTGCGGCAAGCGCTGTTGCCATAAACAAACGTTTCATTATCTCCCCTTTAGATCAAGATGCAATAACTATAGCATAATAAAATGAAACATAACAGTAATTGACGAATTAAATAGGTGTTTTAACCGATAACGAAAAAGTTTTGGCGTGAAATACTTCCCTGATAGAGATAGTTTTTATAGCTCTTTCGTGTGTTTGAGTTCTTCAAGTAATGTTTTGATCTCTCCAAGCTCATTGTGGATACGTTCTGCTGAGACACTTGATTTATAGTTCATGATGATCAATTTCACCGAAACCAGAAAAACTCCCGCTTCCAGTAGGAGATCGTGTGTAAATCCCGTAAAAAACAGAGCCAGCGAAAAGAGGATAAAGGTGATAGCGATCACGACGATAGAACCTGTATCAAAATGTTTCATTTTTTGCCTTTTTGAAAAATATCCGGTAATAATTTTCTGTGTTGTTCAATGATGCTATCTTAAATGAGGTAACACTTTAAACAACTCATATCCCAATACAGCCATCCATACAAATATCGTGATTCCGGCTGCGGCTGCGGAGATATCTTTGATGATTTTTATCTTCTCGTTATAACGGGTTTCCATAAAATCACAAACGGCTTCGATAGCGGTATTGAAAATCTCTCCGGCAATCATAAAACCGGTGGCGAGGATAATCAGTGAAGCGTCAAGCCATTCTCTATAGATCATTACCGGAATGAGCAAAATCAGTGATACGACAATTTTATAAAGGACACTGAAATCATGGAGTACGGCGTATCGCAGTCCCGAGAGTATGATTTTAAATTTGCGTAGCGGATGGTATCCCTGTTCGCCAGTTTCGAGAAATTTATTTTTCATTATATGCCCCCTTTGCGTACAATCGAATAAGAGATGACTCCCCAGATGAGAGCGACTAAAATTCCAGATAGAACGTCAGTTAGAAAATGAACCTGAAGATACATCCTCGACATGAAAACCAAGAGGCAAACACTCCCAAGCACGATTGTCATAACGGTTAATAATCCGGCATTATGATGGACAGCGAGGAGAATCCCCAGTGAAAAAGCGGCAATTTGGGCAGAATGGGCACTTGGAAACGAGGGGTCGAGAGGTACCTCCTCTATCATTGCATATAGGTGAGGACGAGGACGATTCAGCATATATTTGAGTGCGTATGTGGTAACAATCGTACCGAAAAAAGCAATCCCAAGTGATTTTTCTAAAGAGGTATTGTCATGTTGAAATACAAGGATGATAGCAATGTACAACGGCAGAAGAATCCAAAGCGATCCCATCCACGTAACGGTTGAGAAGAAATCGTCCAATCGATGATTTCGGATGGAATGAAACCACTCTGCTGCTTTTTGATCAAGTGAGAGCAGATAATGGTTTTGGACACCGATATGGAGCAGCCATAGAGCTACGCCTAGGAATAAAATCACGAGTATTGGAAAGAATTCCGATTCGAGCATTATCCGATTCACAATGACCCTCCTAGATATTCTTGGATTTACGCGGGTTTATTATTTCCCGTTACACTGATCCAAAAGCGCTGAATTTTTCGTCTTGCTCCAGACCATTCCCGTATCATTATAGTAGTAGCTCAAACCTCCGACTTTGCGTGATAGATCTTGGCAGACAGCCATGTTCAACCCATCGCCATAAGGACCTTTTAGGATACAGGTTCCACCCGTACAATTCCATATCAACCCGGATGTTTCTACATTGCCGACGTATGTGGTACCGCCGTACCATGTGTTGATCGGTCCGTAAGCGAATACCGTGAGAGGGAGGGTTAAAAGCGCCGTAAGAAGGTATTTTTGTTTCATACATATCTCCGTGTGAAATAGATTGAAGTGCTATATTGTAGCAAAGTAGGATAGTGTTATCTTTGAATATTCAAAGATAAAATAGGCGGAGTTATAAATGCATAAATTGGGAGAGGATGAGTATTGCAACGACAAGAAAAAAGGGGAGGGTATGCGTTTTAAATACCCATGGATTTATGCCGAATATTTTTTGGTTAAATCCCCGTATCCCAAGCCACATTCCAAATAGGGCTTTGATAAGTAAAAGGGTTTGAAACATACTCAATCCCTCAGGACGTATTTCACCGAATACTTGAGTGATAAGGTACATTCCGCTCCCAACAGCGACAAAGAGCGCATAAGGGACAACTTTGCGCACGTGCATCATGATCGCTTCGCGAGCCCGAGCATGCTCTTCGCGTGTAAGTGTTTGCGTCATTTTGGAGAGGAACAGATAATCAACAAATAAAAATCCTCCATAGACAAATGCCGAGAGGAGATGAATGGTATGAATGGTCGTGTAAAAAATGGTGACCCCTTTAGATCAATAATAGGGAATTATACGAGAGAGACAGAGAAAAGGGATTGATTGAAATCAAGAGAGATTTTGTATGCTTGATGAAGTGATAGTAAATGTTTGACGAAGGACATTGCCCCAATACGGGTCGTTGTAGTGATCTTCATTATAGGGAGTATCGTGAAAGCGTTGGATCGCTTTGCGCCAAAATGCCGTGGCGTACTCAGCCCCCTCGATCTGTTTAATCTCCCATGTTCCATGGTGGCGTGTCCAGATTGCGTGAGCAAAGCGCATCCCAGCATCATTTTTGCGAAAGAGGGGAACGACATAGAATTCGCACATTTCGAAACAATTGTTTTCTTTGGATGCAATCGCGGCGAGCCCAGCGGGAGTCTCACCGATATAGAGCAGATAGCCCAGTACATGATCTCTTATAGCGGTATCGAGGGCAAAGAACCCTGATTCATCGGGTTTTTTACCCGTGAGGGGAGAGAACTCAGCCTCATAGCATTGGGCGAGATTATGATAGATATGGAGATTGGTTTCGGTGACGGGAAGTATATGCATAAGACTCTTAAAGATTTTTTGGCGGAATAGTAGCATATTCCCACTCAGGAGAGTGGAAAGGAGGGAAAAAATTATTTTATGATAGTAATAGAAATATCATCAATAATATCACTCCATTCAATATTGTTTTCCGTAATTTTGATTGGTTTGCGAAAGACATGAAAAATTAAGTTTCCATCTTCTACTTCATTATTACATGTTTGGTCATGAATACATTTCATGATCTTTTGATGATATATCTCAGATTTATTTGCATCGTAAGCTTCTAAGAAAGAGAACATAATTCCATTTCCAAGCATATCGGTATTATCGAGACAATCTTTTCCTGTATTACGTTCAATATCACAATTGATAATAGCGTGAATTGATTCTTTTGCTCCAACTGTGTTATTGCTGTCATATTTTGAATATACAATAGAGCCAATTTGAACCGTAGAAATACCATTAAATTTTGAGATGACATAACTTTGTGAATGTATTGGAGTTTTATCATTCCCACTTTCTTCTTCTCTCGTTGTAGTATCATATGTATATTTTTCTGTGTGAATTTCTTTTGCTTTATCATAAATATCTGCAAGTGAATTTTTGGAGCTTACTGGAATCACTAACAGT
>NZ_NSIU01000064.1 GCF_002633015.1 Sulfuricurvum sp. PD_MW2 | reverse complement strand
GTTGTGTAGTGATAGTAGAAGCTTTGAATAATGGATTCCCTCTCTTCAAAATCATATGAATCCATGAATTTTAAATATTTTGCAGTTTTGCGTACTTGTTTTATACCTGTCATTTCCGAAAATATCTTCCAACACAATTCTTGGGTTTCTTCATTTCCACAAAAACGCTCTAGAGCTTGTTTAAATGATATTGCATGATTAAGAGGATGGATAGGAAATTTTAAAGTGATCGGTGTATCAGAATAGATTGAAAGCTCATCAGCTTTTTTCTTCAAAGTATTTATTTTTTTCATATATGCATCTATATCCATATTTTTAAATTCACTATTTATAGATTCAAACTTTTTAACTGATCCAACAGAAGATATTAAAATCACCCAAGCTAGATCATTTTTTAAAATCTCTCTAATGTAATACAGATCATTTAACTCATTTTCGGTCAATAATTTAAATTCTTTTTGAGATATTTTGAATGATTCAAATAGTTTATTTGCTATATCTTGAACTAGTAGTTTGCTTTCATGTTGTGATAATTCTAACAATTGCTTATCTGTCATATATTTAATCCTCGTACAGCATCTTTTCCTTGATCTGGAGCTAGTTTAGCATAACGCATAGTCATTTCGATAGAGTTATGATTCATGAGTTTTTGTATAGTAAAAATAGGCGTTCCATTGATTGCAAGCAACGATCCAAAGGTGTGCCGTAAAGTGTGAATTACAACTCTATTTTGTGCATCATCAACTTCTAGTCCCTGATTAAATAGCTCATCAAGAATCGGCTGTAATGATTTGTTTATACTGCTTCGGTGTTTTGGTTTGATATTTCCGCCGATTACACAATCCATTGGATTAATATTTATTAATATAGATTTGAGCATTTCAATTGTAGAACCATTGAGAAAGCTTGTGTAGGTGCTGTCATTTTTAAAGTCTGTAATTGTAACTGTTCCGTCAGATAGCTTAATGTCCTTCTTTCGGATATTTAACAATGAAGTGAGCCGTGCGCCGGTAGACAGTCCAAGCCTTACAACGAGTTTTAATTCCTCTGTAAGCCTAGCTTTTCCCTCACGTTCCTCTAATGCTTTATAAAGTAGTTTCACCTCGGTAGGATCAAGATAGCGCTGTCTAGCATTGTCCTCTGTAAGACGAACAACACCAAGCGATCCTCTATCCTTTTTACCTTTCCCTTGTGCAGGTGAGATGAGATTTAAATTGTATTTGGAGATTCCGTACTTCATCATTGTGTGGATGAGATTTACCATGTCGTTGATCGTTTTATTTTCATAAGGTCTACCTGTTTTATAAGACACGGCTTTTTGCTTCATCTTGATGAAGTTTTCAACATCTTCTTTGGTAATTTCATCCAAGTTTTTAGAAGCAAATACATCCTTTAAATGATTGTTATAGCGCCCTTTCGTTGTTTTTCCATCGGGAAGGTCGGCTATTTCTGCAAGATATTCCTGCGCAACACTATGAAATGAAATTGCATTACGGAGTTTCGCTTTTTTAATCTCAGATGGTGCAAGTTCTCCATGCCGTTTGATGGATATACGATCACCTCTAAATTGCTTACAGTATGCAACTGTAATACCTTCCGAATCTTTGCCTACTTTTTCTCGGGTGAGCTTTTTGTTGTATCGATAAAGAATGTAATATGTTTTTGAACCGTCCTTATTGATTCTAATCTCCACCCCAGTTGCTGAGTTTTTTTTTGACTTTTTAGGCTTCCCCTCGTTTATGACAGGTAGATTTTCCACTACTAATTCCGCATCAAGCGTATCAACTACGACAAGTCCTTTTCCCATATAGTTCCTCTGTTATTTATATAATAATGTAACCTATGTGTAACAGTATATTATACTTTAGCAATATTTCACTATACTTAAATAAACTAGATAAAGTTCATATTATTGGGATTTATAATCAGTAAATACAGTATTTAAG
>NZ_NSIU01000008.1 GCF_002633015.1 Sulfuricurvum sp. PD_MW2 | reverse complement strand
ATTTTAATCATAAAATCTGAAAGATTTAAATAGCTAAAGTGTTTCATGTTCCCATTAATAAAAAGTTTTTTCATCCCTTCATCCATAATATTTTCATGAACTAAATTATTGTTAAAACACGTTACCCTTTTATTATATAATCGTCTAATTTTTTGGTTATTCCATCCACAGTAACGAATCTGTGTATCTTTATAATAAGCTAGGAAATTAACAATATAAATGGCATTAGGATCAAGTATTTCAGTTTTTAAAGCATGCAATAATCCATCATCAACTACCTCATCACAATCAATAATCAAGATCCAATCATGTTTCGCATAGCTCGCTGCACGGTTCTTCGTTGTCCCAAAACCGTCAAACTCTCCCTCGATCAATCGGACATTGGGATAACGTCCTGTAATTGCTTGTGTACCGTCTGTCGAACCGTTGTCATATACGATAACATCATCAAATGGTATTAGACTCTCTAGTGATTTTTCGATCGTTCGAGCCCCATTCTTGACAATCATGACTGCCGATACATTCATTGTGATCCTTTAATCATTTTAACAACGGTTTTTATCCAGAACCTGAACCGTTTAAATGGCTTCAATAGAGAATCAGGAGTCACAAGAGCATCTCCTTTTATCCGATACAATAATCCACCTATTCCATGCCATGAAGGATTAAACGCATTTCCTATTCGAAAAACATACTTATAATGCTCACACGCCAAACTTACAACCGCCTCATTGTATTTGCCGTAAGGGAGAACAAAAGAATCTACTCGAAAACCGAGTTTCTCCTCCAAAACTATTTTTGAACCGATAATTTCTTGCTCTAAATCGATCCCTTCTTCAGTCAAATTTAGATGATTCATAGAATGCGATGCAATCATCACATGACCACTCTGAACCATTTCTCGTAGTTCCCTATACGTACAAAACGGCGCATAGGTTTTGTAGTTTTTTTCTTGATATATTTGATCATGTTTAAGCGATAACCGGAGTTCAGAGGACACATCTGTCTCTTCCAAAATATAAGCAACAGGAACCGCCAAAAGTGCTTTGAGATTATATTTTTTTAGAAGAGGAAAAACATAATAATAAAAATCGTAATACGCATCATCAAAAGTCAAACATATCGAATGACCGACGATCTGTTCGCCTGGAAATATTGTAGTGTAGCGTTCCGCGATAAGAGATAAATGTTCTTGCATCATGTTATCACTGTTAGATAAAGGTAAATCATCACTATTAATATGGTGATACATTACGGCTGGAAGCATTCATATCCTCATCTTCGAAGTGTTTCAGGAATAATAAAGTATCATACCATACCCTCACTTACTCAAAGGTCATTATGCAGTTCAAATGTGATTTTCAATCCAAATATCTCTACTTAAAAGAGTCATTTGAAAATATTCAATCCATTTTTTCACAAGACAATCACAGCATCCATAAAGCGCGCAATGAACTCAAAATCATTGAATTAGCAGGGGTGAAAACGGTGGTCAAATCGTTTAAAGTTCCCCATTTGATTAATCGTATCGTTTATACTTTCTTTCGTCACAGCAAAGCGTACAAATCGTACCACAATGCATTGCGCTTGCAGGAACTCGGTATTTCAACTCCCCAACCGATCGCTCTTATCGAATTTTTTTCCACAGGGCTGTTGGCGGATAGCTATTTCATCAGCGAATGGTTTAATTACGATTTTACGATCCGCACCCCGCTGCTCGAACCGCTCGAAGATCGCGAGGCCATCTTTACTGCCTTCGCAGCCTATACCTACGATCTACATCAAAAAGGGGTATGGCACTTGGACTATTCCCCCGGCAATATTTTGATCAAACGCACCGGGCAGGGCTATCAGTTTTCGATTGTTGACATCAATCGCATGACATTCAGAACCATTACCCCTTTAGAAGGGTGCGAAAATTTTAATAAGCTCTGGGCTTTTGATGACGAATTGGAGATCATGGCGCGTGAATACGCAAGGCTAAGCGGATTGGATGAAGCAAAAACGATCGCTGAGATGAAACGACATAACGATGCCAACAAACGGGTCAAAAACTTTAAAAAGAGACTCAAAAAATGGTTGAAAGGCGATTTTTCAACTCTTGCTTGACCGTCTCAAACATTGCACCTCTCCCTGAGAGATCAAGGGGAATCATAAAATGGTGCTGTTTCTCTCCGATGCTTTTCCACCGTACTGCCGAGGCAAAAAGGGTATCGGCAAAGAAAGTAAACGTCTCGCATCCTACCGCACTTGCCAAATGGTACGTCCCAGTCGAGGTACTTATAAACAGTTTAAAACTGCTCAAAAGCAGTGCAAAATCGACAACGCTTCCCCGCGAACGGTACAGTACAACCCTGCTCTCTCCCAGAAGATTTTTTGATTCATCATAAAGTTTTTCCTCATCGGGCCCGAACGTCATCACGACATCGATATGGGGGTTCTCCTCTGCCAATTTGACCAGTTCAATGTATTCCGCCAACGTCCAGTTTGCATCCGAAGAACCGCCAAATCCTGGATGAAAGGCGACAACCGGTTTCGTAATAGCATATTCACGGCAAAAAGAGCTATATGCCTCAGAAGCTCCTGCATACACCAACAACGGCTTTGGAAAGTCTAATGAAATATCGGGGAACAATGTACGGGAGAGTTGAAGATTGTATTCAAACTCCGCCATTTTTACTTCACTACGGCGTTGGGTAATGCGGCGGTTGTAAAAGATTTGGGCTATTTTGGTTGCTGGGGCGATACGGAGTGGGATACGGGCAATCCATTGTGCCACTGCGACACGAGTATTAGAAAAGAGAGTGATCGAGGCATCGATTTGCGCTTGTTTAATCTTGAATGCCAACTCCAGAATATCCTCTCCGCTATCGACAATTACCTCATCAATAAAATCACACGATTCGGCAAGTTTACGGTTGAGAGGCGCAACAAGGGCGATGATCCGATTGTCCGGATTATGGTGCTTTAAAACATACAACGTCGGCAAAGCGGTAATAAAATCACCCAATTTGTCGTTGCGTACTACCAAAATATTCATGCTTCACCTTCGTTTTAATAGGGTTATTTTACCCAATATCGCTATAATCTCACTATGAAACAACCGTTTGCTTGGGATCATTACTCTGATCAACCTGCCATTATACGTGACAAAGCACTGAAGCGTCAAATGCGCCGCAGTGCTCTTCCCTCACTTATTAAAACGTTTTTGGTCGCTCTTCTAACCCTCCCGATCGCTTTTATACTCACCCCTTTTACACGACGTCGCACGATTGATGGAAAAGATTTTTTCGGAATGGGGGTTAATCTCAATAAAGAACCCAACACGACCCCTTATCTGCTCGATGAGTTAGGAGTCAAAAATATTTTGATCCGCATTCCCCTATGGGAGATGGAAAATTTACACGAGTATGTTGCGTTTATCCGCAGCTTTAGCGGTAAACATATCACTGTCGCTTTATTGCAAGACCGTGAGCATATCACGTGTGCAGATATAACACGTGATCATCTGATACAAATTTTTGAAGCACTCGAAGATGTGTGCGAAACCTACGTTATCGGCAGTACAATTAATCGGGCTAAGTGGGGCTTTTTCAGTGTCAACGAATATCTCGATTTTTACGGCGTGGCCTATGAGCTCAAACGCAAACGCTTTCCCCACCTCAAACTCATCGGCTCGAACGTCATCGATTTCGAGTACCATTTTAGCGCTCACACCCTCTTTAACCTAGCAAAAATTCGCTATGACGCTATCGGCTCATTGCTCTACGTCGATCGTCGGGGTGCACCCGAGAATACCCAAATGGGATTTAACCTGATGGGGAAAATCAATCTCTTATTTTCGCTCATATCGCTGAGTCCAAAAACGTCCAACGAACTCATCATTACCGAAACCAACTGGCCTCTCAAAAACACCGCCCCCTATGCTCCCACCAGTGAATTTGAGTGCGTCAGCGAAAATGATTACACTGCCTATATGGTTCGCTACCATCTCCTCGCCTTTGCGTCGCAAAAAGTGAGCCGTCTTTATTGGCATCAGCTGATTGCCCCCGGGTATGGTTTGATTGATAACCGTGAGGGCACTATCCGAAAACGGAGCGCATTTGAGGCATACGGCATTATGCTCTCTCACCTCAGTGATGCACAATTTGTAAGTTTTTCCCATCATAGCGATGAATATCGGCTCATCTGTTCAACTCCTAGAGGAGAATTGCACATTACATGGACACTCACCTCCACACCACTTTATACCTATAAGGCTCAATCGTGAAACTACTCATCATACTCCCCAACTGGCTCGGTGATGCGGTGATGGCAACCCCTTCTATCGAAGCGCTTTGTACTATCTACCCTGAGGCTGAACTGACATTGGTAGGCTCTTATGTGAGTATCGAAGCGCTCAAATATCATCCGAAGTGCACACGCTATTACATCGATGAGACCAAAAAAGGGGGAAACCGTTTTCTTAATACCTACCAATTTGCAAAGGAATTGGGATATCACGATATGGCAATCACCTTTCGCAATCAACTCCATTCTTCGCTTCTGCTCTATTGGAGCGGCACAAAGATCACGGCAGGACGTCGTAGCTGGCACTCTACCTTGCTTCTAAAACATCCGATCAAACCAGCTCACCCCTCTCATCTGGTAGAACAATACCGAGATATTACCCAGAGCCTGAGTTCACAACCGCTTGATATCGGCAATCTGAAAATCCATATTCCGCCGCACCGCTATTCGCGCCCGACACTTGGGATCAATCCGGGGGCAACGTATGGAAGTGCCAAACGGTGGTATCCCGAAAAATTTGCCGAAGTGGCACGAGCATATGCCGATCACTACGACATACTCCTCTTTGGAGGCCCTAACGAAGTGGAGATGGCCAACGAGATCGAATCACGACTCAATGGAATCAAAGTGACCAATTTCGCAGGCAAAACAACGATACCGGAACTGTGCAGTTTTATCGGTGGGTTGGATCTTTTCATCACCAATGACAGTGGTCCAATGCACGTCGCGGCAGCCTATCAAGTACCGACTGTGGCAATTTTCGGTCCGACACGCCACTTGGAAACGTCCCAATGGATGAATGAAAAAAGTATTATTGTACGTCATGAGATAGAATGCGCTCCATGTATGAAGCGCGAATGCCCGTTAGGACATCATGAATGTATGAAGAGCATCACCTCAGGAGAGGTGATAGAAGCGGCTAAAAATCTAGTCTAACCGCAAAATACCACGCATCATTGTAGGTAACATTACGCGTTTTAAGATCCGTGTCGATCATCCGATATCCTACTCCGATTCTCGCATTTTGAATCGGTTCCATATCTAGCCCGATTCGACTTTCTGTATACCGCTTACCTTCTTTAAAAGCTAAAGCACTTGGGGCATAATAAAAAGCACCGTTAAGATAAAATGGGATTAATGTGTGTGTTGGCAATTGTAGTTCTGCTTCAACACCTAATGGAACAGCTGCATATCCTTGGCCATCTATTTTTGTATACTCAGTTTTTATCCCTAATCCGAGCTTTAATCCAGGAACCCTTTGGACATGTCCCATCACCATCGCTGAGACTTCCATTAGCGGTTTAGGATCACCTATCGTATGAGAATTATTATTATCTCCATTCACAAATCGAGCTCCGATATAGGCATTGCTCATTGCATTTCCCATACGCCCCATATCCAAACGGACTTCTCCACCGACATCTTTATCGTTCACATTTACGCTAATTTGGTTCGCTGCAAATGATGATGCACTGATTACACATAACAAAATGATTTTTTTTAGCATGTTTCTCCTCCATTGATTCGAGCTATTGTAGCCGTTGTACTTTTACCGTCCACAAACTGTACCAGACGTAATTCTTTAGCAAATTCCGCTCCAACAACCACTTTGCCTTCGTAATCGCCCCCTTTGACCAGAATATCAGGTGCAATACTTTTGATTAGATCGTGCGGTGTCTCTTCGCTAAATACAACAACATAATCGACCGATTCGAGCGCAGCTAAAATATAGGCACGATCATCTTCATTATTCACCGGACGTGTAGGTCCTTTGAGCTCTCTAACCGAACTGTCCGAATTGAGTCCTACGATCAATACATCACCGTAACTTTTAGCCTCTTGGAGATACTTGACATGACCGACATGGAGAATATCAAAACAGCCATTGGTAAAGACCACTTTTTTACCCTCTTTTTTCAGCCGATCGGAGAGGGCTACAATCTCTTCTTTACTCTTGATATGCATATCCGAGGTACTTTGATGCAAACTCGATTCATACTCCTCGATCTCACTGAGTGTCACCGTCGCCGAGCCGATTTTACCGACAACCACTGCTGCCGCATGGTTTGCAAACGGAGCCGCTTCATCGATACCGAGACCTGAGCTAAGGGCAAATGAGAGAGAAGCAATCACCGTATCCCCTGCCCCTGTAACATCATACACCTCTTTGGCTACCGTCGGAAAGCGGCGCATAGACTCATCATAGATCGCAATCCCGTCTTCGGAAAGAGTGATCATGGAACATTCCAAATCACATGTCTCTTTGAGGTTCAATAGTGCTTTTTTCAAACTCTCTTCATCATTGATCACAATCCCTGTCGCTTCGGAAGCCTCTTTTTTATTCGGAGTCAGGAGATACGCACCTTGATATTTACGGTAATCTTTCCCTTTTGGATCGACCAATACTTTCTTGCCTGCATTACGCGCGGCTGTTATTACTCCAGCAGCAACAGTATCGGTAATCACCCCTTTACCATAATCGGAGAGAATGAGTATATCGCATAAGCCGATTGTACTTTTGACATACGAAACTATCGCTTGCTCACTGGTTAGGTCGATAGCGTCTTTAGACTCTTTGTCGTAGCGCAAAATCTGCTGGTTCGAAGCAATAATACGGCTTTTTTTGGAGGTTTTTCGCCCCTTTTGTTTCACCAATCCTTCACTTTTTACACCGATAGCATCCAGCATCGTACACAACTCTTCGCCGTTTTCATCATCACCGATCACACCGGCAATGCTGACGTGTGCACCCAGAGCCACAAGGTTATTGATAACGTTTCCAGCTCCACCCAGAACTGTAGTTTCACGCGCGATATCCACCACCTGTACCGGAGCTTCGGGAGAAATGCGTTCGCACCCTCCCCACAAATAGTGATCGATCATCAAATCCCCGATCACAAGGATCTGTGGATGAGAGTTATGCAATTTTCTCATGAGAGTTCCTGTTCAAAGAGTCGTTTGATCTCAGGAACATAGGCCGCAATCCCCTCTTCAAAACTAAACCGAGGCTCATACCCTAATATCGCCTTAGTCGATTCGATATCAGCCTCCGTGTGAAATTGATAACGTCCAATATACGGGTTTGGAATATATTCGCAAACGTATGACGTTCCCAATTCGCGTTGTAAAATATCGACCATCGATTGAAACGACCTAGCTTTTCCTGTACCGACGTTAAATACGCCGGACTCTTTAGGATGCATAGCAAGAACGTTCGCTTGAATAATATCTTCGATATAGATGAAATCGCGCAAAATTTTGTCTGAGTTTTCAAAAAGCTTCGGATTTTTACCCGCTAAGAGTTGGTGTCCGAACTGTACTACCATCGAGGATGTTTTATTTTTGAAAAACTCTCGTTGACCATAAACATTGAAATAGCGCAATCCGACGATACTGATATGATCATGTTTTTGAGAATACTGCCGTGCAAGATGATCCATCATCAGTTTTGAAAAGCCGTATACGTTTTGAGGAGCTTCTCGACCGACTCTCTGAGGAGATTCTGCATCCCCATACGTCGCACCCGAAGAAGCATAAATCATATTGGCACCGTGACGCACCGCAATATCGAGCAAATCTTTGAACGCGTTGACATTGGTTTGGATCATCAAGTCCTGTTCCAATACGGTCGTATCCGAAATGGCCGCTTCGTGAAAGATGTAATCAAATTTATACGTTTGTGCCAATGTTTCCAAGAGCACTTTATCGTTGATGTCTCCGCTTATTACCTCACCGCGAAATCCAATCAGATTTTTGAAATGACCAAAACTTTTTAGATTACCGTTTGAGAGCGTTACGTTTGAACGAAAAAGGTCCAAAACAACCACATGAGACTTTGGATAATGTTCCTGAAAATAAAACGCAAGGTTCGAACCGATAAAACCGGCACCCCCCGTGATCAAAATAGTTTTACGATTAAAATCAACGTTGCTGTATCGCACAAAAAGTCCTTTATATCAAGGTAGTATCATATTGTAACAAACTCTTTATTAAAGGTTAAACAGTTAGAGTGCTTTAAGAATGCTAAGACTATAATAACACCTAAATTTTTTATGGAGAAAACAAATGAAAAAAATTGCTCTTGCAATGTTGTTCGCTGGTGTATCTTTGATGGCTGCTGATGGAAAAGCTCTTACAGCTAAATGTGCTGCTTGTCACGGTGCATCTTTCGAAAAAGCTGCTCTTGGTAAATCTGCAATCGTAAAAGGTCAATCAGCTTCAGCTATCGAAGCTTCTTTGAACGGATACAAAGCTGGTACACTAAACAAAGCTGGTATGGGTGCATTGATGAAAGGTCAAGTTGCTTCTATGTCAGATGCTGATATCAAAGCAATCGCTTCTTACGTAGCAGGTCTTAAATAATACCTCGCTCACCGCTTTTGCGGTGAGCCTCTTCTCTTTTTAAATCATTCCGGTCGATACTCTTTTTTAGAAGCTTCTTGTTTACGCTGTTGATTCGCAGCATCATTGAGTTCACGTTCATCATCAAACTGAACTTGGTTCATCATCTTTTTTTCATCGTCAAACTGACCGTTTTTGATACCCCACAAAAATGCACTTAGCGCTATGGCACCTAAAAAAAGTGAGGCTCCGAGCATCATCGCAATAACCCAACTATCCATATTTCTTCCTACTTAGTCTTAATGATTGTTATTTATAAAGCCATCGCACACGCATCGAATTACCAACGACGAGAAGTGAACTAAACGACATTGAAATCGCCGCAATGAGCGGAATAATATACCCCATCATTGCCAATGGAATCGTAATCGAATTATACACCAGTGAAATACCGAGATTTTGTTTAATCAGCCGATAGGTTTTACGACTGATAGCAAACGACTCTGCTAACGATGTGAGTGAATCGTGCATCAACACAACATCACTTACTTCGATAGCGATATCACTGCCATTCCCCATCGCTATTGCGATATCAGAGGCTGCCAATGCCAATAGATCATTGATACCATCACCCGCCATCACAACCACGTGACCTTCACTATGAGATTGATCCACAAATGCCGCTTTCCCTTCAGGAGTCAAATGGGCATAGAATTCTTTGATCCCAACCTCATTAGCGACTCTGAGTGCAGCTGCTTCATGATCCCCCGTCAGCATCACAACCCGTAATCCTAAATCATGTAAAATCTGAATCGATTCAGAGGCTTTTTCTTTTGGAAGATCGCGCAGTTCATACGTTGCCATCAATGTATTACCGACCGCATAGTAAAAGAGACTTTTATCACTCACGGTATCGATATCAATCCCTAACTCTTGCATCAATAGGGCATTCCCTCCGGCAATCATCATACCATCGTGTCGACCGATCATACCGCGCGCCGGAAGCTCCCTTACCTCTTCGATTGTACTGGATTCAATCTCGTGTTCTGATCGCTCTATATACTCCATCACCCCTCGACTGATCGGGTGCTTTGATGAAGAGACAAGCGTATACAAAGCCTTGATATCAAATGATTGATGCAGTGTAGCATAGGTAACTTCCGGTCGCCCCATTGTAATGGTTCCCGTTTTATCTAACACCACCATTGTCGCTTGCGCCATAGTTTCAATCTGAGCGGCCGATTTAAAGAGGATTCCTCTCTTGGCTCCCAGTGCCAATCCTACCAAAGTCGCCACTGGGGTAGCCAACGCCAAAGCACACGGACAGGCGATGATAATGACCGAAATTCCCACCATGAGTGAGCGATCAAACGTGTGCGGCCAAAAATACCACGACCAAAATGTCCCTATCGCCAAAAACAGAATCGTTGAGGAAAAATGTTGAGACAATCGATTCGCCAATTGTTCGATAGAGGGTTTTTGCGCCATCGCATTTTCTAGCAAGTTGACGAGAGTCGAGAGAGTAGAATGGGCAAAATCTTTGGTTGCGCGGTACTGTATCAGTGCATCGATACTCGTCGTTCCGCTGATGATTTTATCCCCCAGCCGTTTGAAAATCGGTTCAGATTCTCCCGTGAGGTTACTCTCATCAAAACTCCCCTCACCACTGATCACTTCTCCATCGATTGCTGAGCGTTCCCCGCTACGGATGAGAATGACATCACCTTCCTTGACTTCGTTAACATCCACGGATCGGATCGATTCTCCCTCTACAATACTCACTTCACGAGGAATATGTTTTCCGATAACATCGAGGGTGTCGGCGGCATTTTTACGACTGAGAACTTCGAGAAATTTTCCAAACAAGACAAAGGTGATGATCATCGCCACCGAGTCGAAATACGCTTCCCCTTTTTCCAATACCGTAATATAGATAGAATAGAGATACGCCAAACTCGATCCCGTGACAACAAGCAAATCCATTGTCACCGAACCGTTTTTTAGTCCATAATAGGCTCCGCGATAAAATACCCATCCGCTATAGAACAACACCGGTGTCGCCAAAAACCACTCCGCAATATTGAGAATGGTTTTGATCTCCTGAGAGATTCCCGTGAAATACCCCGCATACTGAGCCACAGCAATCCACATCATGTTCATTGTCGCGAATGTCGCTACCGCCATTCGGAGATAATACTCTTTACGCTCTTTGTTGGCACGAATTTCCTGTAAAGAAGCATCGTAAGGAAATGCGTTATACCCGATGGCTCGAATCATATCGATAATGGAAGAGAGCTTCACAATCTCCGGATTCCAGGTAATCCGCGCTTTATTGTTCGTATAGTTGATATGTGCTTCAATCACACCCTCCATTTTGTGGAGCGCTTTTTCATTGAGCCATACACATGCCGCACAATGGATCCCCTCGATAACGAGTGAAACTTGGGAGAGGTTCTCTTTGGTTGTAGTTACAAACCGTTCATGAAATGCAGGGGTGTCAAAGTTGGAACTTGCCTCGAACTGCTCAGTAGGTGGAGCAAGTGTCGTATCCCCCATTTTGGCATAAAAGCTCTCCAATCCTTCGTCTTTAAGAAGATGAAATATTCCTTGACAGCCGTTACAGCAAAAGCGGTACTCTCCATCATGAATCATCACCGAATCTGAAAATTCAAGATGACAGTGATCGCATTTAACTTTAGACATATTCAAATTTCCCGACTGACTTATTTTTTTTGACCTGTTTAAAACTGTTCATTACACCTTGAATCACGATATAAACACCGTTCTTTACATTACGCGCATACCCTATCGCCATCGCAAGATTTGCCGTTGCTTCGAGTGGATCGATATGAAAAGGGACCATAGCTCCCGTAAACACAACTACTTTATCCAGTTTTAGATGATCAACATATTCAGCACTCAGATCAATCGTATCGGTACCGTGAACAACAATCACCGTCTTTTCGTCACATCGCACTATCGCATCTGCCAATACTTTTCGATCCTGATCATCCATCTCCAAAGAGTCTTTGTACACGACCCCGCTCACGGGAATATCGATCACCAGTGATTTGAGTATTGTCTCAACCGCACAATCATCCTTCGGAACAAACAGTTCTCCCTTGACAGGGTCATAACGTTTGTTAAACGTTCCGCCCGTGTTGATAATCCGCATCAAAGGAGCTCTCGCAGCGAATGGACAATTTTATCGGCTTTGGAGACATTCATATGATTAGATAAGAGAATATTCATCCCTACCCCTGCACGGAGTGCGGCTTCGATATCCCGTTCGTTATCACCGATCATCACCGATGAAGCCATATCAATATCATAGTCTCTCTGTGCTCTCAAAAACATCCCCGGCTCGGGCTTTCGGCACCCGCATGCTCCATCAATACTCTCATGATGCGGGCAATGGTAAATTTTCTCAATAATGATCCCTAAACCTTTAAAGTGATCCATCATCCATTGACTAAGCAATGCAAAATCCTCTTCACTGTAATAGCCTCTGGAGATCCCGGATTGATTCGTAACAATGAGGATTAAATACCCTTTTTCAACGTAAGCGCGGCAAACCTCGACAATCCCATCCATCAGTTCAAAATCTTCGATTTTATGAAGATAGTTTTTTTCGACATTCACGACACCGTCACGGTCTAAAAAGAGGGCTTTTGTCACCTTATGCTACTCCGCCGCCGAAAATCTCTTTTTCAATGATGTCACAGATCATGTGCTCAATCAGTAAATGGGATTCTTGGATACGCGGCGTTGCATTAGAGGGAACCACAATCGCATAATCCGCTATTGCTGCCATCTTGCCGCCATCACGTCCGACGAGAGCGACCGTCGTTATCCCACGATCTTTTGCCGAAATAAACGCGTTGATCACATTTTGAGAGTTACCCGACGTTGAAATCCCAATAAAAAGATCACCCTCTTGCCCCAACCCTTCCAATTGGCGCGAAAACACATACTCATATCCATAATCATTTCCGATTGCCGTGAGGTTGGAAGTATCGGTTGTCAGTGCAATCGAGGGGAGCGATGGACGATCAAACCCGTATCGTCCTACTAACTCTGCCGCAAAATGCTGTGCATCGGCAGCCGAACCACCATTTCCGGCGATAAGGATTTTTTTCCCTTTACGATATACCTCGACACACGCCTGCGCTACTTCAACCAATAGATTGACCAATGCATCGTTTTCTACAAGTGCTTTTTTAGTCGCGGCAGAATCGTTGATCTGATTGATGATATAGTTTTTCATAGTTTTCCCTTTAATATCGGATACCGGTTACGGAACGCACTTTATCGATGATCGGCTGTGCAGCTTCACTTGCTTTGCGTGCACCTAGGTCAAGCAATTCACGCACTTCATCTTGATGTGCGGCAAAATATTCGCGTCGTTCGCGGTACGGTCTGAAGTATTCCCAAATCACATCATGTGTATAGAGCTTGAAGTGACCGTGCCCTTCACCGCCGCGTTTGTATCGATCCTGCAATGCAGAGCGTTCTTCGTAGTCCAAAAAGAGTTTTGCAATGTTATAAACATTACAATTTTCATACTCTTTTGGATCTTCCATCGGTACCGCTTCCGTCACAATTTTTTTGATGATTTTGGATTGCACTTTCTCTTCGCTGAAAATCGGAATCGTATTGCCATAACTTTTTGACATTTTTTGTCCGTCAATCCCAGGAACAGTCGCAACGTTCTCATCAACACGAAATTCAGGAACAACAAAAACATCACCGTATTGGTTGTTGAATTTGATTGCGATATCACGAGCAATTTCAACGTGCTGAATCTGATCTTTCCCGACCGGAATCACATTGGAACCGAACAATAAAATATCGGCCGCCATCAGTACCGGATACGAAAAAAGGCTATGATTGCTCGCGATCCCTTTGGCCACTTTGTCTTTGTAGCTGTGCGCACGTTCCAACAGTCCCATCGGAGTAAAGGAGGAGAGTACCCAGTACAGTTCCAACACCTCTTTGACATCCGACTGTACCCAGAAGGTACTTTTTTGCGGGTCCATCCCCAGTGCCAAAAAGTCGGTTGCCGCCTGCATCGTGAGCTGAGATAGACGCGCACCGTCACTGAGCGATGTCATCGCATGATAGTTTGCAATAAAAGCAAATACTTCTTCATTTGATTGGGAGTCGATCATAGGGCGGATCGAACCAAAATAGTTTCCTATATGTAAATCGCCTGATGGCTGAATTCCGGTTAATACTCTCAAAATAATCTCCTTGATTAGTGACTATTTTACCGCAACGTCTCTTAAGCTTCCTCTTAAGATAATCTATGTTATATTTTTCGACAGTTCAACACAAAGGATTTATTATGAACACTCAAATTCGATCAAAAGATATCAAACTCACCCAACACCTAAACGATCATATTGCTACCGCTATTGAAAATTTTAAACGTTATCATCTCGACATTACGACCGTCAATGTTATGATTTCCAAAGAGAAAAAAGGGGTCGGAGTCGAATTTGACATCCACATCGCCCACGCACAACCCGTTGTTATTTCGGATACGGATGAAGATATCGATACCGCTATCGATCTTGCGATCGAACGTGCCAACAAAGCACTCCGACGTTTACATGACAAAGTAAAAGATCACCACACTTCATCGATTCGTGATATGGAAGTCGTTGAAGAAGAGGTCGTGGAGTAATCCATGGAGAAAATCAATGTCGTTTGCCCCCACTGCGGTGGGGTTAATGCCATTCCACTCAAAGATTCCTATATAAAAGCTTCGTGCGGTCACTGCAAAAAGTCCCTTCTAGAGACCAAACCGCTCGCGGTTGATGCTCCCGCTTTCGATCGATTGATGCTGAACGATGATCGGCTCGTTATTGCCGATTTTTGGGCCCCGTGGTGCGGACCGTGCCGGAGCATGGCTCCTTCATTCGAAGAAGCGGCTCGGCATTTTGCTCTCAAAGCCCAATTTATCAAAATCAACACAGAAGAGCAGCAGCACCTAGCAGCACGTTTTGGTATCCGTTCCATTCCAACCGTCATTGCATTTAAAAACAACCGCATTATTGATCAGTTCAGCGGAGCTTTACCCACGCCTCAAATTATCGCTTTTGTTCAAAAGCACCTCTAAAATTTAGCCTTTTTTGGCTAATCTTCCCTAATTCATTATCAGGAACATAGTATGTACAGCTGGATTTTGTGGTTTCATATCATCTCAATGGTCTCATGGTTTGCGGTCCTTTTTTATCTCCCGCGTCTTTTCGTTTATCATGTCGAAAACGGTTCCAATAACGGTTTTATCGAAGTAGTAGAAGTAATGGAGATGAAGATATACAAATACATCGGTGTCCCTGCATTTTGGGCTACATTTCTCTCTGGCACGGCATTGATAGTTCTCTCAACCAGCCATTATGGAACCAATGTTTTCGCGATGGGGGGATGGATGCATGCGAAGCTTACACTCGTCGCACTTTTAATCGCCTATTTCTTTTCTCTGGGACGTTTTCGTCTCAAACTCAAAGAAAATACAGCCTATAAAAGCGGAAAGTTTTTTCGCATCTATAATGAAATCCCTACCCTCTTATTGATGGGGATTGTCGCACTCGTTATCGTAAAACCTTTTTAAAAGGTTTTACACTACTTACCACATAGAACGTTTTTTATGCGGTTGTGGCTTTTTACTCACTTTTTTCGCTTTTGCTTTAAAAAGTACCGGAGTCCCTTCAAAATCGAACTGTTCACGTAACTGATTTGTCAAATAGCGACGGTAACTGAAATGCAACCCCTGCGGCTTGTTCATAATGAGCGCAATGCGCGGCGGACGAATGTCATACTGTGTTGCAAAATACAGACGTATATTCATCCCGTTGATACTCGGCAAAATATGCTTACGCATCGCCGCTTGAATCACCTCATTCAGCCGACCCGTCGGAATACGCTGTGAATAGTTCTCATTGATTTTTAAAATCATCTCAAAAATCTTGTGTACCCGTTGATGGCTTTGCGCCGAAATCGTAATGATCGGAGCATAACTCAGAAATTTGAATCGGTCACGCACTTCGGCGATAATCTTGTCATAATCCTCTTTTGGTGCCAAATCCCATTTGTTGAGGACGATCAAACACGCAAGACGGTTTTTATCGACAAATCCGGCGATCTTCTCATCCAAATCCATAAACGGTTGTGACGCGTCCAAGACCAGCAACGCGATGTCTGCCGTCTCTAGCATCTCTTCGGTACGCATTAATGCATATTTTTCGATCCCGAGGATTTTCCCCCGTTTTCGGATTCCTGCCGTATCGATAAAGGTGATTTGCTTTTCGTTGTATTCAACCGTTTCATCGATCGGATCGATTGTCGTACCTGCTACGGAACTGACAACCGAACGATCTTCGCCGAGAAGAGCGTTGAGAAGAGAACTTTTTCCAACATTGACACGACCGATAATCGCTACTTTCATTTTATCAGTATCACCCGGTTCATACTCTTTGACGATTCCACGATAAACCTCTTCGAGTTCTTCTATCGAGGTTTCTTCCTCTTCACCGTCCTCTTCGGGGATAAAGTATCCATCATCGTCTTCGTCGTCAAATTCATCTTCATCCGCAGAAGCTCTCATAGCGGCGTCAAAACCGTCCATCTCATCTTCAACAGCTATCATTTCCGGTTCGGAAGATACAATAGAAGAATCCGGAAGCTCAGAAGCAATCCAATTCAAAAGCGGTAATATCGAGCGGTTATGAGCAACCGAAATACCAAAAATTCGATCGGTTCCAAATTCATAATACTCCCACAGCTTCTCTTGCATCTTGTCATTGTCGATTTTATTGACAACGAGTGCAATCGCTTTTCCCATCGACTCAAGTTCATAAAAAAGCTTTTTATCCTCTTCTTCGGGAAGGCTTTTTCCATCTACCATAAAGAGGATGATATCGGCTTGATGAGCCGCTTTAAGCGATTTTTCTTTGATACGGTCATAGAGTTCACACCCCTCGTCGAGTCCTCCTGTATCGAGAATTTCTACCTCTTTGTCCACTACAACGGCAATCCGTTTTTTGACGTCACGTGTAGTTCCCGCCTGTTCGGAGGTGATTGCATCGCGCTGTTTCAAAAGACGATTAAACAGTGAGCTTTTGCCGACATTCGGTCGGCCGATAATGGCTAATTTTTTCAAATTCACCCTTTAAAAATAAGTTTTTTATTATAGCGTAGTTGCACTTAGGGTATGATTCGAAAATGCTAATCTATACCTATGAACACTTTTTAAAAGACATCGTTCCCCTCTCAGAACAATGTAAATCGTTTGAACCAGATACAATTCTCGCGATAGCACGAGGCGGGATGACGCTATCTCATGCTCTTTCAATGAGTTTGGATGTTCGCAATCTTCAAAGTATCCGTGTAGAGAGTTACGACGGAGAGACTCAGCGTGAGTGTGTAAATATTTTAGGCACATCTTATTTACACGAATCCAAACGGGTTCTTGTTGTAGATGATATTGTCGATAGCGGAAAAACACTTGCTGCCCTAATGCCCTATCTTCGTTCTCAACATCCCCACTGCGAATTCAAAATTGCTACCCTTTTTACCAAATATACGGCAGTTTTCCAACCTGATTTTTCTTTGCATGAAGCGAAAGAGTGGATCGAGTTTTTTTGGGAGCGTGATTTTTTAAAAGAGGGTTCGATATAATCCGATTCAACCACTAAAATAAACCTTTTTTTCAAGGATTTTTATGCCGAAAAACTATATTTTTACCTCAGAATCGGTCACTGAAGGGCATCCCGATAAAATGGCTGACCAAATCAGTGACGCCATTTTGGACTACATCATTGAAAATGATCCAAAAGCGCGCGTAGCCTGTGAAACCCTCGTTTCGAACGGTTTTTGCGTCATTGCGGGTGAGCTGAAAACCACCACCTACGCTCCGATGCAAGAGATTGCACGTCAAGTCGTTCGTGAAATCGGCTACACCGATGCAACCTATGGGTTTGATTATCGCTCTTGTGCTGTCCTCAACGGTATCGGAGAACAATCTCCCGATATCAATCAGGGAGTTGACCAAGAGAGCGGTGAGATCGGAGCCGGAGATCAGGGCTTGATGTTCGGATACGCATGCCGCGAAACCGATGTATTGATGCCTCTTCCGATCTATCTCTCACATCGCCTTGCTGAACGCTTGGCAAAAGTCAGAAAAGAAGGGATCATCCCCTATCTCCGACCGGATGGGAAAACACAGGTGAGTATCCGTTACGTTGACGATAAACCCGTTGCAGTTGAAACGGTTGTCATCTCTACACAGCATGCGCCTGAAATCTCTCAGGAAAAACTGCACAAAGATGTCATCGAAGAGGTGATCAAAGCGATCATCCCAGCAGAACTCATGAGCCCGGATATCGTCTACCACATCAATCCGACCGGAAAATTTGTTATCGGCGGACCACAAGGAGATGCAGGACTGACAGGACGCAAAATCATCGTTGATACCTACGGCGGTGCGTGTCCTCACGGCGGTGGAGCATTCAGCGGAAAAGATCCGACCAAAGTGGATCGCTCCGCTGCCTATGCCGCGCGGTACGTGGCGAAAAACCTTGTCGCATCCGGTGCGTGTGAGCGAGCAACGATTCAGGTTTCCTACGCCATCGGCGTCGTCAAGCCGATCTCTATCATGGTCAATGCTCACGGAACCGCAGTCGTTCCTGAAGAAAAGCTTGAAGAGTGTGTCAAAGAGCTGTTTAACCTCACCCCTCGCGGAATTATCGAATCGCTTGATCTTTTGCGTCCAATCTATCGAAAAACTGCCGCCTACGGCCATTTTGGACGAGAGCTTGACGAATTTTCATGGGAAAAAACTGACAAAGTCGATGCAATCAAAACCTATCTAGGTCTTTAGTAACACTCTTCCGGATAATCTTCATCTCCCACCTGATTTTTTAGGTGGGTTTAAAATTCTTCTGTTATAGTTACCCCACAATTATCAACCAAGGAGAATCCTATGGCAGTATTCATTAATGATACCTGTATTAACTGTGGTGCTTGTATCGACGAGTGTCCAGTAGAAGCAATCGTTGACGAGGACGATAACCCAACGGGTGAAGAAGTTTATTACGTTTATGCTGATAAATGTGTTGAATGTGTCGGTCACCACGACGAACCAGCATGTGCGACAGCTTGTCCAACTGAAGGTTGTATTACATGGGATGAAATCGGCGCAAGCCCAGCTCACCGTGACGATATCAGCGCTGAAATGCGTTCTTCAAAAGCAAACGTCGTTAACTAACTTTAAAGACAAACCAAAGGGAATATTTTCCTTTGGTTACTTCAATCTCCCCTTATTTATTGCCTTCTAACAACTTTAATCTTTCCTAAATTATTATTTCGCTATAATCCCGTTCTATTTTTTACACACAAAACAGGAGCATTGATGGAACAAACATTGTCAATCATCAAGCCAGACGCCGTTGCAAAAGGTGTTATCGGTAAAATTTTGGATCGTTTCGAAAGTAACGGCCTTAAAATCGCGGCTATGAAAAAAGTTCAACTCTCACGTCAAGACGCTGAAGCGTTTTATGCAGTACATGCTGCACGCCCTTTCTTCAACGATCTTGTTGATTTTATGGTAAGTGGTCCAGTTGTAGTATCAGTTTTGGAGGGTGAAAATGCCGTCCTTAAAAATCGTGATTTGATGGGTGCGACTAACCCTAAAGAAGCGGCAGCCGGAACTATCCGTGCAGATTTTGCTGAAAACATCGATGCTAATGCAGTTCACGGGTCTGATTCTCTTGAAAATGCAAAAAATGAGATCGCATTTTTCTTTTCAGGGCGCGAAATTTCGTAATTGCCATGAAGATAGCATTTAGAAAATTGAGCTCACAACCGCTTCATTTTGAGGTAAATCGTGACAATGCTCTTTTTTCGGGTGATTTAATCCTGAAAAAAAGTAATCTTGCTCAATTAAACGGTACAATTACAGGGAGTATTTCGATTCCTTGCGACATCTGTGCCGAAGAGGTAGAAAAACCTTTGGATGAAGAGGTTGTTTTTTACCTTAGCGACGGAATATTTGAAGGCAGCGACCAAGAATTGGACGTTGTTGAAATCGACCAATCAATGATTGATATGGAAGAGCTTTTTCAGTCGGAAATCGAATTGATCAAAAGCGACTATTATTGTTGCGCAAACTGCGAAGGAACCTCGCTCGATCGAGAGTTCTAAAACCAAACAGAAAGGACTAAAAAGATGGCAGTACCTAAAAGAAGAGTGAGTCACTCACGCGCTGCAAAACGCAGAACTCACTATAAAATTTCTCTTGCTCGTCCAGTAAAAGACAAAGACGGCACGTACAAATTGTCTCACTATGTCAACCCGACAACCGGTGAGTATAAATAATCGATGATTAGAATTGCAATTGATGCAATGGGCGGGGACTTCGGTCCCGAACCGATTGTTAGAGGGACAATTGAAGCTCTTAAAGAAAAGAAGTTTCAACCGATTCTAGTTGGTAAAAAAGATGAGATTTTATCTTTATTACCCAAGGGCTATAAAGATAAAATTTTAATTATCGAAGCAGACGATGTCATTGACATGGCGGATGCTGCAACCGATGCGCTAAAACGTCAAGAAAGTTCAATCTATAAAGCGGTTGAACTGGTCAGAAACGGCGAAGCAGACGGCGTCGTCAGCGCTGGACACAGCGGTGCTACAATGACTGTCGCAACCTTACGCCTTGGACGGCTTAAAAACGTTCTTCGTCCGGCTTTAGTAACGTCTATGCCGACGAAAAGCGGTAAACGCAGTATCCTTATGGATGCGGGTGCGAATGTCGATTGTAAAGCTGAGCACCTTTTCCAATTTGCGATCATGGGGTATTACTACGCCAAAGATATGTATAAAATGGAACATCCTCGCGTGGGATTGCTTGCCAACGGAGAAGAAGATTCCAAAGGAAACGAAGTCACGAAAGATGCTTTCAAACTCCTTGAAGGTCAACAAGGCTTTGTAGGAAATGTCGAAGGGAATAATATCTTTGATGGAAGCTGTGACGTCATCGTGTGTGACGGCTTTATCGGAAATCTTGTTCTCAAAGCTTCCGAAGGGGTTGCTTCTACCATCAGTTACTTTATAAAAGAGTATATTCGAAAATCTCCGATAGCGATTACCGGTGCGCTCTTGATGCGCAAAGTCTTTAAACTGTTGAAAAAAGAGATCGACTATGCAGAGATTGGTGGAGCGCCTTTGGTCGGTATCAAAGGGTGTGCGATCGTCAGTCACGGCAAAAGCAATCCAAAAGCGATCAAAAATGCTATATTTCAAGCTATTCGTTATGTCGATAACGGTGTAAACGAACATATCGAAAAACGTTTAGAAGAACTCAAGCAATAATCGCGATCCCTTACAAAGGTAATAAAATATGTACGCTGCATTCCGCTCTATTGGGGCTTATGTCCCCTCCAAAGTCCTGAGCAATACTGACTTGGAAACGCTAGTTGATACAACAGATGAGTGGATTACAAAGCGTACAGGGATCAAAGAACGCCATATAGCTGCAGAAAATGAAACAACGAGCGATATGGGTGTAAAAGCGGCAGAGCTTGCAATCGAGCGAAGCGGTCTCCAAAAAACTGACATCGATATGCTCGTATGTGCAACAATCTCACCCGATTATTTTTGTATGCCCTCTACCGCTACAGTGATTGCGACCAAACTTGGATTGGAAAAGGTAACCGCATTTGATATTTCAGCCGCATGTACCGGCTTTGTCTATGCACTCTCTATTGCAAAGGCTTTTGTAGAGTCCGGTATGAAAAAAAATGTACTCATCGTCGGTGCCGAAAAGCTAAGCGCTATTACCGATTACAGTGATCGTGGAACGTGTATCTTATTCGGAGATGGCGCAGGTGCAGCCCTTATCAGCGCGACTGAGAACAAAGAAGAAGCAATCATTGATATTCACACCGGTTCGGACGGTTCATTTGCAGATCTTTTAATGACACCAAACGGAGGAAGCGGTTCGGTTCATGATGAACTGAACCGTGAAGCTGCCGGGTGTTTTATGAAAATGAAAGGGAATGAGACGTTTAAAGTTGCTGTGCGTACTCTCACAAGCGATGTTGTCGAAATTTTGGAGCAAAACAATATCGAATCCTCTTCTATCCAACATTTCGTACCGCATCAAGCGAACTACCGAATCATCAAAGCAGTTGGAGATGCCCTCAATCTACGTGATGAGCAAGTAGTGCTCACGGTCGAAAAATACGGCAACACTTCAGGTGCTTCTATTCCGATGGCAATCAATGATATCTACGAATCAGGACGCCTGCAAAAGGGTGAGCTCATGCTTCTCGATGCATTCGGCGGTGGTTTAACATGGGGAAGTGCTCTCGTACCTTTTGCCGGAAAAGGTAAATAAAGCCCCTCTTTCGCTACAATTAACGACTTTTTAAAAAGGTCGTCTATGTTTTATTCAAACTCTCTTATTTTCATCGAACTCCACGAATCACCTATCCCTTGGCTCAAAATTTTTACTCATGCACCCCATAAAGAGTTTAGTGAATGTTCTCGCCTAGAGAAAGAAGCGATATGGAATACGCTCGATGTGATCGAAAAAGAGATGCTCTCTTATTTCAAACCTTCCAAAATCAATATCGCCTCATTTGGCAATATGGTCCCGCGTGTTCATTGGCATATCATGGCACGTTTTGAAAATGATGAGTATTTTCCTGAACCGATGTGGGGTGCTAAACAAAGAGAAGGGTTTGTATTAGAAGCTCCGATGGAGCCGTTTTTGGAGCGACTCAAGCACAAACTTGAGTCAAGCAGTTATTAATAACGAGGTTTTGGTGAGCGATTTTGCCCGCTGAAGCTGCGTGAGCGTTCACCTCGATCATTTCCACTTCGTTCACCGCCACTTCTCTCGCCGCCACTGTTGCGATCACTATTACCACGGTATCCACCGCCGCCATTGCCGTTACGGTTACCACCGCTTCGGTTACGGTTAAATCCACCTGGACGACGGCCGTTACCGCCACGCTCGTTTCCACGACGCTCTAGATTATGAAGAATTTTTTCCAAGCGTTCTGCCGCGATACCGATATTATTCGGTCCTTGAACTGTATTGCGCTCCATAAGGACAGAGATCAATTTGTACGCAATTTGTTCTTGATCATAATCTTGTTTGAGTAAATCGAGTACTTTATGCGCTTCATCATAGATATGCTGTTTTTCGATCTCATTTACTAAACGTGAAACTTGCGCTTCTTTCACATCTACTTTGCTTGGGATATACGCATGTTCCATCGTCGTACCAACTTTCGAGCGGATACGTTGAAGCTCTTTGAATTCCAATGGTGTTACAAGGGTGATTGCCATCCCTTTTTTGCCTGCACGTCCGGTACGACCGATACGGTGTACATAACTCTCTGGATCAAATGGGATATGGTAATTAAATACGTGGGTAACACCATCAATGTGCAATCCGCGTGCTGCAACGTCAGTTGCGATCAACACATCGATAGCATCGCTTTTAAGCCCTTTGATAACACTTTCGCGTTGACGTTGTTCCATATCGCCATGAAGCCCTTTTGCCGAATATCCCGCTGCTGAGAGAACGTTCGAAAGACGATCTACCTCTTTTTTCGTACGGCAGAAAACAACTGTTTTTTGGGCATCTTCCGCGTCCATCAATCGAATAATCGCATCGTCGCGCTCAGACTCTTCAATCACATAATATTGTTGAGTGATATCGGTATTCGTTGTCTCAGTTTTGGTGATAGAGGCGAAATACGGGTTCACCAAAATACGCTCTGCCAATTGTTTAATCGGAGTCGGCATCGTTGCAGAGAAAAGCAACGTTTGACGCTCACTCGGCAAATAGGTGAAAATTTCATTGATATCGTCCAAGAAGCCCATATCAAGCATTTCATCCGCTTCATCCAAAATAACGGTCGAAGGTGCGAAACCTTTGAGCATATCACGGCTGAGCATATCGAGCAATCGTCCCGGAGTCGCAATAATAACCTGTGCTCCGCGCTCGATCAAATCAATTTGACGGTTGTATGAGCTTCCTCCGTAAATCGTTACGGTACGGACACCCAAATGTTTACCGAATTTAAAAATTTCATCACTCACTTGGTTTGCAAGTTCACGTGTCGGGGTAATAATGAGGGTTTCGATTCCCCCTTTGAGATTCATTTTATTCAACGTCGGAAGACCGAATGCGGCTGTTTTTCCGGTACCGGTGTGCGCTTGTCCCACAACGTCGCGCCCTTCCATGATGACTGGGATAACCATCTGCTGGATCGGGCTAGGAGTTGTAAACCCTGCATAGTTGATGCTTTGCATCAGCTCACGGCGAAGGCCGAAAGTCTCAAATGTCACCAAATTTTCTTCGGTGGTTTCGTGTGTATTATTCATGTAGTTTGCCTTTATAGATACGCCATCGGAAAAACGTTCCGACCAGTTACGCTTGCCCTTACGGGGGAGAAAATATGTAGATAAGTCCCGTCTTATCTTCGAGGGTACCTTGGAAAACGATACATCGTATCGCATTAAAAGGCACCCGAAATTCAGGTGGAATCTTAGCAGAACTTTACATAAAGTACCCTGATGAGATGAGTATAGTAAAAGATAAAGAGAATCTTTAGTTTCAAATCGTCTCAATTTTGTTGTCAACTTTTAATCTTTGGCAACTATACTTCCAAAAATTTCTCAGTAGGAGAGTAAGATCATGTATAACGTAAAAATTGAAAAAGAGTGCGGCTGTTTTAAACGAAGCGGTATGGAGGGCGTGAAAACATTTGATAATAAAGATGATGCGTTGATTGAGGCACAAGAGTGGGCTTCAGAAATGAATGAAACATTTTGTCAAAAGCACAATTTCTCAATCGTTGAAGAGGGCAATGATCTCATTATCAAAGTAGAGATGAACTAAGAGGCATTTTGCCTCTCTTCTCTACAATTTTACAGATACTTTCTTAATCACCATTTTTTTCGACCATATTGGGTCTTTTAACTCCAATAATTCCCGTATTTCATCATTCACCAATCGATACGAGACAACAATCGTTGCTCCATCGCTCCCAGTCGGAATCGGCAAAGAAAAAGCTTTTGAACCTTGTGCCGGAATAGAAATAGATTGTACAATTTTAGCTGCTAGATGCGGAACCGTTGGTTTTCCCCGTTTACTGAGATAGCGGGTAGTGATCGATAACGCTTCGTTTTTGATCACTTTTCCGCCGCCCGAATATTGTACTTCTATCAAAATCTCGCGTGAACCGAAACCGCTTGGAAGAGCATGAGGCTGAGGATTATTTAAAATAACTTCTAGCGCAGCCCCGTTTTTTCGTGTATCTACTTTGAGGGCATCTTTCCACATATTCTCAACATGCCCACCAATAAATCGATGTTCACGAATAAGACGTTTGTGCGGCTGTCCGTTTGCATCTCTCAATGTTGCCGCAATCCCTTCTTTTCGGGCTCCCATATGACAATCGACACATGCTTTTCCGCTGTTTTTAAATTCCGATTGCATATCGACAAATCGAAGCCCCTCTTCTGATGTGTCGTTGGCATGGCAAACGAAGCAAAGCTGGTTGGGATTGTTGTCCATGAACGGTCGTTGCTCGACCTTATGATACGGGGATTTTGCATCCGAATACGGTCCTGTCATTGTACCGGATTTCATCCATGTTACACGGTTCATCCCCCGTTTATCGGCTGGAAGCTCATCATGAATCTGATCAATATTGTGACAGACCACACAATTGATCCCCTCAGCAATGGTATCGCTTCGAAGTGCCTTGGAAGCGGCAGAATCTTTATCAAGATTCAATGCGGCTATCGCTTCATATTCGGCATTGGTAGAAGTAACTGCTATACGGGGATTATGGCAAGTGGCGCATTCTATTTTGATAGTATTTAATGATTTACGATTGTCTTTACGGGCTACATAATCAATCGTCTTTTGGAAATACTCATCATTTCCGTAATGAGATTTTGCATGCCATGAATCTTCCCATTGCGCTACGATATGGCTATGACACGCCTTGCATTTACCGGAATCTTTATATTTGTCTCCGACTTGAACTACATTTGCAGCAAAAAGACCAATACTCAGAATACCCAACAGCCATACATGACGCATAATTACTCCTTATCGATGATTATTCAACCAAACCATTAACCCTTTTTGTGCATGAAGACGATTTTCTGCTTCTTCGAAAATAACGCTTTGGTCTCCATCGAGTACCGCTTCGCTCACTTCGATGCCGCGATACGCAGGAAGACAGTGCAAGAAGATAGCATCCTCTGCAGCCAACGCCATCAATGCTTCATCAACGATATAACCTTGAAATGCACGAAGACGCTGCGCTTTTTCCTCTTCTTGTCCCATAGAGATCCATGTATCGGTCGTAACAACGGTAGCTCCCGCTACAGCTTCTTTGGGGTCATTGGTAATCGTGATTTTTGCACCGCTTTGCTCAGCGAATTTCATTGCATCGGCAATAATCAAAGGATCGCATTCGTACCCTTTCGGAGTAGCGACACGAAGCTCAAATCCTAGCTTTGAAGCGAGCATAAGCCATGAATGGGTCATATTATTCCCATCCCCTACATAGGCTACTATCGGATTTTTGTCTTTACCGCATTCCATCATCGTCATGTAATCGGCCAAAAGCTGAACCGGATGATAGCTATCGCTCAAGCCGTTGATAACAGGAACTTTTGAGTAACGTGCAAATTCTTCAAGCATCGACTGCTCATAAGTGCGGATCATAACCATATCGCACATAGACGAGATCACGCGCGCAGTATCTTTGACCGGTTCGCCTCGTCCAAGATGGATGTCACGATTGGAGAGGAACAGTGCGTGCCCCCCGAGTTGATACATCCCCACTTCAAAACTGACACGGGTGCGGGTCGAGCTTTTCTCAAAAATCATCGCTAGCGTCTGATTGGCCAAACGGGGGGTAAATACTTTTGCTTTGATCTCTTTTTTGATCTCTAACCCGAGTTCTAAAATCTCTAAGATCTCTTCTTTGGTGTAATCTTTTAACGTTAAAAAGTGTCTCACGTTATTCCTTATATACAAAAAACAATCATATCATAAAATGATTTCATTAACAATTTCATTTCAGTTGAGGAAAGCTTTAATGCCTTAGCGGGGAGTATAGCCAGAGGAGTTTTATTCCTTTGGCGTTCAAATCAAGATAGAAGTGCCGCCACTTCTTTCGCATGATAGCTGATAATGATATCGGCACCTGCGCGTTTGAATCCGACCATCGTCTCCATCATAACACGATTATAGTCAATAAGCCCCGCCGCTCCGGCATGTTTTAGCATTGCGTATTCGCCGCTGACGTTATATACTGCCAACGGAAGCTGTGAAGCTTCGCGAATATCACGAATTATATCAAGGTATGCCAATGCCGGTTTTACCATCAAAATATCAGCCCCTTGTGCTTCGTCCACAAGGCTTTCACGGATGGCTTCACGGCGGTTTGCCGGATCCATTTGGTAGGTCGAACGATCTCCAAAACTCGGAACCGATTCGGCAACATCGCGGAACGGTCCGTAATACCCGCTCGCAAATTTGGTCGAATAGCTCATAATCGGCAAATTGACATACCCGCCCCCATCAAGAGCATCGCGAAGAGTCGTAATAATCCCATCCATCATCCCTGATGGCGCGATCATATCGGCACCTGCACGGGCATGGACCAATGCCTGCTGTGCCGAAATACCCAATGTCAAATCATTATCGACCGTCTCATGGACATGGTCAAGAATACCGCAGTGCCCGTGATCGGTGTATTCACAAAAACATAAATCGGTCACCACAAACATTTTCGGGAATGAGCGTTTGATTGCACGCACTGCCGTCGCGATAATCCCGTGGTCACACAAAGCGTCACTTCCGACTGAATCTTTTACTTCAGGAATACCGAATAAAATAATCGAATTGATCCCGAGAGATTGAAGAAGCTCACACTCTTTTAAAATTTCGTCCAATGACATCTGAAAGACGCCCGGCATTGAAGCAACTTCTGTTTTAATCCCCTCTCCCGGTCGGACAAACAACGGATAGATAAAATCATTTACCCCCACATGAGTTTCACGAACCAATGAACGCAGTTGGGAATTGAGACGGGTGCGGCGAAAACGCTCCATAAATGTGACTCCAATGAGAAAATAAGGATTAGATTGTATCGCCAGTTAGTTTAATAAACCATTTTTTAGAAACACCTATTATAATGGCACTAATGAAAACAACAACACTTTTTGAAAAATCATCTGTCGCCAATCTACCAAGCAAATACGGCCATTTTAAAATCCGTGTTTACAAAGAGGGGATTCAGGAACATCTAGCCATTTTTACCGAAAATTTCGAGCGCCAAGAATCCCCACTCGTGCGGATACACTCCGAATGCCTTACCGGTGATACCTTTGGCAGTATCAAATGCGACTGTAACAATCAGTTACACAAAGCACTTGAACTGATCGCACATGAGGGCGGTTTGATCATTTATCACCGTCAAGAGGGGCGCAACATCGGTCTGCTCAACAAAGTCAATGCCTACTGCCTCCAAGATCAAGGACGCAATACCATCGAAGCCAATGTCGAACTCGGATTTGCTCCGGATCAACGTACTTATGATGTCGTCGGCGAAATTTTCAAAGACTTCGGACTTACCAAAATCCGTCTGCTCACCAATAATCCGGCAAAAATCGATGTTGTGAAAGATCTTAATGTCACGATTACGGAACGGGTTCCCGTCATTATTAGCCCAAATCCCCATAATGAGGGATATTTGAAGGTCAAAAAAGAGCAAATGGGGCATGATCTATGAGTCATTTGACACAGTTACTATCACCTCATAATCTTCCTCTACCGGATGATTTTATTGAAAAAGCGGAACACTATAAAGCCCTGTTGGAGAAATGGAATAAAATCCATAATCTCACCGGAGCGAAAACATCAGCGCAAATCGATCAGTTTATTCTCGATGCCGTGATTCCCGTTAGTTTTCTTCCTTCCATCCAAAAAGGGATGGATATCGGAACCGGAGCTGGATTTCCGGGGATGATTTTGGCACTTGCCCTACCGCAGACCCATTTCACGCTTGTCGAACCGCTCTCGAAACGGGCCAGTTTTTTACAATTTGTCAAAGCCGATTTGGGGTTGGACAACGTCGAAGTGAAGGCGTGTCGGGTCGAACAGCTTCCGAGTGAACCGTATGATTTCATTACCTCGCGTGCCGTAACCGATACGGAGATGCTTCTCAAACTCTCTGCACCGTTTTGTACCGAGGGGAGCCTCTTGCTCTTTTACAAAGGGGAAAAGGTGTATGATGAAATCGATGAATCGTTGGATTATGAAATCATCGAGGCGAAAAATCGCCATTATTTACTCATAAAGAGATAAACTCATGTTAAAAATGTTGCTATTTGCCGCTTTGTTGTTCGGCGTCTATTATATTTTCTTCCGAAAAGTGAGTCTAACGCCACCTGCTTCATCGGATACTTCTCCGGAGGAAATGGTTCCCTGCGCAAAATGCGGCACCTATGTACAGTTCAAAGAGACACTGACACGTGAGGGAAAACACTACTGCTCACGCGAATGTATGGAAGGTTAAAGCATGCTATTATTCGGTCACCCCTACGTCGCGTCTCAACCGTTTTACCATATTGATTCAACAGAAGCATTACGCCATACTCCGGCCAATTCGGTTGTTGCTCTCTATTTTTCACCTGAAAATCTCGATATCATGGAACATTTGCGCAAAAACGGTGTTCGGTTTGCTTTGCACGTCGAAAATGCGGTCGAAGCGGTGATCGCAGAGAACCTTCGGGCGTCGTATTTGATCGTCCTCCCGCGCGATGCAGAAGAAATTCAAAAAGTAGCGGAACACTACCTCTTTGATGCCAAGGTCTTAGGCTATATCGATGATGTGAATGATTTAAATGATTTGATCGAAATGCGCCTAGATGGAGCCATTTTCAGCGATTCGATTATTAAAGTCACCTCTTAATCTATCCACTCACGTTTGAGGTCTTTATCCAAACACGCCAAAATTTCATAGCCTATCGTTCCTACTGAACGGGCATACTCATTGGCGTTATCAAAAATCAGCAACTCTTCTTTGTCACTTGAAAAAGCGGCATTATCCATCGAAATACGCCCGCGCAATGCAACTCCCTCAGGAGTCGTGAAACGATCCGATGCAAGTCGATCCAATCCGTTAGCGTATCCCACGTCATAAGTGCTGATCACCTCATCGCATGTCGCTTCGTAGATACCGTTATACCCTACCCGCTGTCCGGCTTTGAGCACTCTCGTTGCGATACGGTTTCCCCACAACGACAAGACACTTTTAAATGCCGGCTGAGGCAATGTCGGATCCATTTGCAAACAACCATACAGGGCGATTCCAACCCGTACCATGTTATCACGGCACTCTGAACTGCGAAAGGCTCCTGCAGAGTTAGAGATATGAAACCGTAAGCTCCAACCATAGAGCTTTGCCAGATCAAGTGCTTTGGGCTTGAGCGTATCAAATATCCGACGCTGCCAATACCACTCGCTGCTAAGTGTATCGGCGGCTCTAAAATGACTCATCACACCGACACAGACCAATCCTTGTGCCGCTATTTTTACAAATGCTTCTTCGAGTTGATCGGGTGTAATTCCGTTTCGATGCATCCCTGTATCGATTTTCAACTCGACACGTACCCCTTTGGGGTATAACGCAATCTCTTCGAGCGAATTGAGCGCATAGCTAAGTTTTGGATGTCCTTGAATCGGTATTTCGCCCAAGACAAGGACATTCTCAAAATACTCTACAATTTCTAATGCTTCTCTCTCTAACCGTACGACCGCTTGTTTCACCCCATAACGCGATGATTCATCAGCAATCAATGTTGCCCCGTGCCCATAAGCGTTATCTTTTAAAACGACGGCTATTTTATCTTTTCCACCGACTTGGTGTGCGATAATGTCAAGATTATGTCTCAGTGCCTCTCGGCTCAATTTAATAGTTCCCATAGGGGAATTATATTCTAAGGATTGTTAATGCGTTATTTCCCCGCCGAATTTGAACCTCAAAGTTTCGTTCAGCTCATTTTTCCTCACAGCCAAAGCGATTGGAGTGAATATCTCGAAGAAGCACGAACATGTTTTGTTAACATTGCGACTGCCGTTGCACGCTATCAACCCTGCCTCATCGTCTGTGATGATATTGATCTCGTCAAAAGCTATTTTGCGGATCAAACCAACTTGATTTTTACCCAGTATCAAACGAATGATACGTGGGCACGTGATTGCAGTGCTCTCACGGTCATTGACGAAGAAGAAGGGGAACCGATCCTCCTCGATTTTACCTTTACCGGATGGGGCGGAAAATTCGATGCATCCCTTGATAATGCGATGAGTGCTGCTATTGCACCCATTTACGGCGCACCGATGGAAAAAGTCGATTTGATTTTAGAGGGTGGCGGTGTCGAATCCAACGGTATCGGCTCACTTCTCGTAACGGCCGAAACGATCCTGAATCCTAACCGAAATGCTCATTTAAACAAAGTCCAAACCGAGACTATTCTCAAAAAAGAGTTTGGCGTAGAACAAATTTTGTGGCTGAATCACGGCTATTTGGCAGGAGATGATACCGACAGCCATATTGATACACTCACTCGTTTCATCGATACCGATACCATTATGTATGTCAAATGCGATGATACAAATGATGAGCACTACGATGCACTCAAAAAAATGGAAGCTGAACTGATGGAATTGCGGGATTTGGAAGGTGAACCGTTCAACCTGATCGCATTACCGATGACGACCCCTGCCTATTACGACGGCGAACGCCTACCGGCAACGTATGCCAATTTTCTCATCATCAATGATGCGGTTCTTTTACCGGTTTATAACGATCCGCATGACGCTGAAGCAATCGCTATCTGTGAAAAAGCTTTTAGAGGTCGTGATATTATCCCGATCGATTGTTCGGTGCTTATTCGCCAACACGGTTCGCTTCACTGCGTTACGATGCAGTTTCCCGAAGAGGTTACTATCCGTTTTTGATACACACATTTCCGGCAAAGCCGGCAATGTGCTCTTCAGCAAAGTGCTCTCGCGCTGGTCACTCTTTACGGATGGAATAACAAAGAGAATCCCGAATAAAGGAAATAGCCCGAAGCCGCCAATAAAAGTAGAGTTAAAAAAATTTGTTTTGGATTGAGTTTCATGGGCAAAAGTATAACCACTTAACACTAATGTAACACTTCTTCTCTATTATTTCTTCATATTTTCTTAAGGATTATAAGTATGAAGAAAGTTTCGCTACTCTCTCTAGCCGCAATTGCTGCATTGGCTATTGAGCCAGTCACTTTACAAAAAATATCGGTTGAAGGAGATATCGTAAATACCGATCTCTCTTCCACTACTCTAGCAAAAAAACAATCTTCAACGATGAGCGGCGATGTTGCGACCGCACTCAAAGATATTCCGGGAGTCAGTGTTTATGAAATGGGCTCACGCGCCTCATTGCCGGTCATCCATGGAATGGCTGATGATCGTGTTAAAATTGATATTGACGGTATGACCATCACTTCAGCTTGTCCCAACCACATGAACCCGGCTCTTTCGTATATCGATACAACCAAAATTGAATCCATCAATGTTGTGGCAGGAATTACACCTGTCAGTGAAGGGGGCGATAGTATCGGCGGAACAATTGCCGTTAAAACCAAAGATCCAAAATTTGCCGATAAAGCGGGAGAGGCACTTATCAGCGGAGAAGCCTCTGGCTTTTATCGCAGCAATAATCAAGCACGCGGTGCTTCAATTTCGGCAACTGCCGCTAACGACAAACTGAGCATTAACTACGCAGGATATGCAGAACAAGCAGATAACTACAAAAACGGAAACGGCGCTATCGTTCGAGATACCCTCTATAAGCAAGCAAATCATTCCGCAACACTAGCTTACAAAACATTCGATGGGTATATCGCTCTCAAACTCGCTCAAAGCAATACGGACTACGTCGGATTTCCAAATGAGTACATGGATATGCTCGCCAACCAATCAACATCGGGCAATCTAATCTACAAAGGAAAGATAGGATCATTATTCATTGATGCCAATGCCTATCGCCAAAATACCGATCACTATATGAATAAACTCATTGGAGAACGTACCGGAAACATGCCGATGTATACCGACGCAAAAGAGAGCGGTTTGAACGTTAAAGCAACCCTTCCTTACAGCCAAACCCAAACACTCAAATTTGGTGCTGATTATAATCGATACCGTCTCAACGACTGGTGGCCTGAAGACAGTGTCAATCATATGGCAGGGATGAGTCCTGGAACCTTTTTGAATATTAATAACGGACAACGAGATCGTATCGGATTGTTTAGTGAAGTTGTTTCACAATGGAGTGATAGACTCTCATCTATTTTCGGTGTGCGTTACGACCGAGTTACAATGGATACCGATGATGTACACGGCTACAACGGATATAGCGGATTTATTGGAGCCAATAACAACGACCCTGTAGATGCGGCTTATTTTAATGCACTTGAACACAAAAAGGTCGATAATAATTTCGATATCACGGCGATGGGCAAATATGTATATAGCAAAAACAGTGACATTGAACTCGGTTTTTCTCGTAAAACCCGTTCGCCAAATATGTATGAACGCTATTCATGGGCAGGAAGCTCAGGAGTCTACACCAATCCGATACGCATGGATATGAGAATGGTAAACTGGTTTGGAGACGGCAACGGCTATGTTGGCAACCTGAACCTTGATCCGGAAGTAGCAAATAGCATCAGTGCTACACTATCGCTTCATGACAATGCCGAAAAAGAGTGGAGCTTGAAATTGACTCCATACTACACAAAAGTAAAAGATTACATCGATATCGATCTTGTAAATACATCCGGCGGAATCAACTATTTTCAATTCATCAATACCGATGCTCACCTTTTCGGTGCTGATCTCTCCGGATATACAACCCTCTCAGATACTGTCGATAACGGGAAAGTAACACTCAAAGGCTCCATAAGCTATACCCGCGGTTTCCGTGATAACGGCGGGTCACTTTATCATATGATGCCGTTTCATGCAAAAATTTCACTCGATCGTGCATCAGGAACATGGAATAATGGAATCGATATTGAATCCGTAGCTCAAAAAAGTTCTGTTGATACCCTGCGAAAAGAGCCCTTAACTCCGGGGTATGCTTTGGTTGATTTGCGAACCGGCTATGCATACTCAAAACAGTTGAACATGGATTTCTCGGTTACCAACTTTTTTAACAAAGCATATGCAATGCCGCTAGGGGGGATTGATACCGTCAATTACACGGCAAACACCTATACCCCGCTCCAAGGGATGGGCCGCTCGTTCAACGCTGCACTCTCGTATAAATTCTAACCGAATACCGCTGTATCATCCTTCCCGCATTACGCGGGAATTACAGTTTGCTCTCCAGAAACCATCCAAAGCCAAACATCAGCCCCGGTGTTTTGGCTTTGGTCTCATCCATTATAAAGCTTTTTGCTTCCTCTAAAGGAATCTCTACGACCTCAATCGACTCGGTTTCGATACCGCCCCCGTTATTCACACGCATCGACTCACTCACTCTTGCATAAAAAAGAGTCTGCACCGATCCGGCGAATCCGACTGCCGTATAAAACGAGCTCACTCGCTCTATAGACTCCAAAGGCACATGATATCCACACTCCTCGAGAATCTCTTCATGCGCTATCTCTATAAGTGATTTGGATTTATCCACAATTCCAGCACACAATTCATACGTATAGCCATCCTTGTTTTTCAAATAAACAGGGGGGCGAAATTGCCGAACTAAAACGAGTGTCTCCCGTTCCTCGTGATAAAGGAGAATCGCCACACTATCATGAACTTCGACCATATCCCATATTTTTTCGATTCCGTCTTGAACGTATTCAACCCTTTTAGGCTTTACAAAATTTGATGTTACACACGGAACGATTTTGACCTTATCGATCATAACAACTCTTTAAAAAGGTTTTGGTTTAAATGTCTGGCTATCAACGTAATAGGTTTCATGGAAATCAAAATACGGCTTACGCACAGGTTTTTGCTGCAAAATTTTTCGAAACTTAGCATCCATCTTATCTCGTATCGCAAGAAATACCTTACGTTCTTTGCCGCTAAATCCCTCAGTTGTCTTTTTCATTACACTCAGTGGATTGATAGCCGTACTCCCCGAATACATCCCAAAATGCAGATGCGGACCTGAAGACAACCCTGAATTTCCAACATATCCAATAATTTCACCTTGTTTCACCACTGAGCCGTTATGGATACCGGCACGAAACGATTTTTGATGAGCATAGAGGCTAATCAGTCCATTACTATGACGAATTTTTATCGTATTCCCATAACCGCGCGATGAGCCGGCAAAACTGATTCGACCGTCACCGGTTGCCAAAATCGGAGTTCCCGGACGGGCTCCAAAATCAACACCCGCATGCGCGCGATAGCAGTGGAGTACGGGATGATAACGGCTCTTTGTAAAACCGGAGGTAATACGGGGATTATTGATTGGAATTTTAAACAAAAATTTCTCATATTGTGCCCCTTTTTCATCATAAAAACGACCGTCGGCATGCCTGTAAACAGTCACTTTTTTTCCGTTGATCTCAACCATAGCACCATGTACTTCAGGCATTGAAAACGGTTTGCCCAGCCGATATTTTTGAGTATAGACCAATACGATCGGGTCCCCTTTTTTAAACCCTTTCCTAAAATCGACTTTTCCCTTAAACATTTTGACGAATTCGGAAGCCAGATTTTTAGATCCTGTCAATTTCACAATATCATCATACGGTAGGGTCTGAATCGGGACATACAGTGTTTCGGTATACTCTTGGGTTACAATCGGAACTACACGAATATCATAACGTCGTTTCGGGGTAAGAAAAATCTGGAGTTGCAGTTCATCATTCACTGGGATCAAAATTTGTTGAATAAATTTTTTATCATCCACTACCATTTGACAATTAGCGTTATAAGGGATATCTTCGGTAAGTTTTTGATCCTCTTTATCTAGATTGTAATAGAGAGAAAGAGGTAATTTTTTCCGTTCTAGAAATGTGAGAAAACTTTCGCCGTCATTCCATTTAAAAGGCTTAACCAAGCTACCGAAAAGGAGAATAGGCAATAACAGTAATGCAAAAAAACGACCCATTCTCATCCTTGATCAAATATACACAATGCAAAAGCAAAAAAGAGTTAAATGATAGCAAAAAATCCATTTACAAAGATGTGTTAAGCTATAATCGCTATTAATTACTTTACCAAAAGGTTACCATGATGCGCATCTGGCTTTTTACATTTATCGCGTGCAGCGTCCTCAACGCTTCATCGATCACTGCTCCTTTGATTGAGGTTGAAGGGGAACGTGCAACGATTGTTGCCGAAAATTTGAGAGAAGGGATGAGCGGTTTTATCGTTCGAAAATTCGATGCTACCCACAGTACTATCATTGCCAATGCCAAAGTAGAGAAAACCAACCCTGCCAATCACCGTGCTATCCTTCAAATCAGTAAATACACAGGACTTCATCAAAATGCTCTTCCGAATGGAAACTGGAAACCTAAATCGTCTGATATTGCTGTTTTAGCCTATGACTATGAACGTGCACTTGTTGTGGCACCTAATGATGATACGTATGATGCAATTACCAAAAGCATTTCAGGAGTTGAATGGGTTCACCCTGACAACTATGCAACGTTTCTCTCTTATGAAGGACATCAAACCCCTTTGGTCGATGATTTTCAAAGTTACTGTACCGCTAACTCCGTCGGATTGCTCTATATCCAAAGCGCCGATCACCTCTTTACTCTGGATTGTAAAAGTTTCACACTATTGCAAAATACACCGTTTGCAAAAGTAGAAAAAAAAGAACAAACTCCCTTTTATACCCGCATTCCGACGATCCGAGGCGCGTGGTGGGGCAAAGGGAGTTCCAGTTTAAAAAGTTACGAACCCTATTATCTTGAGATTATTGCTTTAAGCAATTCAAAAAACACAGAACTATATGAACTCTACAAAGCGAAATTTAGTGATAAAAGCGCACTATTACGCAATTTTGACCTGAAGGATAAATGATGCTCTCATCTGATGCTATCAACTTTTTTATCAACTTAATCGGCAATGAAAACGTCTACAGCGATAAAGCTCATCTGATAGCCTATAGCTATGATGCGACACGAGAGCGATTCGAACCGGATGCTGTTCTTTTCCCTCGCAGTGAACAAGATGTGAGTGATATTTTAAAATACTGCAACGAGCACCGTATTGTTATTGTTCCACGCGGTGCCGGCAGCGGCTTCACAGGCGGAGCACTCCCTGCAAACGGCGGAATCGTCCTCGCATTTGAAAAGCATATGAACAAGATTTTAGAGATCGATATGCAAAATATGGTCGCTATCGTTCAACCGGGCGTTGTGAATATGGAGTTACAAAAAGCAGTCGAAGAGGTCGGTCTCTTCTATCCGCCCGATCCTGCATCCCAAGAATATTCAACTATCGGCGGAAACGTGAATGAAAATGCCGGAGGTATGCGAGCCGCCAAATACGGAATCACCAAAGACTACGTTATGGCGATCCGTGCCGTATTACCCAACGGTGACATTATCAAAGCGGGAAAACGGACCATCAAAGATGTTGCCGGATACAACATTGCCGGCATTTTGATCGCCAGTGAAGGAACTCTTGCCGTTACCACCGAAGTAACTCTAAAACTCCTCTCAAAACCAAAAATGACCAAAACAGCCATGGGTATTTTCCCAACCGTTAACGCCGCTATGGAAGCGGTCTATAAAACCATGGCAAGTGGTGTAACCCCTGTAGCCATGGAGTTTTTGGACAACCTTACCATACGCGCAGTGGAGCAGGTATATCACAAAGGGCTCCCAATTGAAGCGGGAGCGATCCTCGTCACTGATGTAGATGGAAATCTCGAAGAAGATCTCGATTTTCAGCTTGGTTTGGTCGAAAAAGTATTCCGTGAAAACGGATGCAGTGAATTCAAAATTGCAAAAGATAAACAAGAAGCATCCGATCTCTGGTTTGCGCGCCGTAATGCAAGCCAATCACTCTCTGTATACGGGAGCAAAAAAATCAATGAAGATGTCACCGTTCCCCGCTCCGCACTTCCTGAACTGCTCGAAAAATTCGATGCTATCGCCAAAAAATACAATATCAACATCCCATGCTTCGGTCACACAGGAGATGGGAATGTCCACACCAACGTTATGATCGACGGAAAAGATCCCGAACAAGTCAAAATCGGATACGAAGCTATCAAAGAGGTTTTCCAAGCAACTATTGATTTGGGAGGAACCCTCAGCGGTGAACACGGAATTGGCTTAGCCAAAGCACCGTATATGTCGATGGCATTTACCCCTGAAGAGATGGCACTGTTTCAATCGATCAAACGGGCATTCGATCCTAATAACATCCTCAATCCATCAAAAATGGGACTAGAATAATTGATGAATCTCAAAGCGGCACTGCGGCATGTACGACTTTTTTTCCTAATGCTTTTTGATCGGGAAATTACCGTATATGCATCAAGTCTTAGCTTTTATACGATATTTACCGTAGTACCGCTTCTTATCATCTCATTGAGTTTGATTGCCAATGTTCCTGTTTTCAATGAACAATATGCGAAAATTCAGATTTTTATCTTCGAAAATATGATGCCCGTACAAACAACTGCCGTGGCAGGATATCTCGAATCATTTTTCCAAAATTCCGTACAACTTGGGGTGATTGGATTTACAACAATGATTGTCTCTTCCCTCCTCTTCTTTCAGAACTTTGAACATATTGTGGGAAAGATATTTAAAACGTCCAAACGCCGCATTTGGGATGCAATTACAACGTATTGGACTCTGATCAGCCTTACTCCGATTGTCTTGATTGCATCAATGAGCCTCAAAGCCTATTTAGAAGCTAACATTACCGGTTTTGCTCTCCATGCACTCTCTATTTTTCCATTTTTACTATTATGGGCTATTTTCTTTTTAATCTACAAAATAGCGGTGAATGCCGATGTTTCTCTCAAAGCTGCCGCCATTAGTTCATTTATTGTAGCGATTGTATGGGGATTGGCAAAAAACAGTTTCGTCCAGTACGTTTTTTACAACAAAACCTATGCGACGATGTACGGCTCGTTTTCTGCCCTCATCTTCTTCTTTTTATGGATCTATGTCTCATGGATTATTGTAATCTATGGAATGAAACTATGCTATCTGATAAATCGCGCTACCCAGCGTAGCGAATCCCAAAACACCTAACGCCCAAAACGCCTCTTTTCGCCACATCGCCGCAAGTGCCAATACAATACTAAGAATCCCTGCCCACATCGGGATCAGAACAGATTTTAGTTCTGTAGATTCAAACATATACCTCAAATACGGATCAAACCAATCTCCCCATGGAGTCAAATGCAGCACCAAAACCGTTGGATAATATAGATTAAAGAGGAGATTGATCGGGATAGACCCCACATGAGCCCAGCTAAAAGTTTCGAAAATGGCCAAAGAGATAGGCAACAAGACCAAATAGCACCATACGTTGAGTGCCAAAAATATCTGCCAAGCTTTCCAATGTCCATAATAGCGGATAAAAATAAAAATTGATAATACCCCAAACGATGAAAACCAAAACGACAGGGAGAAAAACAGTCTTGGGAAAAAAGCGAGCAAGAGTCCCACTGCAATCAATAGAGTTTGAAAAGAGATAATTTTGATTCCCCGATCATAGAGCCAATATCCCACCATAATCATCCCAAATGAGCGTACCATCGCCGGATTGAATTCCAAAATAGCCAGATACGCAAAAAGCAATACCGCCACCATCCAAAACAAATCGCGATTGCCGTGCCGATAGGGGAAATACCAATTTTGAACCCATCGATAAGGCTTTCTTAGAAAAAAATAGGCGATCAGACTCAAAATACCAAAATGATACCCGCTAATTGATAGTGCCGCACTCAGTCCCATGCCCCCTACCAACGTTTGTAACTCCTGCGACATGGGGGTAGCGACGAAAAGTGCACCGTAGAGCTCTTTCATCCATTGATCGCTATGATATGACGCGATCGTTCGATACCATTGCTCTTTGAGGCTCAACGAGGGATATACTTCTACAATAAGGCCGCGTGTTCGAAATCCTTTGAGATACTCTAAAAAACTCACATTCGCAACTTGCAGTTCTATCAATACTTCACGTCCGCGCAAATCCCGCAAATATGGAGACATAATGCACCGTACACTTGCACCGCCTTCCAAACGAAGCTTCATGGAAGTTCTAGGCTGTTCACCGATCAAACGGACTTCTTGATCGATGACAGAAGCACGGATCAACGGATCATCGAATATTTTGAGTCGAGAAAATTGATAATACTCATACGAGAGGGAAACAGACAGAACAAAGAGGAGAAAAAGAGAAAAAAGAGCACCGCTTTTACGATCAAAAAGCTCGACACGCTCCAGTTTAGACATTATATTATCGGCATCGATACGTTATCTTCAATAATATTCATCGTCGCACTTTTCGTATCAATAGTCTCATAGACGATTTGTGCCGCACCAAATGTCGGACGATCGACAAAACGGGTAAATTTTTTCTGGAACATCAGTTTTACATGCCCCGTCGGACCGTTACGCTGCTTACCGATGATAATTTCCGCCTCCTCTTCCTCTTTCTCGACGTATTTGGAGATAAACTCTTTTCCAGCTGAAATCGCCTCTTTCTCGCGCTCTTTCTCCTCTTTGTAGAGATATACGTCATTACGGTAGACGAATAGAATGATGTCGGCATCCTGCTCGATCGATCCCGATTCACGGATGTCGCTCAGCATCGGACGCTTATCCGCGCGCGATTCGAGTCCGCGATTGAGCTGTGAAAGAGCGACAATCGGTATTCCTAGCTCACGGGCGAGCATTTTGAGTCCCCGTGAAATCTCACTCACTTCGAGGTGACGATCTTTCCCCCCCGTCCCGTTCATGATTTGGAGGTAGTCGATAACAGCGAGTTCGATCTCAGGATGGCGAGCTTTGAGTTTGCGGAGTTTAGAGCGAAGCTGATGAATATTGACCGATCCGTGATCATCAACAAAAAGTTTCGATCGGCGCATTTTTTCAACGGCATCATTAAGCTGTTTCGATTCTTGGGGATTCATATCCCCGACACGAAGGCGCTGAAGCTGAATCGACGTTTGTACACTGAGCAGACGCAACATCAATTGCTCCGCAGGCATCTCCAATGAGAAAAATGCGACACCGCGCCCTTTATCAAGAAGATTTTGAACCATATTGAGCGCAAAAGAGGTTTTCCCCATCGCAGGACGGGCAGCGATGATAACGAGATCCCCTTTTCCAAAACCGGTGGTCATTTTATTGAGTTCCGCATACCCCGTATCGACCCCAACAAGTACAGAATCCCCGCGTGCTTTCATCTCTTCGATATACGCCAATGTCTCATCGGCTATAGAGGGGGCATCTTTAAAATCGGTTGCCTGAGAGCTTTGAGTAATCTCGTAGAGCTTTTGTTCAACCAAATCAACCACATCGGTTCCGCTGAGTTCTTCTTCAAGCGCTACCCGTTTAATCTCTGTCGTGAGAGTCAGCAGATGACGCTTCATCGCCTTATCTTTGATCTCTTGCACATAGGCTTTGGTATTTGCGATCGGATTGGCGGTGAGGATCTCGACCATCACCCGTTCATCGAATTTTTGTTTTACCGTAAGCTCTTTACGGATAAACTCTTCATCGATAGGGAGATCCCTATGTGCCAAAGATACCATGGCACGATAAATTTCTTGATGCGCTGCGAGATAAAAATCGTCCGGTGTAAGGATCGCATCAAAATCGTCAAACTGCGCAGGATCAAAAATAATGGAACTGAGAACCGAGCGCTCAAACGCTAAATTGTATAAAGATTCTTCCATTTAATCCTCTTTTTCTGCCATTTTTTCAACCTCTTCGACAAAACGGTCCACCAGTTTATCCTCATCCAAACGGGCAACGACTTCACCCTTCACCATCACCAAACCCGATCCCTTCCCATAGGCGATAGCGACATCGGCGTGTTTTGCTTCTCCGATAGCATTTACGACACACCCCATGACAGAGAGATCAAGCGGCTTTTTGATATGTTTGACCCTCTCTTCGATCACACCGACCGCACTCACCAAATCTGCTTCGATTCGCCCGCAGGTCGGGCAAGAGATAATATTGGGGCCTTCTTTAGCGACTCCGCTGTCTTTGAGGATAGCACGACCTACTTTGATCTCCTCTTCGAGTTCACCCGTGATCGAAACGCGCATCGTATCCCCGATCCCCTCCAAAAGGAGCGTTCCCAAACCGATTGCACTTTTGATCGTTGCATGAAATACCGTCCCCGCTTCGGTCACTCCAAGATGAAACGGATAGTTGTTTTTAGGACGCAACATCCGATACGCTTCGACAGTACGCTGAACGTCGCTCGCTTTGAGAGAAACTTTGATATCGGTAAATCCGAGATCTTCGAGATATTTGATGTTATACTCTGCCGAGGCAACCATCCCCTCCGCGGTAGCGCCGTAACGCTGTTCAAACTCTTTTTCCAAACTCCCCGCATTGACTCCGATACGAACGGGAATACTACGTTCTTGGCACGCTTTTACAATCTCGCGGATACGCGATTTTTCTCCGATGTTTCCGGGGTTGAACCGAATACAATCAACACTCTCTGCTGCAATGAGAGCAAGCTTGTAGTTAAAATGGATATCTGCCACCAGAGGGAGAGAAATCTGCTCTTTGATCACTTTGAGAGCATGTGCATCTTCCTCATCTGGAACCGCTACGCGGACAATGTCACATCCGGCAAAATGAAGACGATTAATCTGCTCCACTGTTGCACTTACATCCGCAGTACGCGAATAGGTCATTGACTGCACCGAGATAGGCGCATCACCGCCAATGGCGACATTACCGACGAAAATTTGTTTAGTTGGATAGCGTGTTATCATAGTGTAGATTGTAACGATTTTGATGTTAAAAGAAAGTTATGTAAATTCTATGGGATCCATATCAATCTCGCAAAGACTCGATTTCACCTGTTTGATAGCACGGATCAGATCGGTACTTTTATCGCTGCGTAAGAGTATCTGAAACCGGTATTTATCAGCTATTTTTTCAATCGGAGAGGCTCCGTATCCGACAATCTGAACTTGGCCCAGTTGCTCCAACTGCTGCACCGCCAACTCCATTTCTCTTTTTGCCTTCATTCCATTTTTGTGTGCGTAGAGCAATCGTGCCAATTTTCTGGTAGGAGGATAACGATCCGCTCTGAGCTTCATCTCATCGATCAAAAATTGCTCATAATCCTCCACATAGGCTCGAAAAAACGATTCGTTAAAACTCTGGACCCAAACGGTCGAATTTTGTTTTCTACCGCTCCGTCCGGCGATTTGGATGAGCAACGATAACGCCTTTTCCCGAGCACGGTAGTCGCTCTGAGAGAGGAGGTTATCAATCCCCATCACTACGGCAAGGGTAATATCATGATAATCATGACCTTTGGAAAGCATTTGCGTCCCTACTAGCAAATCGGTATCTTTATTGTTAAATGCTTCAAGTGCTTTGATAAGTTTGTTTTGAGTTGTAATCACATCACGGTCAAACTGCTGTACCCGCAGCTCTCGACTAAGATTTCCAAAATGTTCTACCGCTTCCGCTGTTCCCAGCCGTGCCGTGCGCAATGCACCGCTTTGACACTTCGGACACACATAGGGAAGCATTTCCGTATAGTTGCAGTAGTGACATTTAAGGGCACGGGAGTTTTTGTGTTGGCTCATTCCGACACTGCAAAACGGACACTCCACATGATATCCGCAACTCTCACACACCGTATATTTAAAATTTGCCCGTGTTGGGATAAAAACAATTCCCTGATGCCCTGCATCAAAATTTTCCATTATTTTGGTATCGATTCCAGGTGTCAATGCTTCAAGTGAAGGTTCAAATACAAATGTCCGTTCGGATTGATAATACCCCCCTCGCAAACGATAAAAGGGATATTTTGCATAGCTTGAAAGACTCGGTGTAGCACTTCCCAAAACAACAGGGATTTTGAGAAGATTACCGATATAAACCCCCATATCGCGGGCATTGTAGCGAGGACGCGATGAGGATTTATAACTCTCGTCATGCTCTTCATCCACCACTATCAGCCCCAAATTCACGATTGGTAAAAACAGTGCGGAACGGGGACCGACGATGATATGTGCCGTTCCATTATAGATTTTCTCCAGCGTCACCTTTTTTTGCTTCGGTGTCATTTTCGAGTGCCACAACACTACCGCATCACCGAAATGATTACGAAATCGCTTCTCCATCTGAGGAGTGAGAGAGATTTCAGGGAGAAGTAACAAAGACCGTTTCCCCTCACTCAACACTTCATCCATCCGTTTCATATAAATTTCGCTTTTTCCCGCTCCGGTATCTCCAAATAAGAGAGAAACAGGATGTGAACGGATAAAATCCAGAGCATGTGTTTGCAGTTGTGAGAGAGTAACACTAATCGATGACGCAGAGTTTCTTTGATAAGCATCACTCACGTTTCTACTAAAGGGGACGAATAGATTCAACGCTTCACCCTGTGAACATCCATAATATTCAGCCATGAATTGTGCAATTTGTATTTGAGTTTCAGAATAATAAAAAGGCTTGATTTCCCCTATCGAAAGAGTGGTAAATTCAGGTTGTTCACATTCTCGGATGACAACCCCATTCATACTTCGATTCGATAATACTACAGTAACTTCAGTACCAATTTCTACCAACTTTTCAGTACTGTATGTTAAAAGATCAAGAGGAGAGCCTAAAAGGGCTATATGATAAAAATAATTCAAAATATCGCTAGCTTAGTCCGTGAGAAGTTTACAATTAGCATTATTGTGATTACAATCAAATGCACCGGTTGCCTGCGTATACGTAAACTGTACATCATTTCCAAGAATTCTATATTGATAGGTGTCTGCAGCTGTTTTTCGCCAATGTCCATTTGTAGATCCAGATGCAATGCCATACTGCAATAATGTTTGACTTGCTACACCGTTATTATCAAACAAAGTATCTCCATCTGCTGATGTAGCACCTTGATGATCTAAATGATTTATATATGCGGTATTCCCTTGTAAAAGCCTTGTTTGCCGTTCGCTGACAATGGCAGCACGAATAGCAGAAACATCACTTCTCCCTTTCGCAATTTGTGCATCATCTCGCGTTGCAGCTAGTCGTGGGATTGCAATTGCCGACAAAATCCCAATAACGACAATTACAAATACAAGCTCAATCATCGTAAAAGCCGTTCGTTTCATTTTAATCATCCTAATTACTCTGAGTTTTACGATATTAAATCAAATCCCAAAAGTCAAAATAATAGACCCACTCTCTTGAAGAGTGGGTGCTAAACTATGAAAAGAACTTAATAGCTTACGCTTGAACCACCAAAGCGAGTAGTTTTAGCAGCTGGTGCAGCAATTGTACCACCAACCATTCCAGATTTTACAGCAGCTTTAATTGCTTGATCACATATGGAACTTGTTCCAAGAGCAGCAGGAGTGACGGTCACATTCCCATCTGCTGTAACAGTAGTCAATGTCAAACATGTATTTGTACCATCTGTTAATGTATAACCACCAGTTGTTAATGTTGAAGTACCAGCCGTAGGTGCAGCTGTAGTACCGAACATAACATTTGTTACAGCACCCAATGTTGCACCGGTAAATGTGCCTTTTGACGTATAATAATTGCCTAAATCAGATATTAGTGTCGCAGAATCTGCTACAACTTTTGATGCTTTTGCATCATCACGAGTTGCAGTCAGACGCGGAATAGCTACCGCAGCCAAAATACCCAAAATAACGATAACAAAGATCAACTCGATCATAGTAAAACCTGAACGTTTCATGGTTTACTCCTTGAACAATTTAATAGTGATTACACTTGTAACCCTGCTGCTATTATGGAGCCGATTATCTTACAGTTTGATTAAATAAAACAAAAATCGACAAAACCATACTCTCTCGACCTATTTAAGGAGAATATGGCATAATTTTCCAAACATGACAAGAGGAAAATTGTATGAAAATCGCAGTACCAGTAGTAGATGAGAGTTTAAAAATGGCGGGAAATGCAGGGCATACTCCTTATTTTGCGATCTTCAATCTCAGTGGCGGAATGTTTAAGAGCTTTACATTGGAAGGATTGCGCGCCAATCCGAAAGTAGCGGGAGAAGATCATCATCACGATCATGACGAACACCATACCTGTGATCATGACGAAGGGGATATTGAACATATCAAAGCACACGATACAATGGCGGATACCATAGAGGATTGCGACTATCTGGTTGTTAAAATGGCATGTAAAAATACGGCAAAAAGTATGAATAATGTAGGGGTTAAACTTCAAAAATATAACGGAAGTGAAATTCTTGCACCAAAAATTTTGACCGAATTGGCATCACAATTTAAATAATCCTCCACTTTAATTCTCGTTTATAAATTGGAGGCGTATAATTCGCACCATAAATGGAGTGAAAGCTTCAAATCTTCATCTGTATACAGTATACAGGTGAGCCCTAAAAGGTAAAACAACCCATGATTTCCGCAGAGATTGAGACGTTAGGCATAAAAAACAGTGGAAAGATTTTCCATAACCTTAGCTTTGATGAGCTGATTCAACACGAACTCGATAACGGCGAGTGCAAACTTGCAAGCAGTGGTGCAACAATGGTCGATACGGGTATCTTCACCGGTCGAAGTCCAAAAGATAAATATTTTGTCAATCAAGATCCTTCGAATAAATATATCGCATGGGGAGATGTCAACAAAAAAATCGATAAAGTGGTTTTTGATGAGCTTCTTGTTGTAGCACGTGAACAACTCTCTGATAAAGACCTTTATATCACCGATGTATTTTGCGGATCTAGCCCATCAAGTAAACGTTCAGTTCGATTTGTCTCTGAAATCGCATGGCAATCTCATTTTGTGAAAAATATGTTTATCCGTCCTACAGAAACGGAAATTGAAGGGTTTAAGCCAGATTTCACCGTTCTCAATGCGTGTAAAGCGGTGAACGAAAAGTGGAAAAATCACGGTTTGAATTCTGAAGTTTTTGTCCTCTTTAGTGTAGAAGACAACCTGTGTATTATTGGCGGAACATGGTACGGCGGAGAGATGAAAAAAGGTATTTTCTCGATGATGAACTACTGGCTCCCTCTTGAAGGAAAGCTCTCTATGCACTGTTCGGCAAACGTTGGAACCGAAGGCGACACATGTCTTTTCTTCGGTCTAAGCGGTACGGGGAAAACAACCCTTTCAACAGATCCAAAACGTGCTCTTATCGGTGATGATGAGCACGGATGGGATGATGAAGGTGTATTTAACTTCGAAGGTGGATGCTACGCAAAAGTGATTAACCTTGACCCGTCCAGCGAACCTGAAATTCATAACGCGATTCGCCGCAATGCCCTGCTAGAAAACGTTGTGTTTGATGAAGACGGAATTGTCGATTATACCGATGATTCAAAAACAGAGAATACCCGTGTTTCATACCCAATTGAGCACATTGAAAACCATCAGCCTTCCCTTATGGCACCGCATCCAAAAAATATTATCTTCCTCTCTGCCGATGCGTTTGGTGTATTGCCTCCGGTAAGCAAACTCACCAAAGAGCAGGCAATGTATTATTTCCTGAGCGGATATACCGCTAAAGTAGCAGGGACAGAGCGTGGTATTACTGAGCCGGTTGCAACATTCAGTTCATGTTTTGGAGAAGCGTTCTTGCCATTGCACCCTACTGTTTATGCCAAACTTCTTGGGGAAAAAATTGACCAATACGGGGTTAATGTGTATCTTGTTAATACCGGATGGACTGGTGGCGGATACGGTGTCGGTAAGCGTATGAGTATCAAAGACACCCGTGCATGTATTAATGCTATCTTGGACGGTTCAATCCAAGAGAGTGAATTCGATATCACTAATACTTTTGGTTTCCATATCCCTAAAACACTCGGTGATATCGATCCTGTGATCCTAAATCCTCGTAACGCCTGGGCAGATCGTGATGCGTATCTCGTTCAACGTGATAATTTAGCGGCACTTTTCATCAAAAACTTTCAAAAATATACCGACGGCAATAGCGATTTCGACTACTCTGCTGCCGGTCCGAAACTTCCATAACTTCCTCTTCATACTCTTTTTGATATGTACTTTTCTGTTTAGTCAGAAAAGTACCAAAAGATCATACCGTGATCCAAGAACGCACGTTCCTCTCTGCACTACTGCCTTCGGAGCGGCGCTTTGTTATTAGATCACGGGAGTTTTAAATAATAAAACATCTCTTCGACATCCTTAAAAGCCACGCGTGATGGCAGTAGTGCCAATAGTCGCGTGAGCGATTTGTCGAAGAGATGCGCTTCTTTTGTTTCTTTTTCTTGGCGACAAGAAAAGAAAAATACAATAATTTAGTTAATAAAAATGAAGTGAAGAGAAAGTGTGCAGGGCTTTCACCCCGCACGGAAGATTAACAAGAGTAAGTAGATTTGAATTCGAATGCAGTCGGACGAGCTTCGTCAGGCCATACTTGTGTTTCAAATTTGTAGTTTTGATATGTATCGATAAACTCAGGAGTCATAACCGGTTGTAAGAACTCGTTATCACGGATCAATGATTCCAATGCACCACGTAGTGTGTGTGGCATTTGTTGGATACCTTTTTCACGGATTTCATTAAGAGTAAGTTCGAACAAATCTTCATCCATCGGTCCAACCGGTACCGTTTTGTTTTTGATACCATCTAGACCTGCAAGCAACATTGCAGTAAATGCAAGGTATGGGCATGAAGTAGAATCTGGGAAACGCATTTCGATACGTGTCGCTTTTTCACCTGCACCGTATGGAACACGGCAAGAAGCAGAACGGTTTTGGCTTGAATACGTCAAGATTGACGGTGCTTCGAATCCAGGGATAAGACGTTTGTATGAATTGGTAGATGGGTTAGTAAATGCTGCAACCGCACGTGCGTGAGCAAAAATACCGCCTACATAGTGAAGTGCTGTTTCAGACAAGTTGCTGTAACCACCCTCTTTGTAGAATGTGTTTTTACCATCTTTCCAGATTGATTGGTGAACGTGCATACCATTACCGTTATCTCCATAAAGCGGTTTAGGCATGAAAGTAACTGTTTTACCGTTAAGGTGAGCAACCATTTTGATAACGTATTTGAGTTTTTGAACATTATCTGCAGCTTCTACAAGTGTTCCGAAAACGATACCGATTTCCCCTTGACCTTGTGCAACTTCGTGGTGACCAAGAACTACTTCAAGACCTACTTGCTCCAACGCCAACATCATTTCGGCGCGTAGATCAACCATGGTATCGATTGGTGCTACCGGGAAGTATCCACCTTTTGTACGTGGGCGGTGACCTGTGTTGAAACCGTCTTTGAAATCTTTTGCATCGTTCCAACCACCCTCTTCAGTATCTACTTCGTAGTATGAGCAGTTTGCTTCATCACGGATTTTTACATCGTCGAATACGAAAAATTCGTTTTCAGGTCCAAAATACGCAACGTCACCTACACCTGCGTTAGCAAGGTGCTCAAGTGCTTTTTTCGCGATTGCACGTGGGCATTTTTCGTACGCTTGACCTTTGTAAATGTCGTAAACGTCACAGAAAACAATGATGGTCGGATCAGCAGTAAACGGATCCATGAAAGCACTTGGAGCATCTGGGATCAAAAGCATATCTGAACGGTTAATCGGCTGCCAAGCATCGATTGAAGAACCATCGAACGGAAGGCCGTTTTCAAAGTGTCCTTTGTTGACCGCACTCATACGGTAGCTAACGTGATGCCATGTCCCTTTCATATCGGTGAAGCGAAAATCTACGAACTGAACGTCGTTCTCTTTACAAAAACTGAAAAACTCGTCGACACTGTTTACGAATTTACCCATGCAAATCTCCTGAATGTAATTAAAGTTAAATGTAGTATAGCAAAACTTGCCATAAAGTGAAGTGTTTGCGATGATTAAAATTTAATCAATTCCCTATCTCTGCCACGATACAATGCACATTTTTCATAACCGACTGCACGTGCCAAGGCTTCAGCCTCTTTCGTATACAAACCTACTTGCTCTTGGTTATGAGCATCTGAACCAAAGGTAATCGGTATCTCCATTTCAGCAATCTGCTCGAGCAAAAGCGGTGAGGGATAGGCTTCAACAACCGGTTTTCTGTATCCTGAGACATTGATTTCAACCGTCATATTCGCCTGTTTAATCGCTTTTAATGCATTTTCTGCCAAAAGACGAATATCACCGGTCGGCAAATATTTAAACACTTTCAATAGATCTAAATGGCCGACAATATCAAATTTTCCGCTCTTAGCCATCGTTTCAACCAAAGCAAAATATCGACGATACACATCATCAATATTCACCCCTTCGTATCGGCCAATGAATTCAGGATTATCAAATCCCCAATCGCCAATAAAGTGGACACTTCCTATCAGATAATCACACGGGCGATTCAAAATAATCTCATCCATATAGCCCGGCAAGAAATCAACTTCATACCCCAATAAAACGGTGATTTGATTGCTGTACCGCTCTTGAGCTTCTTTTATCCATGATTCGTACAGATCCATGTCATCAAAACCCATACGGTACTTTGGATCGTAATGCATCGGGGCATGATCCGAAAATCCGAAGTATTCTGTTTTGCAGTTAATTGCCGCTTCGACATACTCAGCTACAGTTCCCGTAGCATGATTACAAAGCATCGTATGGTTGTGAAGATCGACTTTCATGAATACTTCCTAAGAAAAAATTATCGTTTTAATGTTATTATAGTGCAATTTTAAATCGTTTAGGACAGTGATCATGACGCAAGAAGAACTCGATGCACTAATGAATGGTGATATAGATATGGATGTAGGATTTGAAGAAGCGGAAGAGGCAGCTGACGTATCTGTCCCAGAAACTTCATCAGAAGAAGCGTCCGACGATGACCATTACAATCAGATAGATCCCGATAAATACCGTGTATCTGCTATGCACAGTTGGCCTCCGCCTCCGCCAACCGATGATAATAAAATGGTTCATCAACTTGACGACGTTACCAAAGAGAGTGAACAAAAAGCATCCGAAATTTTTGATCTTATCGAAGGGATCAGTAACGATCTGGGCGATGGTGAAAAAAATATCAAAGCAATTCAATCGGTTGTCAAGAGTAACGTCGAGCTTTTTTCGACTCTCAGCGAAAAATTCCCTCATATCGAGGCGTTTAAAACTCAATTAGCTGAAAATAAAAAAATATCTGATGAACTCAAAGATGTTTTGGAAATGTTGCAAAACGGTGGAGACACCATCATGAATATCATGGATATTATGCAGTACCAAGATATTCACCGTCAAAAAATTGAACGCGTTATCAATGTCATGCGGGCACTCTCGACCTATATGAACCATCTCTTTGCCGGAAAAATCGATGATGCGAAACGGGTTACATCCGCGGTTCATATTCATGGGGATACGACGACGGAAGATGTTGTAAGTAGTGATGATATTGAAGCATTACTTGCTTCGTTTGGGAAAAAATAAATAAACAAAACGGTACAATCCGCTCACTATTTTTGACCACAAGAGAGTCATATTGAAAAAAGTCGAGCTCCTCTCCCCTGCGGGGAATTTAGAAAAACTCAAAATCGCTATCGATTACGGTGCCGATGCCGTCTATGGCGGAGTTAGCCATTTCTCCCTTCGTATCCGTTCGGGTAAAGAGTTTGACATGGAAAGTTTCAAAGAGGGGATCGATTACGCCCATGCTCGGGGTCGTAAAGTCTACGTCACAATCAACGGATTTCCTTTTAACTCCCAACTCAAACTTCTCAAAGAACACATTGCGACTATGGCATCCTTGAAACCCGATGCCTTTATCGTTGCAACCCCGGGAGTCTTAAAACTCGCTCATCAAATCGCACCCGACATGCCATTGCATCTCTCAACCCAAGCTAACGTCATGAATGTCCTCGATGCTCAAGTCTATTACGATATGGGAGCACGCCGTATCATCGCCGCTCGGGAAATTTCGCTAAAAGATCTCAAGGAGATTAAAAAAGAACTCCCTGATTTGGAGATTGAAGTATTCGTTCACGGTTCAATGTGTTTTGCCTACAGCGGCCGCTGTTTGATCTCAACCCTTCAAAGCGGTCGTGTCCCTAATCGTGGAAGTTGTGCAAACGATTGCCGTTTTCCTTATGAGATGTATGCTGCAAATCCTGAGACGGGGACGCTGTTCAAACTCGTGGAAGACGAAGGGATCGGAACCTATATTATGAATTCCAAAGATCTTAACCTCGCGTCGCATATCAAAGAGATTCTCGATGCAGGTTGTATTGATTCACTCAAAATAGAAGGTCGCACCAAAGCACCGTATTATGCCGCTATCACTGCTAAAACGTATCGCAAAGCGATCGATGATTATTATACCGGTCATTTTGATGGTGATATGTATCAACGTGAACTAAACACGATGCAAAATCGCGGTTTCACCGATGCGTACCTCATCAATCGCCCTTTTGAAAAAAACGATACCCAAAATCTGGATTTCTCGATGATGATGGGAACCCATCAAGTGAGTGGGATTGTCGATGAATCAGGAGATTTTTTCGAGTGCAAATACAAAACATTTCCTAATGATACGATGGAACTCGTTTTCCCTGAAGGAAGTCCTATTGAACCGATCGATAACGAGATCGGAAAAGTATGGGAAGAAAATGGGACATGGTACATCTCATTTAAACAACTGCTTGCTGAAAACGGCAAACTTTGGGATCAAGTGCACAGCGGAAATCTCAACCGCTTTAAACTCCCATCTGCCTTGCCTCACTTTACCTTTTTCCGTATCCCGGCAACCGAGGATATGGGAACAGTAACCAAATGTTAACCACACAAAAAGGAGAAACAATGAAATTCGTATCAATTATTATGGGGAGTAAAAGCGATTTTGATGTTATGAAATCGTGTTCAGATACTCTAGAAGAATTTGGTGTTCAATACGAACTTATTATCTCATCGGCACACCGAAGCCCAGAGCGTACCAAAGAGTACATTGCGACAGCTGAAGCTAAAGGGGCACAAGTCTTTATCGCTGCTGCGGGTATGGCTGCTCATTTAGCAGGTGTTTTGGCTTCGAAAACAATCCGTCCAATCATCGGTGTACCGATGAAGGGAGGCGCGATGGATGGTATGGACGCTATGCTCTCTACGGTTCAAATGCCATCAGGTATGCCGGTTGCAACGGTAGCACTCGGAAAAGCCGGAGCAGTAAATGCCGCTTATCTCGCTATGCAGATTTTGGCTTTGGAGAATGAAGAACTTCGCATGAAACTCATGGAAGATCGTATCTCTAAAGCGAAAAAAGTAGAAATGGATTCTTTGGAAATCGAAACTATCTTATAGTTTCAAACGCCGACGGAACACGTCCCGCTCGGCTACGATAACTCTGCGTTTTCTTCAGCAGAAAGCTCGCGTACACTTGCGTGCTTTAATCTGGGTACGCATTTTGCTATACTAAGTCAAAATTTGAAGGCGGTGAAAAATGCAAGGGTGGATGAGTATCGACGATTACGCGAAAATGACGAATATGGATCGCAGTGCTGTCGAAGCACTAATCGTTAGAGGAAAACTTACAACCCTTATTGAAGACGGCGAAGTGATTATCGATCCGTCTCAAGGGCTGGACGGTCTTGTCCCTGCAACGATGCATGAACTCAGTGCATCGGAAGCCGATATCACACTGGGCGCAAACTTTGTTGAGAAAACGATCGGAACGATCATCAATCTTCATGAAAAAGTGCTCGTCGCAAAAGAAGAGACGATTGAATCGATCAAAAACGAAAATGATTTTCTAAAAGATGCCCTTTCCTCTCTTCAAGAACTGTACGAAGAAGATCGCAAAACGATTGAAACCCTGACCGAACAACTCAAACTTTCTCAACAAGAAGTTGAATTCATGCGCCGTAAATACAAACTCATGTGGGGCAAAGTGATCGACGACCACGCTCAATGACGATCCAAAATGAATGTATCAGCTGCATAGCAGCCCAAAGCCGTCGTGTTTGCGAAGCGATAGAAGCGGATGAAACCCTCTCTACTGCTATCATCACCTATGTCGAAAGTCAACTGAAAACCGCTGATTTCACCCTTTCACCGCCGATCATTGCAACACCTCTTTATGAAGAGATGGCAAGGCTTGCCAATACAAGTGATCTCTACAACGAACAAAAGCGTCATGCTTCACTACAAGCTAAGCACTATCTTCCATTTTTAGAAGAGACGATTCAAAACGACAGTGAACCATTTGTCGCTATTTTAAAAACCGCAGTAGTTGGAAATGTCATCGATTTGGCCGCAGAAGTGAGTTTTGATCTACATGAAGCCATCATGTCCATTTTTCATACCTCTTTTGCCCACGATGACAGTGAAGCTTTGCACATTGCTCTCAAAAATGCCAAATCGGTCTTGTACATCGGTGATAATGCGGGAGAACACCTGTTTGATGGGTTGGCGATACGCTCACTGCAACAGCTTTATCCTCATATCGATTTGAGCTATATGGTGCGAGGCAATCCGATTATCAACGATGTTACTCTCAAAGAGGCGTATGAAGCGGAGATTGACAAAATTTGTCGCATCGTCGACAGCGGTGTTCCGACTCCCGGATTTGTGTATGAATTGGCTTCGGATGAAGGAAAAAATCTCTTTGACAATGCCGATTTGATCATCGCCAAGGGGATGGGAAATTACGAGTGTATGACCCCACAAAGACGAGAAAATATTTGTTTTTTACTCAAGGTTAAATGTTCTGTTGTCGCCGACTCTTTAGATAAAAATGTAGGTGACATTATCTGCAAATTTTCCTAAGCACTACAAATTCGGTTTCGACCTTCCTCTTTTGCTCTATAAAGAGCGTTGTCCGCTCGTCCCACAATGTTTTCAATCCGATCTTCTCGACGGCATTCACTCACTCCGAAACTGCATGTCAGCGTAGGTATCGCAGAAAAATCCTCTGTTTCAATAACCGATTGTATTTTTGCCGTTAATTGAAGTGCACCGTCTATATTGGTTTCGGGACATATAATCATAAATTCTTCTCCTCCCCAACGCCCTACCGTATCGATAGAACGGATATTTTCACTCAGTAAATTGGCAAGCGACTTCAAAACTTGATCCCCGACCAAATGACCGTACGTATCATTAACCCGTTTAAAAAAATCCAAATCAATCATAATGACTGAGAACGTACGCCCTGTCCGTTCATAAATTTGATGTGCATCTTCTAATTTTTCATCCAAACGGATCCGGTTTGCGATACCCGTCAACGGATCAGTTGTTGCTATTTTCAACAAATTCTTATGGTATTTTCCCATTTCGAATTGTCGATAGATGACAAAAGAGATAATCAGTATAACACCTAATAAAACTCCAAAAATCCAGCGATAATCGATTTTATTCTGATACGTAATCGCGATGTAGCGATTTAGAATTTTTTCCCGATCGGCTAATGTGATCGAATCGATTGCTTTGTCAATGATCGATTTCAATTCAGGATAATCGTTTCTCATCATTATCCTCATATCAAAATTAAATTCGGTTGTCCCTGAAATTTTTAGGTCCAAATAGTGTTCAGCATTAATAAGATATGAAACTACCGGAAGAATATCAATGACGGCATCGACTCTTCGTGCATGCAACATTTCAAGAGCTTCTTTGGTGTCTTCAGTCTCCACAAGCATAATTTTCGGATATTTTGCTGCAATCGCTTCATTAATCCCATTACTATGGGCAATCGCAACATGTTTGCCCTTCAATGCTTCCATTCCGGGAAGAAAATCGATCGATTTACCGGTAACAATGATATAAGGAAAAGTGGCATACGGTTTTGAAAAAAGCGCATAATTTTCTCGCTCTTTGGAGAGTGAAGCACCGATAATAACATCTGCAGATTTCGTTTTAATGGCTTGAAATACACCATCCCATGTGTCACTGGAAACAAAAGAATGTTTCATCCCCGTTCGTTCAACAATCAGCTTCCAAAAATCGGCCGAGATACCTTGAAATTCTTTTGGATCGCTTTGTGTATTAAAATAAAAAGGGATCCATTCGGTTTTGACTACAGATCGAAACGTATTCATGTACAAGAAAGAGCGTTCATTGAGATTCAGCGGAACCGTTTGTTTGGTAACATCTTCATAGATAAAACCCTCTAAACGTTTCTCGTTTTGTGGAATACCCATCACTCGATAAATATCCGATATTCGACGAAATTTATCCGGAGTGATTGCACCAAGAGGTTGATTGTCCCGATACGCAAGCGACTTAAGCACTTCTCCCTCATAGATCAAACTTTTAAGGGATTTATGCTGTCCGTTATAATGCCGTTCAATCAACTGAGCCGTTTCGGGAATATGAGAAAAGGCATACTCCCATCCTCGGAGTGTTGCATCCACAAATGCCCGTACCCTCTTTGGATGATTTTTGATTTCTGATTCTGTTGTAAATAAGATGTCGCTGTAAAAATCGAATCCGTATGACTCAGGATTTATCGCATTGGTTTCAATCCCTTTTTCTTTTAAAACATACGGCTCATTGGAGATATAGCATGCCATAACATCGGTTTTACCATTCGCAATATCGATAGGATTATAGCTATGGTCAATCACTTTTAAGTCATTGAGAGAAAGCCCCTGAGAACTCAGCATCGCTCGAATCGAAATCGTATCTTGAAAATCTTCGGTCATCATGATGCGCTTTCCGATCAAATCGCGGGGAGTCTTAATATCTAATGATTTTTTGGACAATAGCACAAACGGCGAACTTTGAAACATTGCGGCAAGCGCTACAATATTTTTCCCTTTCATGCGATCAATCAATATCGATGATCGACCGATTCCATAGGTACTTCTCCCTGAAGTTACCTCATCGATCGTAAGCTTGTTGGTATCGAATTTTCGAAGTGTTACATCAAGACCTGCATCCGCGTAAAATCCTTTCTCTTTGGCAATATAATACCCTGCAAACTGAAACTGATCTGCCCATTGCAGTTGTACCGAAATTTTTTCATCCGATAGCTTTGCATCTAAAAGTGAAAAGTATAAAAACAACAGATATAAACAATACTTCATAATATTCCTCTAATTCATCTGCTTATCATAAGGGGAGTTCCTTTAAGAAACCCTTTGAAGATTCGTTTTTTGGTATAATCACGTACTTTATTTACTGGGACCATTATGATTACGTTTGGTGATTTGCTTTTAAAACTTCAACAATTTTGGAACGAGCAAGGGTGTGCAATCGTTCAACCTTACGATGTGGCTGCCGGGGCTGGTACGTTTCACCCTGCTACCTTTTTACGTTCACTCGATTCAAAACCATGGTCAGTTGCCTATGTAGCACCGAGCCGACGCCCGACAGACGGACGTTATGGTGAGAATCCAAACCGCTTGGGAAGCTACTATCAATTTCAAGTTTTGATCAAACCGAGTCCGGAAAATATTCAAGAATTGTACCTCAAAAGTTTAGAGTACCTCGGTCTCAATCTCAAAGAGCATGACATCCGTTTCGTAGAAGACAACTGGGAATCCCCGACGCTGGGAGCATGGGGACTAGGTTGGGAAGTATGGTTAAATGGTATGGAAGTGACCCAATTTACCTATTTTCAACAAGTCGGCGGAGTCAGTTGTGATCCTGTAGCAGTCGAAATTACTTACGGTACAGAACGTTTAGCGATGTACCTGCAAGGAGTTGATACCGTATTTGATATCGTTTGGAGTGAAAATCAATTCGGTAAAACGCTTTACCGTGACATTCACAAAGAGGGTGAAATCGAGTTTAGCAAATACAATTTTGAAATTGCCGATACGGCGATGCTCTTCAACGATTTCGAATCCAAAGCCGCCGAGTGCAAACGCTGCCTTGATGCACAGCTTCCTCTTCCGGCGTATGATTTGTGTATGATGGCCTCACATACGTTCAATACGCTTGATGCGCGCAAAGCGATCTCTGTCACAGAACGTGCCAACTACATCCTCAAAATTCGCGAACTTGCCAAAGGGTGTGCGGAATTGTATAAATCACAAGAAGAGGAAAGAAACCTCCGCGTAAAAGCCTGATGCAAACACTCATCGGTCAAATTGATCGGATAATCTACCAAAACAACGGGTTTTTTATCGCCGCTCTCAAAAGCGGTGATAAAATCAGCAGCCATTATTACGAAAGCGATATCGATAATCTCAAAGATGCCGCAGTAACCCTCAAAGGTTCTTGGGAAGAACACCGGCAATACGGTCGAACCTTCAAAGCCCATACCCTCATCGTCAATCAAAACGAACTCTTTTTTTTCTTGAACCGTGTTGTCAAAGGGTTCACCAAAAAACTGACCGCTGAATTAATCGAAAAATACGGAACCGAGGGCCTTATTGATATTTTGGATAACGATATCAACAGATTAAAAGAGATCAAAGGGATGAGCGAAAAGCGTCTGCTCAAACTCTCTGCCGGATGGAAACAATTTCGCTCGATGCGCGCTCTAGGTGAGTTTTTAGCTCCTTTTGGGGTTACTCCCGCTCTCTTGCGTCTCATTGCTGAAGCGCTCAAAGAGTTAAAAGATCCAATTGAAGCGATCAAAAACAATCCCTATGGTCTCATGCGGATCAACGGGATCGGGTTCAAAAAAGCCGATGAAATCGCACTAAACATGGGGCTTCGACTTGATGATGAACGACGAATCGGTGCGGCAATGGAGTATACCCTCAGCGAATATTGCGATTCTGAGGGAAATAGCTGCATTGATAAACACCTCCTTTTTTCCAAACTCGATTCACTCGTCGAATTGGCAGATCATAGAGCCTATGAAGAGGCACTTGATGATCGTCTGCGTGAGGGAAGTATCACTCTGCTTCCCAGCTCAAAACTATCTCCCCGCCGTATCTATGAAGCGGAAATACTTCTCATTGACGAGTTCAAACGTCGTGGTAAAAGTATCCATGAGATACTAAGTGAGGATCTGAATGATTTTTTAAAAGCGCATGAGCTGAATTTGGGAGAACAGCAATATGAGGCACTGGATCTGATCAACCGGGGATATGGACTGATTTTACTCGTAGGGTATGCCGGAACCGGGAAAAGTACCACGGCTAAAGCACTTCTTGATCTCTTGGCTACCCGTCATGAACCAAGCCTTATCATGACCTGTGCTTTGAGCGGTATTGCATCCCAGCGTATTCGAGAACGCAGCGGCTATCAGAGTGCAACGATACAAAGCCTCCTAGTGCGATTTGAATCACATGATACAATGCCCTACAAAGTTATCCTCATTGATGAAGCTTCGATGATCAATTCGCTTCTCTTTGCACGTCTCATGGCTAAAATCGACCGTGATGCTATCGTGATTATCGTTGGTGATGACGCCCAGCTCCCTCCTATCGGAGCAGGAAGCCCTCTAAGCGATGCCATTGCCCTCAACCTTGCCCCAACGGTCATGCTCACACACATCTACCGGCAAAGTCCCGATCAGGCGATCGCTGTTATTGCCAATGACATTCGTCGCGGAATCATTCCAAACTATCAAGAAAAATATGACGATTTTACTTTTTTGAGTGTCGAACTTCCCAACCGATATGCCCTCAAAAACTCCCTCTCTACAGGGGAGTTTGAAGATGTCCTTAAAACACTTGCACACAATACATTGGCAGCGGTTGCAGATGTCACATTGCGCTATTTGAGCGAGTCACGTCAAAAACTCGAAGCCAAAGCGATACGTGAATATCTCAGCGCCTTTCAGGTGATCTCACCGATGAAGGGAAATGCGTTGGGAGTCGATAACCTCAATCTTTTGCTGCAAGAGTATTTCAATCCCAATCCAAAAAAGAAAATCAAAACGTATAAAGGGGAGTTTCGACTCATGGACAAAGTCGTCCATACCAAAAACGACAATCTCCCATCAACCACTCCCGAAGAGTTCAAAGAGGCCGCTGAAGCAAGTGAGCGTCGCATTTTTAACGGTATGTGCGGACTCATTTTCCGTATCGATGAGGAAGAAGAACTTTGCTATGTCTATTACCCCAACGAAGAGCTTATCGTCCACTATAAATTTGATCAGTTAAACAACTATCTGAATCTATCCTACGCATTGAGTGTCCATAAAGTTCAAGGGATGGAATATGAACGGGTTGTACTCATCATGAGTTTTTCACATCACATTATGCTTAATACGAAACTCCTCTATACCGCACTCACCAGAGCAAAAAAACACTGTATCGTTGTCGGAGAATCAGGGGCATTCGAATCGGCATGCCGACGGTTGGAACACACCAAACGCTCAACAGTTATTCAAGAACTTGTACTTATCTAAAGGATAAAAATTTTCCTTTAGCTTCCCTGTGCTACAATTTTGTTTTATCCCATTCTACATTTTAAAGGATATTTCATGAAAGCCTTGGTAATCTCTGCAATCGTCGCTACCACTGTGATGGGAGCTTCACTCATCGATGAAGCTAAAAGTGCCGGTTTAAAACCGATCCCCTCTTCTGCAAAAGCTCTTGAAAAATTGACTTCAAATCTTAAAAATCCAACGACAGCAGCCAAAGTGGAACTCGGCAAAATGCTCTATTTTGAACCACGCCTCTCTAAAAGCGGGTTGATCAGTTGTAATACCTGTCATAACCTTGCTACCGGCGGAACGGATGGTATGGCATCCGCTATCGGACATAAATGGACCTCCAACCCGCACGGATTGAGTTCACCAACCGTCTATAATGCAGTATTTTACAGCCAACAATTCTGGGACGGACGTTCTCCGCATCTCGAAGACCAAGCCCAAGGACCGATCCAAGCAGGACCGGAGATGGCAGCTCCAAAAGCATTTGTTGAAGGCGTGGTTAACTCTATCCCTGAATACGTCACCTTGTTTAAAAAAGCATACGGCAAAGATGTCAAAATCGATTTTGCAAAAGTTGCTGATACGATTGCCGTATTCGAACGTACTCTTGTGACCCCATCTCGCTATGATGATTTCCTAAATGGCAAGAAAAACGCTTTGAGCAAAGAAGAGCAAAAAGGGCTTAAAACCTTTATTACCAAGGGATGTACAACGTGTCATAACGATATCGCCCTTGGTGGAACGATGCAAGCTTTCGGTGTTGCTGCTCCATACAAACACATGAACGTAGGAGATTTCAAAGGGGATGCCAACGGCATGGTTCGCGTACCGACATTACGTAACGTAACGCAGAGTGCTCCGTATTTTCACAACGGACAAATTGCAACCCTAAACGAAGCAATCAAAGAGATGGGTCGTATCCAACTCGGTGTCGATTTGAATGATCAAGAAACGGCTGAAATCCACACATTTCTCAAATCACTTGAGGGTAAAAAACCATCTATTATCTATCCGATGCTTCCTGCATCTACTGCAACAACACCGAAAGTGGATGTTCACAACAACTAATACTCCCTCTATCATCGAGATTTTCTCGATGATTATTCACACTCGATCCCCTCAAATTCCTCTTTGTATTTCCCGCACTCGCTTTTCATCACTTGTAGAATTTGAGGATTCTTTTGCGGTTCGAGCCATTTGAGCACTTCAAGCAGCGGTGCTTCATCCATTGCCGTACACCCTGAAGTAGGATGTTTATCACTATGGTTGAGATGGATAAAAATACACGATCCTCTCCCTTTTTGAGCCATATCGTTATATCCGATTACCGCACCGTAACGATAGACTCCATCGGAACGGTGCATCACTTCATAGCTCGAGGGCAAAACACTCTTGTCAAAAATACGGAGCATTCGGTTGTAGCGTGAATCGTTTATATCATCGATACAATAAAGGTTGTCATCCGCATGCCAATAGGGAAGTTTAAAGGTGCTATTTTGATCATAACCGAACGTTGACATGATCGAAAACAATCCTGAAGGAGAACGTCCGTCTCCCTCATTTTTTAGCGGTTCTTTGAATGCCGCATATCCCAAACCGCTTCGCCCCAATGTTACCGCTGTTTTCATCCCCACTTTCTCCCAAATTTTCTTTTTTTCATACCGCTGCATCGATGCTTTTGTAGCGTTGAGTTCAGGGGAAAGAACAACAATTAACTGTTGTGCACCAAACAAGAATGAATACCCGCCAATCAATAAAAAAGCCAAAGTTATTTTCATCATGTCACAATTCTTAGTTTATTTTAAAGTTAGGTAGTATAGCATATTGAAAATTCGTAGAGTGAGGCTGTGATGAGTATTACCGTTCGTAAAGCAACTGAGGCGGATATTGACATCATTGCCCAAGCCCTTTTGGAAAGTTCGCGAAATAGTAAAAAGATCGGTCTTTTCGATCTGGTTTTCAATACTTCCGATAATGATACCCTCCTATCCCATCTCAAACAACTCGCCCTCACTACGACAAAAAGCTACTGCCATTTTTCTAATTTTTTCATTGCTGTTGCAAATGGAGTGAGTGCCGGAACAATCTGCGGGTATGAACCGCGCATCGCAACGCATGAAATTTTCTCCAAAGCACTCGAAGAGATCGGGTTTGATGAAACCTATCATGAGCGGATTGCGGCGTATTTGCTGTGTGAAGGTGAAGCCGATAACAAAACGTTTGTCCTCGATTTTATGTTGATCAAACCGGAGTTTAAATCGCTCGACGTCTTCAAAGAACTCATCGGAAAAAGCATGCTCACCGCACGCCTAAAAGGATACCGAAAAGTTCAAACCTCTGTTGAAATCGGATCGGTGGAGACCGAGATGATCTACAAAAAACTTGGATTTGAAGTGATCGATGAAAAACGAAGTGAGTACTACAAAGAACAATTTGACCGTGCAGGTATTATGCGTCTGCAAATGATACTCTAAGGATCCCCAATCGAATACGGTCTCTTAGGGTTACTCCCCCCTCTTATCGCCATCCTTCTCGCATTCTTCAGCCGTTCCGTTTTTATCGCTTTGGCAACAGCTGTTGTGGTAGGAGAGTTTATTATTGCCGACTTTCATCCCGTTGATACGTTGATCCTCATCGCTGAACGCTTCGGAGGGCTACTGAGTGAGGGATGGGTGCTCAAAACTCTCGCCTTTGCGATCATGGTCGGATCGGTTATGGCGCTTATAGAACGTAGCGGTGGGGTAGATGGATTGGTTCATGAACTGAGCGTCAAACGCTCCTGGGTCAATAGCAAAAGAGGGGCTTTGATGCCCAGCTTTATCGCCGGGATTATCGTTTTTATCGAATCTTCGATTACCTCCCTCGTTGCCGGTGCTATCGGACGCCCTTTTTGCGATCGTTACGGTATCAGCCGTGCAAAACTCGCTTTTGTCTGTGATTCAACCTCAGCACCGGTATGCTCTCTGATCCCCCTCAACGGCTGGGGTGCCCTCTTGCTCGGTCTTATCGGAGGACAAATCACTGCGGGCCTCATCGGAGGGGAAAGCGCTACATGGCTTATCGAATCGATTGCATTTAACTTTTATGCCTTTATGGCACTCATTATCACATTCATCGCAGTATGGTTTGAACTCGATATTGGTCCCATGCGCCATGCGATCGTAGTCCCTCCAGCAATCGAGTGTGAAGATGATCGAGGACATTTCGGCCTCTTTTTATGGCCGATGGTGTGGATGATCAGCGGAGTCATCCTCTTTATGTTTATTACGGGGGATGGAAATATCTTTAAAGGGTCAGGATCGACATCGATTTTTTATACCCTTATTATTACTTTGATCTTGATGTTTGGATACTATCGGTTCAAAAATGCCCTTGAGATTGACGCATTTCTCTCTGCATCCCTCCAAGGAGCGAAATCGATGGCGCCGATTGCTGCAATTTTGCTCTTTGCCTTTGCTATCGGAGGAGTAAGTTCTGATATGGAGGTGGGCAAATATCTCGCTTCGTTCATCGGAGATTATCTACCCTCATCGTATTTAGCGGGTGCCATCTTTATTTTAGCAGCGATCATCGCATTTGCGACGGGAACGAGTTGGGGAACATTTAGTATTATGCTCCCTATCGCCGTCCCTTTGGCTGTAGGCCTTGATGCACCGATTGCTCTGTGTATGGGAGCCGTAATTTCAGGAGGCGTTTTTGGTGATCACTGTTCCCCAATCTCCGATACCACCATTATCTCCGCTATGGCATCGGGATGCGAAGTGGGGGAACATACCCGAACTCAGCTTCCATACGCGCTCATAGCAGCAGGCGTATCATTTGTGTTGTTCATCGTCTTTGGAATAGTGCTATCATGACCAAAGCCAAACTTCTCCTTCTCGAAGACGATCCAAACCTCTCAGAAAGCGTAAGTGAATATCTGGAGGAGCAGGGATACGAAGTGGTCTGCGTCTATAACGCCTCTTCTGCCGAAGATCTGTTGTATGAACAGCGCTTTGATCTTTTACTTCTCGATGTCAATGTGCCGGGAGGAGACGGTTTTTCACTCCTCAAATCAAGTCGAAAAGAGGGAAATAACACCCCCGCGATCTTTATCACCTCACGCAATGCGATGCAGGACGTCGAAACGGGGTTTGAGAGCGGAGGGGACGATTATATCCGCAAACCCTTTGCGCTCAAAGAGTTGTTGCTTCGGATACAGACTATTCTCAAACGGAACTTTTATCATAATCCGACCGATGCCCTCTCACTAGGCGAGGGGATCACCTACGATATCGATAATCAGCTGCTTACTATCAACGGAATGGTTCAAAACCTTCAGCTCAAAGAGCACAAACTCCTCAAACTCTTTATCCAACATCGCAACGAGCTACTCTCGCATGAAATGATCATGGAGCATCTGTGGGACTATGATGAAACCCCAAGCGACGGAAGCCTGCGCACTTACATCAAAACGCTCCGCAAACTTCTGGGAAAGGACTCCATTGTCAGCCACAAGCGCCTCGGGTATCAATTTCGCTAAATACCGTACCCTCAAAAGCTTCCTGATCCTCTATGGAGTCATGTCTGTTCTGATTTTGACGTTACTGGGTGTCCTCTATTATCAATACGCCAAAACGCTGATGCTCTCTTCCCATCGTCTTGCGATGCAGCTCGAATCAGAAAGTTATGTTCCCCGACTCAGTGATTGGCTTGAAAACGATCGCAATCTCTCTACATTTCCCAAAGATTTAGCCTACAAAACAGCTCTTTTCGGCTACGATAAAAAAGCGATCGTCTCCCGGCTACATACCAATGAGATCCATTTTAAAGAGAATATTTATCTTTTTAACAATCATATTTACCTCGTCATCCCCCTAGCCCCGTACGACATGGGTGATTATTATCTCGTCTTTGAAACGAAAGACGATGGTTTATGGAGACAACAAACACTCGAAATCACCCTTGTTTTCGGTGCCGTTTTGTTTTTAATCCTCGTTGCCGTCGGATTTTTCTTGTCCCGTTTGATTCTCCGGCCAATGAACGAAGCGATTGCATTGCTCGATGATTTTATCAAAGACACCACTCATGAGCTCAATACCCCTGTCAGTGCGATTCTCACCAATATTGAAGCCCTGCAAGAAAATGCATTCCCTCCATCGGTTGAGAAAAAACTGCGACGGATCGAAATCGCTTCGCGAACGATCTCTACCCTCTATGATGATCTCACCTATCTCATCCTCAATCACGATGTTGCGGTACACAATGCGCCACTCAATCTCTCACACCTTGTTCATGAGCGTCTGGAATATTTTCGCCACCGTATCGAGCAAAAAAAGATCGCCTTAGACTTGACCATCGAAAGAGATGTCATCTTCACCATCGATCAGACCAAAGCGACCCGTATCATCGATAATCTCCTCTCCAATGCGATCAAATACAATCAGATGAACGGCACGATCTCCATCTCGCTTCAGCCTAAAAGCCTATGTGTCCGAGACAACGGGATCGGGATTCCGCCTGAAATGATTGATCGGGTGTTTGAGCGCTACACGCGTGCGGACAAAAGTGTGGGAGGATTCGGAATCGGATTGAATATCGTCGCAATGATTGCCAAAGAGTACCATCTAAATATTACGATCGAATCGGAAGAAAAAGTGGGAACAAAGATTTGTGTAGAGTGGGAATAATCCCCTGCGTGCGCAGAGGAGAATGACGGAAACAAACGAGATTGGCTACGACAGCTCGCAGCAGCTAAGGGATATTATTTCAGACCCGCAACATAATCGGCGATCGTTTTCATATCCGCATCGCTAAGAGTTGCTGTTTGCCCTTTCATGATGGCACCCATCCCTTTGGTATTACGTGTTCCTGCTTTGTATCCTTTAAGAGCATCAAGCGTTTTTGCCGAACTCCAGCCCGAGATTATTTCGGATTTGCCCAAAGCGGCCTTTTCACCTTTTGCACCGTGACATGCGACACATTTTTGAAACATTGCCGCTCCATCCGCAGCACTCAACATCGCCGTAAGTCCCAAAATAGCCATTAACGTTTTCATACTAAATCCTTTTTTATCTTTTAACCGCAGCTTGGGACATTGCCCGAATCACTGCCGTATTGTTTGGCGAAATCGCCCACCTCTTGAAGTTTATCTTTCATCTCAGGATTGCTCAAAACCGGTAGTGCGTTCGGAAAACGTTTGCCGTATTCTTCGATAAATCCTTTGGCATTATTGGCAAAAAGATCTTCCCACTCCGCTACCGTATGCTCGGCTGCGAATTTGGTTCCGTTCATATTGAACTTCGCTTTGAAATTTTTCAAATAGACTTTTTGTCCTGATGCCGCATCCGCAGAAGCTATAGAGGCGCTCAACGCACCAATCAGCAATAAGGAAAGCAACTTGTTCATCTTCAACTCCTTTTGAAAGAGTTTCTCTTACGAGACCCTCTTTGGATAAAAGCAGTTTAAAAAAAGATTGTGAAGCGATTGTGGAGGATTATCAGTGGTTTTCGAGACGATCAATCAATGCGTTGATCTGTTTTTCTTGCTCGTACAAAGCGAAAGTTTTACGAACGTAGGCTTGGAGAAGAAACTTTAGATCGTTGTTCCCCTCAAAAGCAAAATCTTGTTTCATATGTGCAGTCAAAAATTGGGCAAAATCGTCCTCTACATCAATGTCATAGCGTTTGGCATTGATGGTAAGGGATACTTTGGTTTTCATCCAAGAAGACTTTCGATTTTAGCAACGATCGCTTCGATCTCGGCATCTTTGGCAGCCAAATCCTCATTCAACATTTGGATCTCTTCGTCTTTTGATGCCAATGCACCGTGAAGACGCTGAATTTCCGCATCTTTACTCTCTTCATTCCCGCGCATCGAAGCGCTTTCGATGCGAAGGGTTTCCAACTCCTCTTTGAGCGTCGCTTGTTTTTCAAGCAAATCATTAACCAGTGTTGTCAGTTTTTCGAGCGGAGTAGGATTAAATAACATAATGAACCTTCGTAATATAGTCTCTTTGCTGTAATTTTATCACAGATTTATGAAGGGCATTCAGAACTGCATCATATCATTCTTTTGAGGAAAGTATTTTTTATATCAATTCACTGAAAATATCTCGAATTTGATCTTATTGCTTTAAATTCTTTCAAATATACTATTATTTTTTTTGAATATTAAGATTTGTTTTTTTTATTACAATATCAGGAAAACTCCATAAACAGCGAGGTTAAACAAATTTTTAGTCTATTCTAAACAAATCGATTAAATACTTTAGTATTTCTATAGATTTACTATGTTTTATTGACAGAAAACTTTCCTTGTCACTACTATTCCAGCCGAAAATAGATTGGTTGCATTATAAGTGACCTTAAGGAAATACGATGAAATTCACAACATTCAGCTGGGCAACATTACTTGTCCTCGCTTATACGAATGCGTTTGCTGCAGAAACAATAGCAGATGCCTTTAAAGAAGCACAGGTAAGCGGAAAAATACGCTTTAACTATTTTAATTGGCAGTGGAATGATCTTGATGATTATAACAAAGGAAATACCGCAAATAATGGTGGAAAAACCAATCCTGATAGCGAAATAGCCGCATTAGGTGGGAGTGTAGCAATCAAAACAGCTACTTTGAAGCATTTTCGGCTACAGGGGGAATATTTTACGTCACAACCTATATCCGGATTAAGCCACAATGCTGTTTTTGCAAAATCCGGCGCCGATTTAGATCGTGGAAATGCGTTTAATACATCAGCATCCACATATACTACCTATTCAGCAGCAAATGGCGTTGTACAAACACCGGATAAAGAACTCGATCCTATCAATGTTTTGGGAATTGCAAATATCCAATTTGAGTATGACAAATCTCTCATTACTGCAGGAAGACAATATTTTGAAACTCCTCTTACCGGAGCGGATGATACAAAAATGGTTCCATACACTTTTAATGGATATACAGCTGTTAACAAAGATCTCCAAAATACGACTTTTACACTAGGTTATATCACAGAGTTTAAACTTCGAAATGAAACTTTTTTTGGTGGATTACTTGATAACGATAGCTACACCAATAAAGGGCTTCGCACAAGCGGTTTAACTACCGGTGGAACGGCAGCATTCAACAATTTGAAAAAAGTAACTCCTGATTATTTAGGTGTCATTGGCATTGACAACAATTCTTTTGCCAATCTCAAATTACAACTCTGGTATTACCAACTTGATGGCATTTTAAGTGATGTCATCGCAGAAGCTAATTACAAAATCAATATTAATGATTTATCGATCACACTGGGAGGACGTTACCTGCGCCAAATTGATCAATTAGATGGGAAATTAGGATCAGCGAATATAGCAGCATTTGATGGATCCAATACAGGATATAAGACGCCTACAAGTCTAAATTCAACGTTTTGGGCATATCGAGCAATAGCAGAAAAAGGGGCAACAAAATTTCAATTAGCTTACTCTGCTGTATCTAATGACGCTGATATTCTCTCTCCATGGGGAAGCTATCCGACTAAAGGGTATACAGCAACAATGAAAATAGAAAACTATGACGCCAATATCAGATCCTATAGCGCAACAGTTTGGTACGACTTCGAAAAAGCAGGCTTGTTCAATGGTTTGTCTACGAATATTTGTTATCTCTTTGATAATAGAGACGAATCAAAAATACAGCCTAAGGGAGATATGAGAACCATTACCGCTGATGTGAACTATAAGTTTACAAATGCACTCAGCGGAAGAATCCGGTTTGGAGATCATAACGATAAAGGGAATGCACAATATGCCAAATTAGGTACGCCTAAAGGGTGGGATTTTACCGAATATCGTGCAGAGTTACTTTATAAATTTTAACCTCTCATACAAATTAAAAAAAAGGAGAAATACGATGATGATGGACATGTGTAAAACAAAATAAGCCTGCTCGCCTTTCAATGGGCCAAACAACTTGCACGAAATTATGCGTGAACTAAACTTTTAACATCAAGGAAATAAACATGAAAAAGCATTGGATAGCATTGGCTCTTTTAGCCTATATAAATCACTCAACCTTAAGTGCAGCAGAATACAACCTGCTAAACGTCTCGTATGATCCGACGCGGGAACTGTACAAAGATATTGATGCGCAATTCGCAAAACAATATCAGCAAAAAACAAGACAAATTGTTCATACACAAACCACCCATGGAGGCTCTGGAAAACAAGCGCGAAGCGTTATCGACGGTGTCGAGGCCGATATCGTAACCCTTGCCCTTGCCTATGATATTGATGCCATATCTGAAAAAGGAAAGTTGCTTCCGCAAAATTGGCAATCCAGATTACCGAACAATAGTTCGCCGTATACATCAACCATTGTATTTCTTGTCAAAAAAGGAAATCCAAAAGGTATAAAAAACTGGGAAGATTTAACGAAATCCGGTGTAGGTGTTATCACTCCAAATCCTAAAACATCTGGCGGTGCGCGATGGAACTATCTAGCAGCCTATGGATATGCTTTACAAAAATACCAAGGGGATCAAACAAAAGCACAAGCATTTGTAAAAGCGCTCTATAAGAATGTATTAGTACTGGATTCAGGAGCCCGCGGTTCAACTACTACATTTGTTGAACGTGGTATCGGAGATGTTTTGATTGCATGGGAAAACGAAGCACTTTTGGCAGTAAATGAACTTGGAAAAGATAAATATCAAATTATCACACCAAGCGTTTCAATTCTGGCAGAACCGCCTGTTGCTCTTGTGGACAAAAACGTTGATCGACACGGTACACGCAAAGTAGCTCAAGATTATCTCAACTATTTATACACAAAAGATGCTCAAAAAATAGCCCTAAAACACTATTTTAGACCTATTGCAAAAGAGTTGAACGGAGATGTTCAAAAAACTTTTCCACAAGTAAAATTATTCTCTATTGATCAGGTATTTGGAGGATGGACGAAAGCACAAAAAGAACATTTTAGCGATGGTGGAACATTCGATCGTATTTATAATCCAAATTCCAGACATTAAGGATTAACGTTGAATAGGATGAAAATAGCAAAACGCAGTGCATTACCTGCATTCGGTGTTACATTCGGATTCGGATTTTTTTATATGTGTCTTTTGATATTGATTCCACTCGCTGCACTAGCAGCTAAATCGATAGACGGAGGATATGAAACATTTATTGAAGCGGCATTCTCAGAAAGAGCTTTAGCTGCCTATAAAATCAGTTTTTCCGCTTCGTTTTTTGCAGCATTTGTTAATGCTGCATTTGGCTTTTGTATTGCATGGGTCTTGGCTCGGTATGAGTTTTTCGGAAAAAATATTTTAGATGCATTAGTGGATATGCCGTTTGCGCTACCTACGGCTGTGGCTGGGATAGCACTAACAACATTATATTCATCCAACGGTCTTTTAGGGGCACCACTCGAAACCATGGGGATTAAAGGTGCATTTTCATATTTCGGCATTGTTGTAGCGCTAATCTTTGTCGGTGTTCCTTTTACCGTACGCACTTTGGTCCCAGCGATTAAAGAGTTACCAAAGGAGATTGAAGAAGCTGCATCAACATTAGGGGCTAAAGGGTATCAAGTCTTTTGGAAAGTGATTATCCCTACTATATGGATCGCATGGTTAAGTGGATTCGTTCTAAGTTTTGCAAGAGCCGTAGGTGAATATGGATCTGTTGTTTTTATTGCGGGGAATCTACCGTTTCAAACTGAAATTGCTCCATTGATTATTGTTACAAAATTGGAACAATACGAATACATTGAATCAGCTGCAATAGCCGTTGTGATGCTTTTCGTTTCACTCATTTTCTTGGTATTAACCGATTTTTTAGGAAAAAAGCTTGGTAATGCAGGAGTCAATCGATGAGTTATGGAGGTTATAAAGAAACACGAATTATCCGGTGGAGTATTTTCATATCAGCATTTATTTTTATAGGATTTATGGTTATTTTACCGCTTACAACAGTTTTTTACTTTGCACTAAAAAACGGTTTTACGGTTTATATACAAGCACTAACCAGACCTGAGAGCATTTCATCTATTCAGCTTACACTTCTCGTGGGTGCAACCGCTTTAACGTTGAACACGATATTCGGTATTGCAATAGCATGGGCTGTAAGTAAATTTGATTTCGCTTATAAACGGTTGCTGGTCGCTTTGATAGATTTACCGTTTACCGTTTCGCCTGTAATTGCAGGAATGGTATTCATTTTGTTGTTTGGCAGCGATGGTTTTTTGGGTGAATGGTGTATTAATCATGATATCAAAATAGTCTTTTCAACCACTGGGATTGTCCTAGCAACAACATTCGTCACATTGCCATTTGTTGCTCGGTCTTTGATTTCACTAATGACAACACAAGGGCGAGAGGAAGAAGAAGCAGCCGTCACACTCGGAGCCGATTTTATGACAACGTTTTGGAAAGTAACTCTTCCAAGTGTAAAATGGGCATTACTCTATGGAATGGTTCTTTGTTTCGCACGCGCCATAGGTGATTTTGGAGCTGTTTCGGTTGTAGCAGGTTCAATGAAGAGCGTTACAATTGAAATATTCGAGCTTTATAACGAATATCTATCTTCTGAAGCCTTTGCACTTGCATCTGTTTTAACATTTGTTGCACTTGTTGCATTAGGAATCAAAAAAAGTATCGAAAAATTTCATTCGGAAAATGGAGGAAAGAATGAGTATTGAGATTATTGACGTCAGTAAAAAATTCGACACATATGAGGCATTAAACAATATCAATTTGTCAATTCAGCCCGGAGAATTGACTGCCCTATTAGGTCCTTCAGGATCAGGAAAAACTACGTTATTAAGAATTATTGCCGGATTAGAATCTGCCGATACTGGGGGCATTTTATTTGATGGTATCGATATTACAGAAAGTTCTGTCCGTTCACGTGGAATTGGATTTGTTTTTCAACATTACGCATTATTTAAACATATGAATGTTTTTGAAAATGTTGCATTCGGTTTGCGTGTCAAACCAAAAAAAGAACGACTTTCAGAAGGAGAAATAAGGCATAAAGTCGAAGAGTTACTCAATCTGGTTCAATTAAAATTTCATGCTAAAAGCTATCCTCATGAGCTTTCAGGAGGGCAAAAACAACGTATTGCATTAGTAAGAGCTCTTGCAGTAGAACCAAAAGTTTTATTGCTTGATGAACCCTTTGGAGCATTAGATGCAAAAGTACGAAAAGAACTTCGCGCATGGCTTCGACGCCTACATGATGAAACAGGTGTCACGAGTCTCTTTGTCACACATGATCAAGAAGAGGCATTGGAAGTGGCTGACAAAATCGTTGTCATGAATAGAGCAAAAATTGAACAAGAAGGGACCCCTGAAGAGGTTTATGCACATCCTGCCTCACCATTTGTCTATAGTTTTTTAGGTGAAGTCAACCTCTTTCATGGACGACACCCCTCTCAGGAAGAGGGTGTAAAAACAATCACGTATGTACGTCCTCATGATGTTGATATATATACTGAATTTCATGAAAATACGATCCCTGCGACTATTATCGGATTACGTGTAATAGGAGGAACCGTTCGTGTTGAACTTCAAGAAATAGATGGGCATGGAGTCGAAGCACATATTTCAAGTTCACGCAAAGATCAACTCGGTTTATCTGTGGGATTAAAATGCTTTCTTGCTTATCGAAATCAAAAGCATTTTGAGAAAAATGAATTTTATAAAGATTATAGTATATAAAGAAAGTTTGCATCTGCAAACTTTCTAGACTTTACGAAATAACAGAAAATAGCATCTTCACGCTCAAAAGCATCAATAAAAATGCAAAGATCCTTTTCAATATAGGAACTGGAAGAATATGCGCACATTTTGCACCGTAAGGTGCCATGAAAAAGCTCGTTAGCGAAATTGCCAAAACCGCCGGTACATAGACAAAACCAAGCTGAAACTGCTCAAATGAGGTATGATCCCAACCGGCGATAATATAGCCTATCGTACCCGTTATTGATAAGGGTAATCCGATAGCCGCTGACGTACCTATCGCTTTTTTGAGATCGATATTTTGCCATACCAAATACGGGACGCTGAGAGATCCTCCTCCAATCGAAACGAGTGCTGAAATCGATCCGATAATTGTGCCTCCGAAAAACAACCCTTTTTTTCCTGCAATTTGTCGAGTTGGTTTCGGTTTTTTATCAATAATCATTTGGATAGAGACATACGCCGTAAATAATGAGAAAAAAATGGCCAAATGGATCGATTTCAGATAGGCAGCCACAAACGTCATCATAAAGGTTCCTAAGATGATCCCCGGTGCTATCATTTTTACAATATCCCAGATTACACCTTCTTTGGCATTATGTGCACGCATACTTGCAAATGATGTGACGATAATCGCCGACATGGATGTCCCTAATGCAAAATGGACGACATCATCGGTCGCAATCCCTTGCGCTAAAAAAATAGCTGTTAATGCCGGAACCATTACAATTCCTCCACCTATTCCCAAGAGCCCAGCCATAAACCCGACAAAAATCCCTAAAGCAGCGTACACTGCAATCCATTCTATCCCGATCATATTGTCTCCCTTTTAAAAAACATCGTAATTGTAAAGGATAGAGAAGAAAAAGTAAAGTAAATATATTTATTTACTATAGTATACCTACATCAACTCCTATTGACATTATTACTAATTAGTAGTAATATTTCTCAATCAAATGATCTGGAGGTTTTCTATGAAACGTGCGAAAAGCTACGGCAGCCATCAAGATATCGTTTTACGCGCTCATATTGAGCTTTCACGATCACTGACCAAAATTCGAGCAAAAGAAACAACCTGGTTAGCAGAGCGCGATCTTACACTCCCACAATTTGGTATTTTGGAATCACTCTACCATCTTGGGCGGCTTACAGTGGGTCAGATCACGACGCTCACCCTCAGTACCCCTGGGAATATCACCGTTGTGATTAAAAATCTCGAATCCAAAGGGCTGATTTCTATGAGACCCTCAGATGAGGATCGTCGGATTAAATTGTTGGAGATCACGGAGAAAGGTTCAATGATGATCCAATCGATTTTTCCGAACCATGTTGAAAATCTGATCGGATGGTACGATAAAGCCCTGAGCGAAGAGGAGGTCAAAACCCTTTCTCATCTGCTCCGAAAACTCGAAAAAGCGCAATAAAAAATTTATCAAAATAGTACTAATTAGTACTACAAAAAGGAGATACTATGGCACTGACACTTCATCGCTCATCAGAGCGCGGGATCGCGGAACACGGATGGTTGCATAGCCGATTTAGCTTTTCTTTTGCCGAATATCACAACCCCTTTCGAATGGGATTTGGAGCCTTACGGGTGATCAACGATGATATTGTCGAAGCGGGAAAAGGGTTTGGAATGCATCCTCATCGCAATATGGAAATAATCTCTATCGTTACCAAAGGTGCATTGGAACATCGAGATTCTGAGGGAAATCACGGGATCATCAAAGCAGGTGAAATCCAGTATATGAGTGCCGGAAGCGGTGTCTTTCACTCCGAACACGCAACCGCAGATTCGGATGCAGCGCTTTTCCAAATTTGGATCCATCCCTCTCAAAACGGAGGATCGCCTAGATATGAACAGCGCAGTTTTATCCATCATGATCAACAAAACCGATGGATCACCCTCATCAGCGGTGACGGAATGGATGATTCGATTGTAATCAAACAAGATGCGGCTATCTATTCGACTGAAATCACAGAGGGAACCACCGTTGCGATTCCAAACGTCGCATCGGGTCACGGTCGATTGATCTTTGTCATCGAAGGCAAAATCAGTATAGATACTCAAACTCTTGAAGCAAGAGATGAGTTGCAAATCACAGACGAGGAGGAATATACCCTTTTAGCACACAGCGACTCTAAGGTTCTATTATTTGACGTGCCGATGCACTAACACTAAAACATTAATAACAAAGGATACATTATGAATAAAACCATCTCTACCCTAGCCGCTTTCGGATTGCTCAGCACTGCATCACTTTTTGCCGGAAATTATTCGGTCGATACGAGCCACTCCAACGTCGGGTTCAAAGTCAAACATATGATGATATCGGAGGTTTCGGGAAAATTCGACACCTTTAACGGAACGTTCGAATACGATGAAAAGAGCAAAACGCTTAAAACGTTAAACGGAAAAGTGGAGGTCAATTCGATCAATACCACCAATACCAAACGTGATGATCATCTCAAATCTCCTGATTTGTTTGATGTTCAAAAATATCCAACCATTACGTTTACTCTCGATAAAGTCAAAGGAAACAAAGCGTACGGGAAACTCACCATGCACGGTGTGACAAAAAATATCATTCTCGATCTTGAAAATAACGGTGTCATCAAAGATCCGTGGGGAAATACCCGTGTCGGTCTAGGGCTTAGCGGAAAACTTAATCGTAAAGATTACGGCATTACATGGAATACAGCTCTCGAAGCGGGCGGTGTTGCAGTAGGTGATGTAATCAAACTCGACGTTCAACTCGAGGGTATTTTGGCTCAGTAACGTCCGATCATGAACCGCCGTTATTTTTTAACGCTCATGGCAGCCTTGGCTGCCCATGCATCCCCATCAAGGAAACCGATCATGCGTCAAAGCGCCCTCTTTATCAGCCACGGCTCTCCGATGAACATCATCGAAGACAATCCCTATACCCGCAGTCTCAAAGAGCTCGGAAAAAGATTGCCTAAACCCCAATCGATTCTGATCCTCTCAGCGCATTGGGCGACGAACGGCTCTAAGGTTTCGATCGTTGATAAACCCGAAACAATTCATGATTTTTATGGTTTTCCTGATTCGCTCTATGATATTCATTACGATGCAGCAGGTGAGATGAATGCGAGTGTACTTTTGGCCCATTTGACGCATGCGTTAATCGATCGGCGTCATGGTCTCGATCACGGAGCATGGTCGGTACTGGTACATCTGTTTCCCGATCATGACATCCCTGTCTTTCAGCTCTCGATTGATCTCACTAAACCAGCATCATGGCATTACGAGTTAGGAAAAATACTTTCAAAACTAAGAGATGATGGAATCATGGTTATAGGCAGCGGAAATGTCACCCACAATCTCGGAGACATCGACAGAAATAGAGATGCCGCTGTTGCAGTATGGGCAAAAGAGTTTGATGATACGTTTGCCGATGCGATTCTAAACGACCATCAGAAGATCATCAGCTTTGATCTCCCCTATTTCGCCCATGCTCATCCGACACTGGAGCATTATCTCCCGATATTGCCGATTTTGGGATCGCAAAACGATGATGAAAAACTAACGACCGTGTATGAGGGATTTCAACATGGAACCCTCTCTATGCGATGCTTCCAAATAGGCTAATATCCTTAAAAAAAGAGCATCTCCATCTCTTCATTTTCCTCTTTTTTGGTTGTTTGAATCAACGCTGTGATTTGTGAAAAAGAGGAGATCAGAGAATCGTCAAGATAATGGATATCGTCTGCACTCATATCGATAAAGATTTCCCGTATCCAACAATCAAAATCGGTCAAGAAGCCATTCAAAAATCCGATAATCAGCGTTTTTTTATGCTCATCAAGTGACTCAAGTTCCAAAGATTCAAACGATTCTCCCAGTGACACAACGGCCTGCGCAAGGAGATGAAATTCAAACAGACGCTCTATTTGCTGTGCCAGTTCACTCGTAACACTTCCGATAGAATGGAGCAGTTCATAGTTATTGTTTTTGGAAATATTGAAAATCAACGAGTCCAATTTTTCATACGCTTTCTCAAACTCTTCCCGTCGATCGAAGAGATCGTCTTCGAATCCCTTGAGATACTCTTGCGCCGAAATTTTTCGATGTACCTGAGAACTTCCCGTTCCTGTTTTCACAGGTTCTACTGAATTTGCAAGCGGATCAGACGATTTTATCTCCCCTTTTTTTTCTTCGATATGGGTACGGCAAGAGAGAATATTATCTGCCAAACGATACTCCCCTTGCACAAATTCACGTTCCAAAATCGTATTCACTTTGGGCAAATCGATAATACGATTGGATTCCAACGTAAACAACAAACTTTTCTCATTCTCTTCACAATGTATATTAAAATGATGCCCTGACGCCAAAAGCTCCAGCCCGACATCATAGATTGAACGAACCGCATCACATAACAACGTCATATTGCCATAACGCTCGGACAAGAGATACTCTTCCCAAAAAAGGGCCAATGAAGTCTCTCGTAAAATTTTAAAACTTACACGGCGGTCATACACCGGTTCTTTAAAAAGATTGATACGCGAGAGATGGATATCCTGCGAAGAACGGCTTACGATCAATCGCAAATAGTTCACAAGCCGCTTTTTAAGAACATCCGGATGAAAAGGTTTCGTAATATAATCCTCAGCTCCCGCTTTGAGCATTAACGATTTGTGCATATCATCGTCCATTGCAGAGATGGCGACAACCATTATACTCGGATGATTTTTTTTGATGATCGTTGTCGCTTCGACACCGTCCATCACCGGCATCATAATATCCATAAAAATGATATCGACTCTCTCGGATTCACAAATCTCGACTGCTTCTTTGCCGTCTTTTGCTTCTAAAATTGCGATATCGGGGTGCTTGATAATATTGAGTTTTATAGCGAGACGATTATTCTTGTCATCATCTACAATTAAAATTTTACGCATAAAAAATCATTCCTTTTCCGTAGTTATAGTCGTAGCTTTGCCAGTTATTTGAAAACAAGCGCCTCCCAAAATCGCAGACTCTTTGCACTCAATCGTATAATTCATTTCATGACACAGCAGTTTGATAAAATGAAGACCGATCCCTGTCCCTTTTGCTTTACGCGTAAAATGGGAATCCTCCGCTTGTTCAAACAATTCGAATATCTTTTCTCTGTTTTCAGGAGCAACTCCAGCACCGTCATCTTCGATTGTCAATATAAAGGCTCCATCATTGACATGATATGAGATATAAATACGTGAAGAAGCATATTTGATCGCATTGGATAGCAAATTGGTAATCATCTTTGAAAAGTAATTCGCATCACCTACGAGTTTAGTGTTCTCGTCTATAGATACATCGATTTCGAGCGAATTGCTCATCAAAAGAACTTTATGATTTGTAATCATTTGCTGAATACTCAATCCGACATCAAATTCTTTCACATTAAATACAAGTTTATGGGCTTTTAGTTTTCCCAAATCAAGCAATGTCTCTACCGTTCGCAACATTATCAGTCCGCTCTCTCGAATGCTATCCGATAACTCAACCAACTCCTCAAACTCTTTCCCTTTATCTTCGAGGGTATTGCGAATGTAGTCTGAAAAAGTGATAACCGCATTGAGAGGCGTTTTGAGCTCATGCGTAAAAATAACTAAAAATGAGTCTTTGGCATCATTAATCTTCTGGAGCATCTCGTTTTCGATTTTTTGTTGTTCGCGAGCTTGCTTCTCTTCCAAAAGTTTTTTACCGACTTCAACGAATTCGGTTACTTCATAACGAACGGCCATAAACTCCTTAATCGTTCCATCGGGGTTGAGCAATGGAGAAACCACCGATTCAACGATATAGGGTTTCCCATTTTTATTGAGGTTCGTAATTCTCCCTCTCCATGTCCGCTTATCTAAGATCGTTGACCACATCTCTTTGAAACTCGCAGAGGGCATATCGGGGTGGCGAACGATATTATGCGGTTTATCTAAAAGTTCTGATGCGCTGTAACCGGATATCTCACAAAATTTTTCATTGACATAAATGATATTGCCTTTGATATCCGTCTTTGAAACAATGAAATTATTATCTACAATATTTTTATACTCTTTTAGAAGTTCACTTTGGGATGTCATCTTGCTACTTTCTTGGTTTTCATACGATTGGTTTAAAATTTATCGCTATTTTTCACCGTTATCGTAGCATCGTAGTGTGGCAAATATGTTTCAAAATTACTTTTATATATATTTTTATAAATAGTGACAAAAATGTCGCTATTTATTGTTTTGCCACAAAAATGCAACACGATTTAATTATAATTGCCATCACAAAATTGTTTAATTTCACAATAAATATTTGTTTAAGGCTTATGATGGTAGAGAGAGAGAGAGAGAGAGAGAGAGAGAGAGAGAGA
>NZ_NSIU01000063.1 GCF_002633015.1 Sulfuricurvum sp. PD_MW2 | reverse complement strand
TTGTTTGAAATTATTTTATTTTTCTTGGATAAAGATGAATCAATCAAACTGACATTACAATCTATCACATCAGAAAATGAAATTATCCGCGACATGATCGGGATGTCTGTTCCTACTTTTCCATAAAAACCTGTTCCATCGTAATTTTCATGATGATATAAAATAACATTAGCTACTGATGTCAAAAAAGGGTAGTTTTTTACATTATTTTCACCAATTTGGCAATGCTCAAAAACATGTTCCAAATCTATCATAGATGAAACCGGATCACGATCATATATCAAAGCAGACTCGGTTAATCCATTATCATGTAAAATTGCCAAAGAACATATATCAAAACATTCTTCTTTACTCATCCCAAGTTTTTTAGCAATACGTACAGCAATATAAGCTACCCTGCGAGAATGATACGTACTGACATTAAAAATATTTTTTTCTGCCATGTCCAAAGCGACGGAAACACCAATGAGAAAACTATTGAGATTGAATTTCATGTTATTTTCCGTCCATTTATTAATTTTAGAAAAGGTTACTCGGCAAATTTAAATTGATTTTTTCCTGACTGTTTGGCTACATACATCGCTTCATCTGCTTTTTTCAATAATTCTGATACATCTGAACATTTATGTGTACTGCACATACTTATGCCTATACTGGTTCCTATATAAATACTATTGTCATTATAAACAAATGGTTCATTGATCTGTTTGATAATTTTTTCTGAAATACTCATAACGTTATGTACATCTTTAATACCTGACAAAAGAATTACAAATTCATCCCCGCCAAGTCTAGCAATAGTGTCACACGACCTGACAGTTTGTCGCAATCGTTGAGCAACTGTTTTGAGTAGCCAGTCACCTGTCCCATGACCGTAAGTATCATTTACATGTTTAAATCCATCCAAATCTAAAAATAATACGGCAAACATGGCATCAGGTTTCATTTTTGCTTTTTTGATAGCTAGTTCAAGTACTTCAGTTAATAATCGTCGATTCGGCAAATGCGTTAAGGGATCGATGTGTGCTGAATCATCCAAAGACACGATAGGACGCATTAAATCCATTGCTACTTTAAACGATGCAGCAATCCCAAAGACTAAAATAATTATAGAAATAGCGATGATAGCATCCATATAGGTATTCAGACTTTCATCCAGTTCAGAACTATCTGTTTTTGCAACAATTCCCCATTGTGTAAGCGGTATATACCTCCATGCGGCTAAAACCCATTTTCCTCGATAGTCCATTGTTAGGTTAGATCCATTAGATCCCGTCACTGCATTTTGCATGGGGATTGCATAGGAATCTCCAATTCTTACTTTGCGTACAAGTGAAGCATTTTGATCGTATCGGAGTGGATTAAGGAATACAGCGTATTTACCAATTTTTTTACCCAATAACGTCTCCCCTGTCTCTCCTAGACCCGTATAGTCTTGAATTAGATTAAACAAAGGATTAGCAGTACATTCGACGATTACTGTGCCTAATCGCCTTTTAGTTTCATCAAGAATAGGCATACTTGCAAGATAGAGATAATCAACGTTATTAACATGACCTTTGTAGATATTTGAAAAGTAAATTTGATTATACTTAGCGTTAATAATATTTATGACTTCGTTTCTTTGAATTGAACAAGACGTTCTAGCAAAAACAACTTTTCCTGCATTATCAACAATATAGATATCATTGATATTTCTACCTTCAACCAAGAGTTTAATTTGTTCTGCCAATTTTGCTTTTGTTAATGAATTTCTATTATTTGGAGATTTTAAATACGTTTGCACAGAGGGTAAATGTTGAATCGTTTCAACATCCTTTTCTGTTTGTTGAAAATACCGTTCAATTTGATTTGCTTTTATTTTCACGATTGATTCGAGATGCGCCAAATGCATCTCTCTAAAACGATGCTTAACTTCAAGATAGCTACCAACAGATATAAACACAATAGGCACTAAGCAAAAAAAGATAAAAGTGCTCAATAACTTTAATTTGAGAACACTAGCTTTAGTTGTCATATTGTTTCCTCATTCTAAAGTAC
>NZ_NSIU01000062.1 GCF_002633015.1 Sulfuricurvum sp. PD_MW2 | reverse complement strand
TACTATTACTGGTTTTATGTGTGCCCAAATTGAGCCTAATTATGACTAATGATGACAACTGTTGAGTATGAAAAAGTCTGGTAATAGCCTATTTAAGGCAACGTTTTTTCTATTCGAGTCCGCCCACTGGTACCACCCTCTTATTTAAATCAAGCCCAAATCATCCAAAAAATCATCACAAAAACCCTTTTTTAGCCACTTTATCTATTTTTCCCGTCCAAAACTATCCGAGCCAATCCATCTATATCCGAAAGCCTAATGTACTTTTTAATGTACTTTACAATCAAAGTACGTTGTGCTAATCTACTGTTAATATGTTTCAAATTAAGTACATTTAGCAGAGGTACATTATGGCAAATAAGAAAGTAGTACCGCTTACGGATACCGAGATTAAAAAATTAAAGCCAAATAGTAAAGAAAATAAAGATTACACAAAAGCTGATGGCAATGGATTGCAACTACTTGTAAAAGCTGACGGCCGAAAAATTTGGGAAATACGTTATACGATCAACGGCAAACCTAAAAAGACTACGCTTGGAACTTATCCAACCGTTACCCTTGCGAAAGCGCGGGCAATGCGTGATGAATATAAGAGCAAATCATTCGAAGGTATTGATCCGATCGATGAGCGTAAAAAAGCAAAAGAGATTATTGCCGAAAAAGAGGCGGAAAATCAGGTTTTATTAAAAAGACAATTTCATAAAGTTGCCTATGGCTGGTTAAATAGTCTAACGAATGCAGAAAGTACCCATAAAAAACGTCTAACTTCTTTTGAAAATGATATATTTCCATCCTTCTGCGTCTACGACAAATATAAACATATTGTTTCCTCAAAACATATCAAAGATATAACCCATCCCGAACTGTTGAAAGTGTTATTGGAAAAAGAGAAGACGGCACCTGTCGTGGCTAATCGTCGATTTATCGATTGTAAGCGCTTATGGCGATATGCGATTAATAAAGGTTATACTGAGGTTAACATTCCAGATAGAATTAGTTCTGATGCTTTTAAAAAGCATGAAGTAAAACATCGTCCAAAAATTACCGATGAAAGAGTATTGGGTGAAATGCTCAGAGCAATGGATAGTTATAAAGGCGAAGGCGGGATTATTGTTCGCAATGTTTTGAGACTGACAGCTTTGACAATGCTAAGAATCGGTAATTTAGCGACATTGAAATGGGATAACATACATTTCAAAAAAGGTGTAATTATCATCAAGCGCTCTGAAATGAAAGTCAAAGATAAAAATTTGCCTGATTTCGTTTTACCGTTGTCTCGTCAAGCGATTGAAGTGCTTAAAGAAACCAAGGAAATGACAGGTTGGGGCGAATGGGTATTTCACGGTATCAAAGACAACCGATATCACGTTAATAAAGAGAGCGGTAATAAAGCATTACAAAAAAATGGGGTTTACGGATGAAGAGAATGGACGGAAACAGACCTTGCATAGTTTTAGAGGGACCTATGCTAGTTTGGCACGAACGCATCATAAAGACCATGGAGCAGTATTCGAAGCATTAGAGAGAGTTTTGGATCATCAAGAGGGCAATCAAGTAGTTCGAGCTTATGCACATTTGGCTGATTATACCGAGCAGATGAGAGAACTATTGCAGTGGTGGGCTGATTTCTTGGACGAGCTGAAAACCAGAGAAGAGGATTGATCTATTTTTATTGATACAAAACATTAATTGAGTATGGCTTATCGAAAAACATCAATAATTAGTTTTCGATGTCTTTATCATTCCGACAGTGTTTTTTGTATAGATTATGGCAGCTTTTTAGCTTATAAAAGTAGGGTAGGGGAGAGTATGCGGAAAACACTTATTTTTCAGTGCAATATTTTGCTCATTTTCTAAATAAAACAACTGATGATCATGTTGATGCTAGTAAATATACAGTAATAAACACAAAAAAACAAATTATTTTAGACTATATGTTTCTAAATGTTACTATCTGCGATAAATCGTATATATTATATTAAATAATACTTTTTGCTTATTGTTTCCCTTGCGAGTGGGATAATTAAAGTATTCTAAATTTTA
>NZ_NSIU01000061.1 GCF_002633015.1 Sulfuricurvum sp. PD_MW2 | reverse complement strand
GCCAAAAATAGACGAAAAAGGTAATCGGCAAAAATAAAAAGATGAACTCGTAGCTGTTGAAGAGCATGGTGAATTATGCCCACTTTCTTTGTTTACATTCTTCAATATAATCACTGATTGTTCTTTTTGGGCTCCACCCTAAAGCCTCCGTCTTCGCACTGATGACATCGGCAGTCATTCGGTTCCCTTTTCGTTCGGGGAGCATTTCTATTTTCCCACCAAACATTTCGGCAATTTCGAGGATAGAATAGGCTTCAGGGCTACCGATACCAAACTCATCTCCATAGCCATTTTCACCTACCAGTACAAGCCCATCGATAATGTCATCGATGTGGGTGAAATTTCTTTTTTGTGTTCCGGGAGCAACGATCGTAAGAGGTTCACCCTTTTTCATTTTTTCTTTGAATAATGCAATAAGGGTCGCATATTTGCCAGTTTGGATCTCTCTTGGACCGTAGACATTGTAGAAATAGGTGATAGCATAGGGGACATTGAACCATGCACCGTAATTCATTACCAGTTCGGTATTGGTCGCTTTTGTCCATGCATAGGGTGATGCACTTCTGCCAAGTCCACCGTCTCCGAATTTCGTGGAGCTTCCGGCATAGAGGATTTTACATCCGGCTTTTCGGACAAATTCGAGAACGGCAAAAATTCCGTCTTTATTATAACGCCACACTTTTTCAATATCATCAAAGCTTTGCTCGACCCTGCTGTATTCTCCGAGGTGATAGACCATATCGGGATTAAATGTGACCAGTTCGCTGATTTGTGCCGTGTCCCCTTTGATATAGGTAACATTCGGGATATGGTTGGCTTCGCTCCCGGTAAAATAGTTATCGAGACTGTAGATGTCGTAATTGGGATTTTTTAAAAGTCTTTCGCACAGATTACTACCGACAAATCCGGCTCCGCCTGTCACTAAAATTCGCTTACGCACTGTTTATTCCTTCTTTAAATACTTACTTATTTCAATAATTCGTCTTGTTTTTTGTGGGTCCATTTGCCGCGAGGTTTATCCATATATTGAAAATACTCGTTGGTAAAGCTTCCCTGAACACAGGTGTATCGATTATGCCTAAAATTGACATTATCATCCCCTATTGCTCTGTTGAGTACCGTTGGCCCCGTTAAATCGTATACACCGTTACCGATATTTTTCTGCTCGATATTATCGACCGTGATATCAAGTGTTTTTTGCATATACGGATTCCCTTGGGCACTCGCAATAAAATAGTTGCTATAGTGGTGTTTTGTCATTAAAAACAGCTCTTTATCATCGGGCTTAATCATTTTGGAGAGGGGCCAGACGGCATGGGCGTCAATATCCATATAGACACCGCCGTAATAATTTAAGGTAAAAACTCGCCAAAAGTCAGCTTGAGAAGCACCGTCGGTCAGCTGTTCAAATGCATGATAGGTTCTTTCGGAAGCGTGTTCTTTGATAAACTCTTGACGCTCTTCTGTGCTGACGTAGCGGTATTCCCAGTCCAGAGACATCAAGCGATTAAAGAGATAATTGAAATAGACGGGGAGTGTAACATTGTTCGAGTAATTGGTTTGCCAGATTATTTTAGGGATTACAGACTGTTCCCCTGAGAAAAAAGCTTTGCTGTACATTGGTATGGTGAACCGCTTCGTCTTAAAAAAGAAATGGAATACATAGCCTAAAGTTTTAACAAATACACCGAAAAATTTAGCTAACCGATTAACAATGATTGAAGCTGCATCCACTACTTTTTTCCCCTGTGTGATACTTAAAAAATTCAATTCTACTATAAATATACTTTAAAGCTCTTTTTTAGAGGATTTAGGGGCTGAATCGGGTAGAGAGGAGAGGAGAGGAATTAGAGATTAATTCGAGAAAAAATGCTATAAAATCCCAAAAATAAGGCCACTTAATAATCCTAGCCCAATAATTAGCTGCTTTTTGGGCTTAATCGGGTTAGGCGAGATAGTTATATTAGAGATCATTGCTGTTGGTTTTACTATTGGTATTAGCTTGCTGTAGAAATAAAGTTTTTTCTTTATAGCGTTTGAGGGTGATATCAGTTATCT
>NZ_NSIU01000060.1 GCF_002633015.1 Sulfuricurvum sp. PD_MW2 | reverse complement strand
CTTGGGCAGATAGCCTTATTAAAGCATTAGAATATTCTAGACATCCTTTTAAATCAGTATTATTGTTTTTTGAAAACACATATAATGAGCCTTCACATAATGTAAAAGTAGCTATGTTGGCGGTTATTCTTGGGTATAAACTAAATTTAACTAGACAACAATTGAACGATTTGGCAATTGCAGGAATTTTACATGATTGCGGTAAAGTCAATTTATCTGAAGAAGTACTGACAAAGTCCACTTATCTTGAAGTGGAAGAGACGGAAATGGTAGAAAAACATCCTCTATACAGTTATGAATTGGCAAAACAACTTGGCATCCATAAGGTTCAAATCTTAGAGGCTATTTTATATCATCATGAGAAGCTTGATGGTACGGGATATCCACATGGATTAATAGGTAATGCGATTCCTCTTTTTGCACAAATTATTGCTGTGTGTGATGTATTTGATGCGTTAACAACGGATCGTACCTACCGCGAACATTTTCATACCTATGATGCACTGAAATTAATAAAAAGTGACATGTCACATCAGTTAAATATAAAGTATGTCAATAGCTTTATCGAATTATTACAGTACTGAAATATCACAATACTATTTCATTTTTTTAATTTATTAAGTTTTTTTGCGTCACAAATGCAACGAAAATGACATATCATAGGATTGTTCAAAATTTGTTTTGTGTTATGGATAAACCTTAAAATCGGAAAAATGATGATGAAAAAAAATGAAATATATGCTTTATTGATTCCTATTCTTACTTTGGTTATACATAAAATGACATGGGTATGGGTAAAACCGCATATTTGGTTTGCCTACTATTTTTCTCTATATTTGAGTGTAAGAGTTGGAGGGAAGAGAGGTGGGTATTACGCCACAGGACTAACGGCGCTATTGGTTTATTTTTTTGAAATGGAACCTCTTTACAGCATTCAAAAGAGTAATATAGGCGATTATATTTCGATGATTTTTTTTATAATCGTTGGGATCGCTTTGAGCCGGATGGTTGGTTCGTTAAATATAAAGATGAAAGAATTGAAAATTGCTTCGGCGGCATTTTATTCAAAGAACGGCGTAGTCATTACCGATAAAAAAGGGAAAATTCTAAAAATCAATCAAGCGTATATCCAAATGAGCGGTTATTCGGAGTCTGAATTGATCGGGAATACCCCTTCTGTCTTGAAATCGGATATGTATGATTCGTCTTTTTATAAACAGTTATGGATTGATCTTGAAAAGAAAAATGCTTGGGAAGGAGAAATCGTTAATAAAAGAAAAAATGGTGAATTGTTTCACATTTATTTGAATATTACAAAAGTGAGTATAGCAGAAGATGATGAAATATATTATGTAGGGGTAATGAAGGATATTTCGAAACGTAAACAGTTAGAAGAAAATTTAAACAATCAAAAACAACAGTTTGAATCAATGTTTCAATCATCTATAGATTCAATTGCACTAATTGATTTAAATGGTAATTTTTTGAAAGTTAATCAAGCTCAATGTGAAATGACAGGATATTCAGAAAAAGAGCTGCTTCAAAAATCGTGTATAGAATTGAGTGTTCCAGCAGATATTGAACGATCAAAAAATGTCATTAGAGAAGTTATTGAAAGAGGTTACGTAAAAAATTTTGAAAAACATTGTTTTACAAAAGAAATAGAACCTTTTCTCGTAAACATGAGTTTATCAATAATGCCGGATAAAAAAAGTATTCTTATAATATCCAAGAATATTACTAAAGATGTGATACTTCGTAATGTCGTTGAACAACAAAAACGACGATATCAGCAAATTATGAAATTAGCATCAGATGGTATTTTTATTTTTTCATTAAACGGAAAATTATTTGAGTGCAGTCAACGCTCAGCGGATATGCTTGGATATAGTATGCAAGAAATAACAAATTTATGGATTTTTGATATAGATGTTCAATATAGCAGAGAAGAGATATTGCATTTTATGTCAACTATTGAAACTGAGCCAATTAATTTTGAGGCAAAATATAAAAGAAAAGATGGCAGTATCTATGATGCGGGAGTTGTTGCAGTAAGAATTATTAT
>NZ_NSIU01000059.1 GCF_002633015.1 Sulfuricurvum sp. PD_MW2 | reverse complement strand
ATCTAATGCATTGCAGACCATTCAAAATACATTTGGAATATAGAAGGACGTACAAAGAGCATTTGAACTCTTTGTACGAAAGAAAGACTACTTTTTAGTGATTGATTGTTCTGATTCTTTGATCAAAGAATCCATAACATTAAAGAGATTTCGGCTGGATTGCTCCATATTTTTAAAGTTTTCAACAATTGTTGCTTGATTTTCTACCGTTTTATCTGCATGTTTGATGAAATCCAAATTTTTTGATACCAAATTATAAACTGATGCATGCGGCGACTCAAGCTGTTTATAGCTTGGTAAATTAGAGAATCTCTCTTTACCCATACCGCTCTCATACCATTTATTATGATGATTGCTCGATGAAACTACATCTTTGGCGTGCGTGACACTTTGATACGCATTGGATTTGAACATAATATGATCGATTTTTGCCAACGTAATAAAGGTAGTGTTCTCAATCGCTGTAGCTTGCTGAGCTGTATTGATCGCATCTTCATTAAAGGTATGCAACGTACTTCTGAACACTTGAATCGCGTCACTTGATTCACTCGCAATACGGTTCATTCCATCTGAGTTGTCATGAATCTCCATCGTCTCTTGGCTCAGCGTTTGAACAACAACACTAATTTCAGACGTTGCTTTTTGAGTGCGTTCTGCAAGTTTACGTACTTCATCCGCAACAACCGCAAATCCTCGTCCATGCTCACCTGCACGCGCTGCTTCGATTGCCGCATTAAGTGCCAAAAGATTTGTCTGATCGGCAATATCTTTGATCAGATTAACGACCGATTCAATTTCACTTGTTTTTTCATTCAACGAATTAATCGCATCTGCGGAAATTTGAACCAATTCAATCAATTTTGTCAGTTTTTCAATAATTACTTCCAATTCTTCGACCGTTTCGGAAGAGTTTTTAGAGGTGACCTGACTCGTTTTTGTAATATCATTTAATCGGACAATCGTATTTTGCAAATCACTTTGAATAACATCCAAACCTCCACCGCTTGCAGCGATATCGGCAATCTCACTGTTAAGAACCGATTTTTGAATATGATTATGACTCGATTCCATCGCATCGATTGCTTTATTAACAAACTGGCTTGCAGCTTTGAATTCACCTTGCAATCCGCTTTCAACGATACGGCGATGAAACTCTTCATGGCTAGAGGCCTCAACGCTTGCACTGATCTCACGGATAAAGACTTCCATTTGATCAAGTAAATTATTGGTGTTCCAACAAAGTGCGTTTAGTTCACCATTATCTTTGATCTCCGTAATACGGCTCTCTAGCTCACCTTTTTCAGCAGATGCGATAACAGCCGCTACTTCATGAATCGTTTTTTGCGCCGCCCGAATATTGATAAATACAAACCATGCCAATGCGAAGTTGGCAATGTTAAGAATACGAATCCAAGTCCAACCGTACTCAACGACTTCAATAATAAGCGCAATAACAAATAATGCAATTGAAATTAAATTTGCATATTGAACTTTAGATAGAGAGGATAAATTGTTCATACGACAATCCTTTGTCTTTTAAAATTTGATTGAGTGCTGTTTCTGCAGCCTGGATTCCACCACTGCGCTCTTTTTGAAGGAGCGCAGAATACAACGGTTTAATAACATTCAATGCTTTTGAAGAGGGTTTTCTGCGAACTGAATGATAATTGGTAATTTTGCGATTTGTATCAAAAGATGGAGTAACATGAGCGAATACCCAGTAATAATCACCATTTTTTGTTTTGTTTTTTACATAGGCAAAAATCTCTTTACCTTCTTTGATCCGGTTCCAAAGCAATTTAAATACAACAGCAGGCATATCTTCATGACGGAGAATATTATGAGGTTTGTCTAACAATTCTTCTTCTGAATAGCCGGACATTCTAATAAATAAAGCATTTCCGTATGTTATTTTTCCGGTTAAATCTGTTTTTGAGACGATGAATTCATCATCCCCGAATGTTAATTCCTGATTCGCCATTTAAACTTCTTTTCTATTAAATTTATCCTTTACTCATAATTTACTAAACTCACCTGATTTAATAAATATGTGACCCCATTATTCTATTTATATAATGTTGCAAATGTTTTGCATATT
>NZ_NSIU01000058.1 GCF_002633015.1 Sulfuricurvum sp. PD_MW2 | reverse complement strand
TACGCTCTCACATATCCCGTCTGCGCAAAAAGCTCAAAGAAGATTTTATAAAAACGTATCGGCAAGAGGGATATATGTGGGAAAATAAAAAAAATCAGAATTAAATATTATTTTTTTGTGTGATAAATTCTATGTATCACACACCCAAAACAGCAGCAAGTTTCTCATTAAGGACTTGAGGAGTAAAAGGTTTAACGATATAGTTATTGACTCCCGCTTTTAATGCAGTAATAACTTCTGTCTTTCCCCCTTCTGTTGTTATCATGATAATGGGAAGGTCTTCGAAACGTGAATCGGCACGTACTTTTCGGACTAATTCCAAACCATTCATTTCTGGCATATTCCAATCGGTAATAAGCATTTTTGTATCGGGATGGTTATCTAAAGTATTCCAACCTTGCAAACCATCTTCACCTTCTAAAATATTTTCATATCCAAGTCGCACAAGTGTATTTTTTATGATCCGACGCATGGTTGAGCTATCATCTACTACTAGAAATTTCAACTTTTCTCCTTGACCTAAACTCGTAATTATCTAGTCAACCCTAAAGCAAAAAATATGCCGTTTATCGCGCGGTAATGCATTTGAGAAGTTTGTATAATGATAATGAGGCTGAGATATACGAATACTCCCCGAAACCAATAATATTTTGGCAAAAAAGATTTATTGATTGATATATCTTTTAGTGTTTTTCATTGATCATAGCGTCTATATATTTGAAAACATCAGCACTTGCACGTTCAATAGTATCTATCGATTTTTTTATTTCTTCTTTAGAACACGTAACATTATTCCCTGAGCATTTTTTAGCTAATGCATTAGCTTCGCGATGAACAATACTATGAGGTTGTTCAAGGCTTTTGTACGCACTTGTATGTCCATAGGCTTCATTTCCAAGAGTAGCATACCATTTACCTAAACGGCAAGCAGTGTGGTCAGTCTCTTTGAATTCTGATTTTTCTCCAAAGATGAGTGTATAAATATTGTTTTTATAAATAACGTGATCGACTTTAGCTAAGCTACCAAATGCGAAATCAGCAAGTACATTCGTCTCTTTTTCAGACTCAATAGCATTGTTTTTAAATGTAACAATATCATTGTTAATTGATTCAATTAAATCTTTAGTTTTTAAAGCAAGATTATTGATCTCTTCCGTGCTGCTTTGTATATCAGTTGTTTCTTGCTGCATTGTTTGAACAACAATTTCAATTTCTTTAGTAGCTTTTTGTGTACGCTCAGCAAGTTTTCTTACTTCATCCGCAACAACCGCAAAACCTCGACCGTGTTCTCCAGCGCGAGCAGCTTCAATCGCTGCATTTAAAGCCAAAAGATTTGTTTGATCGGCAATATCTTTAATAAGAGCAATAATACTTGATATCTCACCACTTCGTTGTGCTAGTTGAATCGTAGATTGAACAGCTTCACTCATATACGATGAAAGCTGATCTGTTTGCAGCATAGCCTCTGTAGCAAGTTCACTTGCTTCATTAGAATCATGTGTCATTTGTAAAGCATCTTTTGACATTACACGTAAATGATCTACCATTGCGGTAAATACATCTTGATTATTTTTAAGTGCTTGATGGATTGATGCATGATGAGTTGCAAGCAGACTCTGGTCGTGTCGTACATCCCCTTTTTTAAAGCGATAAATTGTTCCATTTTTTATAGTTTGGAATTTAACGTCACCCTCACACTCATCTACATTAATTGTTGCTTGGTTTTTTCTCAGTGCTGAAATAATTTTGTCTTGATTGGGAAGAGTATCAAATGCTGAGTTAGATGCAATCACTCTACCATCTGAACTAAGGGTCACCATGTATTCTTCATACGAAAAATATGATATAGCCTCAAGTTGAGTATTTTTTTCTTCAAGTGCTAAAAGTTTTAATTCGAGTAACTTCTTTTCTTCTTCGAGACTATTAATTTTTGCAGTATTTCTAAACATAAGTAAGCCTTCACTTTATTATAAATTTTACAATGCTTGTATTGTACATTAAATCCATTACATTTTTATACCTAAAATTAAACATTTACTATTAAGCTATGCTCCAATAACAAAAACATCTGAAACTTGGTGGTGTTGCGAATGTAAAAATCATCTACCAAATGGGGTCCATTCAAATTGTTTAATTTTCACTAATTTAA
>NZ_NSIU01000057.1 GCF_002633015.1 Sulfuricurvum sp. PD_MW2 | reverse complement strand
TTTTAGGATTTGAAAATATAGAATTGGGTAATAATGTCTATTTTGGTAAAAATAGCTATATATATGCTAATAATAACGGCGAATTAATTATCGGTGATAATTTTGGCATGAATTCAAATTCCCAATTGGGAGCATCATTCGGTAAAATATTTATTGGGGATAATTGTCAAATTGCCGCAAATTGCGTTATTAGATCTGCTGATCACAATTTTGACAATTGTGATATTCCAATAAGAGTGCAAGGGCATAAATATGGAGAAATCATAATCGAAGATGATGTCTGGATTGCATCCAATTGTGTAATTACACCAAATACAAAAATTGGGAAGAGTTCGATAGTGGGAGCTGGCAGTGTTGTTACAAAAAATATAGAACCCTATAGTATCGTCGGTGGAGTACCTGCGAAACTCATTAAAAAAAGGGAATGAAAGTATATGAATAATATTTTTATAGATCAAAGCACCGAGCGAAAAGGCAATATTGTCAGAGATAAATTGAGTTTTATTGACAACGTACCAGTTTTCTCCGTAGTAGAACTAAATATTATGGCCGCATGCACCAGAAGCTGTTCCTTCTGCCCCGTTTCTGATAAAGATTTTTATAAAAAAATAGATGCCAAAGGGCTTCTTAAAAAAGATTTTTATAAAAAAATATTATCAGATTTGAGTGCCATAAACTATAAGGGTAAAATTTTGTACTCAGGGTTTAGTGAACCTTTGCTCCACCCTAAAATAGACGAATTGATACAGTTAACAAAAGAATATTTGCCGGATACGCAACTAGAAATGATTAGTAATGGAGACAAATTAACCGTTGCCAAATTAAAATCACTGTTTGAAAACGGATTAGATGTATTAAGTATCAGCATGTATGATGGAAGTCATCAAATCGATTATTTTAGTAATATGATACATGACGCCAATGTAGATAAAGAAAAAGTCATATTAAGAAGAAGATACTATGAAAACGGCAATTATGGATTAACCATATCGAATAGAGCCGGACTCGTTGATTCAAACGAATACAGAGCCGAAGGCGAAGAAAAAATACTAGAGCTGCCGTTAAAAAAAGTATGTTATTACCCTTTTTATATGGTAAAGATAGACTTTAACGGGGATATGGATATTTGTTCCCATGATTGGCAAAAAAAATTTGTTGTAGGTAATGTAAATACCTCTAGCGTATGGGAATTATGGACGAGCGATAGACTGCATAAGTTTAAAGAAAGATTAGCCAACAGTGACAGAAAGATGGAGCCTTGTTCAACCTGTGATGTACATGGTGATATAATCGGCAAAGAAAGCTTTGAAGCTTGGAATACCAAATGAACTACAGTCAGTACTTATCTGAGCTATATAGACCTCCTTTATCCAAAAACATCAGAAAAGAGTTTATATGCTTAGACAAAAATGAACCCCCTTTTAGTGCTTTTGAAGCTGTAAATTTTGCAATTTCCCATGATGATCTAAAAAGCTTGCGCATCTATCCAGATCCGTATGAGCTGTATGAAAAACTTGCAAAATTTTCAAATGTCGATATCAACCAGCTACTCATTACTCAAGGTTCTGAACAAGCCATAGAATTTATTTTTAGAATTTTTCTAGAAGAAAACGACGAAGTCGTTTATTTAAACCCGAGTTTTGCCATGTTTGATGTTTTCGCTTATCAGCGAAAAGCAAAAATAAAATATGTAGAGTTTGATGGGACAATGCTTCTGCCTGTAAACACAATCATCGATACCATTACAAATCAGACCAGACTATTTGTTCTTGCTAACCCAAACAATCCAACGGGGACGGCATTCACCTTAGAGGAACTAAATGAGTTAGCGATACATACCCAAAAAACTGGTACTCTATTTCTTCTGGATGAAGCCTATTTCCATTTTTATGATATCGATAGTCTCAGCCTTGTTAATAGCTATAGCCACATCATTATCACAAGAACTTTTTCAAAAGCTTTTGGAATCGCCGGTGCACGAGTAGGATATGCCTTATCAACTAAAGAAAATATTGAATTGCTCAGAAAACTAAAGCCGATTGATGAGATTAATCAACTCTCTTTGCTTGTAGTAAGCAAAGTTTTAGATAATGCCGATCAAATTTTAGAAGTAAATATTTCTCAAGTAAAAAAATGGAAGCAGCTTTTTTCAAGGAATACCCTGCAAAATGCAACCTATATAG
>NZ_NSIU01000056.1 GCF_002633015.1 Sulfuricurvum sp. PD_MW2 | reverse complement strand
GACACGAAGTGACCGTTGTTACACCCTCTATACACTTAGATTGTCAATACAATAGCTCTGAGCTTGACGGCGTCAGCATATGGCGATTTAAAAGCGGTGAAATCAAAAATGTAGGCAAGATCAAAAGAACACTCAACGAAACACTTCTCTCTTATCGAGCATGGCACAATTTAAAGCCTCTTTTCGAACAGAAATCCCACGACCTTATTGTGTATTATTCTCCGTCAATATTCTGGGGTGGACTCGTTAATCGACTCAAAAAACTATGGGAAGCACCAAGCTATCTAATCCTTCGCGATTTTTTTCCTCAATGGGCAGTGGATCAGGGATTAATACAATCCGGATCAAGTATCGAAAAATATTTTCGTTTTTTCGAAAATAAAAACTATGCTTCAGCCGATATTATCGGTGTTATGTCCAAAAAAAATAAAGAGTGGTTTGAAAAAAATTCCAATAGAGACAAAGAAGTCGAGATTCTTTACAACTGGGCCGCTGATATACCTACTATTTCTCAAAATTGCTTCCGTGAATCATTGGGACTTCAGGAAAAAGTCGTCTACTTCTATGGGGGCAATATAGGTCACGCGCAGGATATGATGAACATCGTACGCCTAGCCAAAAAGATGAAAGAAAAAAAAGAAGCCCATTTTCTACTCGTTGGAGCGGGCGATGAAATTGAACTCATCAGAGAGTCCATTATTAAAGAGGGACTGAACAATATTACCTTACTCTCTTCCGTCTCGCAAGATACCTATAAGCAGATGCTTGCGGAGTTCGATATCGGTCTTTTTACTCTTCACAAAAATCATAAAACTCATAATTTTCCAGGCAAACTGCTGGGATATATGGTACAGAGCATGCCTATTTTGGGAAGTATAAATCCACAAAACGATTTAAAATCTATTATTGAAGATGCAGGTGCAGGACTTATCTCAATCAATGGTGAAGATGCCGTATTTTTAGCGAATGCGATTAAGCTTCTGAATAACCGTAATGAGCGAAAAGAAATAGGCCAAAATGCCAAAAAGCTCCTCAAGCAAACTTTTTCGGTGGAAACAGCAGCAAAACAAATTGTAATGTCTATAGAAAAATCTAAATTCTAATGTTTCTTTCGACGTTTTTTTCGATAAAATGAAAACTTATTCTGTCGCTTCAGCATACCGTTTAATAAAATATAAAAAATAAAAATATTGATAAAAAATAACATTAACATATAACGCTGTTGCCCAACTTCTGAAAATGCGACACCAATAATAGAAAAACCCAATTGTAGCAAAGCGATTAAAATTACAGAATTACGAACATTACCGTTAAAAAAACGAAGTAAAATATGGTGAATATGAAGTTGATCAGGAGCAAATATAGCCCCCCCGTTACGATTGCGTCGGATCATGACGATAAGAGTATCAAAAATTGGTATTGCTGCAATAAACAAAATAGAGATAGGATTGATATATTCCAATGCTTTGATACTTAAAACTGATATTACAAACCCTAAAGTCAATGATCCGCTATCCCCCATAAAAATCTTCGCTGGATTCCAATTAAACCACATAAACGTTGTAACCGCCACTATAAAAGAAAGTGCAGTCCCTACAATAAAAAAGTCTTTATGCTCATATCCGATAAAACATAATGTAGAGAGGATAATAATACTTAACAGTCCTGCCAAACCGTCAAGACCATCGGAAAGATTAAGGGCATTCGTAAATCCGGCAACGGCAAACATCGTAAAAGGTATTGCGAACCATCCCAATGCAATCTCATGTCCAAAAAGTTTCCCTAATGAGTGGATAGTAATTCCATCATAAGCCAACAATAAAACTGCCGCAAAAATAACATAAAACTTTGTTTTCGGCGTTGCATCACGATGGTCATCCAAGACTCCAACAATAAATACAAGAAAAATTGCCAAAAAAGAGGCTAAATGTATATAAATAAACTCATTTAAAAAAAGAATATCAGAAACCATAACCCCAAGGACCATTCCAATTCCGGCGCCTCTTGGAGTGATATTTTTATGCATACTTCGATGATTTGGAATATCAAC
>NZ_NSIU01000007.1 GCF_002633015.1 Sulfuricurvum sp. PD_MW2 | reverse complement strand
AGATATTCTTTATCAATGTAGTTATTGAATACTATATAAATAACAAAGAAATAGCCTGCTGATTAATCTGTGACTTTACTTATGATTTCTTTTTTCTCTTTCTTCAATCAACATAGCGTTTAATGCAGCAATAACCTCACGACTTGCACTCTCAGCATCTTTGAAATAACTCATAACATTTTTAGCCTCTTGAGTACATGTATTGGCTTGTACGCATTTAACAGCCGCAATAATATTGTCATGTACCGATTTATGAGGTGCTTCGAGCTTTCTAAAGCTTGGTGTATGTCCAAAGATTTGAGCTCCCTTGCCCCCGTCAGCCCATTTGCCCAGACGGCAATGGTGATGATCGACAAATTCATCATCCACTCTGTTACTAAATACGCTTTTGTACCCTTTGGATTTAAAGAGTAAATGATCCAGCTTGACCAAAACCATAAAGACCGAATAAAGGACATTCGTAGAATCGTGTTCTATCACTTCGGTTCTGTTTCCAAGATCGATCAAAGTTGCTCTAAATTGTTCTAATTTTTCACTCGACATCGTTGAAATCGATTCCATAGCGCTCGAACGCTCATAAATTTCGGTCGCATTTTGTTTGAGACTTTGTACACTCATGGCAACTTCTGCCGTAGCTTTTTGGGTTCGTTCAGCAAGTTTTCGCACCTCATCGGCAACGACCGCGAACCCTCGTCCGTGTTCTCCCGCGCGCGCCGCTTCAATTGCGGCGTTCAATGCAAGGAGGTTGGTCTGATCAGAAATATCTTTGATCAAATCAATAACCTGTCCGATAGAGCCGACACCGTCATTGAGCTGTCCAACCGAACCATAGTTATCGGTAATATTGTTGACAAGCTGTTGCTGAATATCAAGGATCTCACCGATATCACTGTTGATCTCAATGGTATTTTCACGGTTATTTTTATTCATCAACTCTATCTCTTCGAGCTGACTGACATTATCGGAAAGATCTTTTTGCAGCAAGGATAAATCGTTTTGACAGGCATTGGTGAGATTTTCTGTCAAATGAGTCATTAACTCTGTCAAAGCAGCATTGTTTTTGTACTCCGCATTGGCTTGACGTAATTCGTAAAGCTCATTTTGTAAAGATTGATTATCTTTCTCCAGTTGTGCTATTTTCGCGTGGAGGGGTGCTACGTCATCGCGCGTTTGTCTGTTACCGAAGAACATTTATAACCTTTTCTTAATTTTTTACGGCAGATTACACCAATAACTGTTAAATAAAACTTAACATAACTTTTAATTTTTTTTTTAATTAATGCTTATCATATATGCTGCCAATATCGCAAAAGTGCCGATGGAGATAACATAATAAATTCCGATGAGTCGAAACAAGGCTGTTTTACCAAAATATAAAACCAAGATGCTTTTAGTGAGTGAATTGCTCACAATGGCAATAATGACACCATATTGTGCGGTTGTCGGGTCTAGCCCTTTTTTCGCCAATGAAGACAAAGAGAGGATAATGGCATCCACATCCGCAATCCCTGATACCAGCGCAACCGCATAGACACCCATATCTCCCACATATCGCTCTGAGAGGGTAATAAGAGCTAAAATTATTCCAAATATCAACCCCATCAGCAAGGCTTCTTTGAGATCAAACGGATTTGTAAATTCAATATTCTGCGGAATATTCTCTTTCTTGGTCGTGCGGTATAGATACCCTATGTAAATAAATCCCGCAAAAGATCCAGCACAAATCGGGATAAAAAACTGCTTTGCCAATAGGGGATTTATAGCCCACATCTCCACACCTGCACGAATTAACATCATCGAGGAGGCCAATGCGATCCCCAACGCGAGATTCTTCATCAAGAAACCGTTTTCGTATGCTTTTTTCGCCATACTCATCGCAACTGCGGTGGATGAAACCAATCCTCCAAAAAGACCGGCCAATCCGATACCGTGAGTCGATCCCAATAGACGTATCGCGATATATCCGAAAAAGGAAATCCCCGCAACCAAAACCACCATATACCAAATACGATACAAGTTGATCAATCCCATAGAATCGATCGCGCGATCCGGTAGAAGTGGCAAAATCACAAACGTCATAATCAAAAATAGAACAGATGCTCGGATATCTTTTTGGGAGATAGAATGTAGGAATGCCATTTAGTCCTCAAAAACCAGGTATGTTTAATGCAGGCATGATACAATCAAACACGTAAAAAGTTTGCACGGAGCAGCCATGAAAATACGATCGATCCTCATAGCGACTCTACTCCCCTTGACAATCAATGCAGAGATGAGTATCACTGCTCTGGAGCGGATAACACAAGAAGTTGCCCCTGATATTCTACGCGGTGGGATCAGTTTTGAAGAGCAACATAAAAACTCCTCTACAATCAAAGAGCATTTTAATACGCTCATCGCCGAAATGAAAAGAAATGATCCAAAAGGAGAGCTTTGCCGAGGGGGTGGATTTTATCTTTCACCGAGATATAGCTATAAAGATCAGAAGCAGGAGTTTATCGGGTACAGCGGAAATCTCTCCTTTAGCTGTGAATTTACCTCTATCGATCAGCACAACGCTATGATGAATGGGATCGAAAAGATTAAAGCACTCAGTATTCGTACCGTACAAGAACCTCTATCATGGGGAGTAAGCGATAAAGTTCAAACTTCAACCCGCCAATCATTACGCTCCAAACTCCTCCAAACTGCCAAGTCACAAGCCGAGCTCTTTTCAAAAGAGACCGATATGACATGTAAAATAGCCGCTGTTAGTTTCGAAGGGACACAACCGATCAGACCCATGATGATGAAATCATCGATGATAGCCGACAGCGCTTTAACGGAAAGCCCTATTCAAAAAAATGAAGAGCTATCCCTCGAAGCGAATGTGAACTACATCTGCTCAAAACGCATTCCGTGATGCAAGGTGTAACGATACATTTTAAGTGCACTGATGATGTTGTATAACAACAATCCAAACATCGCTATCCCCATCATCGCACCAAGCCGCAAAAGATCGTTATAGATCACTCCAAAAAGAGTAAAAAATACGGTGAGCGTAAACAAAACAAATAGGGCTTTAGCCCGTGAATAGGTGATGATGTTGGACATAATCGGGGTATCCATATACCCTGCGGAGTTGAGATGAAACCATATCAAAAAAGGGATGATTTTCCCCATCATCCCCAATATGATAGAGAGTGCAAACAATACATAGGCGATCAAAGCCATCGTTTGAAACAATTCGCTGCCGCTTGCTACATAGGTTCCATACAACCCCAAAGAAAGAAATAACAGTCCCATACCCAAAAGCCAAAACCATATACTCACATCACTAACACGCCGTTTGCGTTTTAAAAGCCGTTTTAATGTCGTGGCGATAAATCCCATCAATAACGCACCGATAATCGCATCAAACACCCAAACAAACGGTAGCCCTTCAACTAACCATAGCGTTTTAAACCCAAGCGCTCCGGCAATAATATTGAATGCGTTACGTTTGCACCATGGGCTATAAGAAGGCGTAACATAGAACATCTCTACCACCTGAAACGCCACAGCGATAATCAGTACTGCGATCCAGCCAATCAATCCCAATGAATAGTGTATGGTTCTAAGCATCTCATGCATCGTTCCAAATGCCTCGTTGGCGTATTCGGTTGCCATCACTATCCCAAGTAATGCTGTCAGCGATAAAGCAAAAAGAGCTATTTTCATCCCTTGCAATGTATCATGCGAAGTGCCGTTAAACAACAAAGGGAGAATCAGCTTTACCCCATACAAAATCGATGAACCCAAAAAAACGGCGGCAACGATAAATAGCGGCGGATACAAAAGGGTAAATGCCAATGTAAGAGCAATAATCCCCAATAGTAAAAAAAGATGGATTAAAAATGCGTTACCAGCGGGAGCGGGAATAGGGCGTCCCCCCAATACACTTTGCATCTGAAAAAGTGCCCCCAGCATCGCCATCGTTATAACACCCAAAAACATCAAATGTATTGATGCCAAAGAAAAGGGATGGTTTGGGATAAGAACCGTATCAGGATAGAAAAACAAAAGTGCACTCAGAAGAATTCCGAAAAACGGTACGGTAATAAAAAAACGCATCACTACCGAGATAGGAGGTGCCTGATCAAGAGAAAGGCCATTATACATCGATCCCCTCCAAATCAAGTGTCTTACTTCGAGTGATATAGATATGCCAAAGATTTTCTTCTATTTTTATGCTTCGAAAACGACCGCCGTTTTTAACGATAATCTCAAAAAGGGGTATCGGTTCACGGCGATGGATCATGTGAATCACCTCATCACCCGATAATTTTTTAAAGGCATCGACAGCCATCTCCAATGGAATAGGATGATCAAATTCTCTCGTATCGAGAAGAATCATTTTTCCATCTCTTTGAGTTTTTGGATCATCTCCTCCGCGTCATTTTCGAGGGCACGGTCAATCATCGGATAGAGCATCTGTTCTTCTTTCATATTGTGCTGCTGGAGCATAATCATCATCGATTCTCCGATCCCAAAAAAATCACTGTGACGATTCTCATCCAATGCTGATTTCATCGATTCAAGCAAAGATCGAAGCTGTTGATGTTCATAGCGCATCATCTGTGTCGGTCCCCCCATCATCCCCGTTCGTCGTTCGAATGCGATAAACAACTCGCGCTCTTCCATGTCAAAATGGTGGTTCGTTGATTGATAAAACATCTCAAAATACTCTTTTGCCTTATCAATCTCTTTTGCACTCAGTGCATTTTCCGCTTCACTGTAAAAGTGATCACATGCTCGGTGATCATCACGCATAAATTCGAAAATCATATCGGCTCCTTTGATATTTTCATGAGTGGCAGTATAGATACTATTTTGACCATTGATCTTGACGAATATCAAGATCTACTTTTTTTTCGGCAAATTATGCGGAAGAACATCCCGAAAATCTTTGATATATATCGCATTGATCCCTTGCCCAAGTTCGTGGATATCGGCATCCAGCCGTAACCATCGGTTCACCGAATATTGGACAAGAACACTCGATACCGTATCGTTTTTATACAGTATTCTCAAATCTTTGTTCAGGCGTGCTCCCACTTCAAATCCCATTCCCCCCTGCTGTGTCGTAAGAATATTCATCGTATCGATTTGCAGCTTGGTGGCTCCGTTAATCAGTCCCTTGAGTCCTGCTCCGAGCATAAAGTTGGTCGCATCCGCCCGAACCGTCGAACTCGATTTGTCCCCACTTGCACCCGTGCTATTTGAAGGACCGCCGAAAAGAAGATAACTCATGATATCGTTTTGACTCATCACCGGATCGGAACTAAAAAGAAAAATAGGCGAATCAAGAGTATGCGTTACATAAATCGAGAGTTTCTTGTAATCCACCTCATGTCCTATCGTAATATCAAGGTAAGGATTGAGCGGAACATCCCCGCCAAAATAGATCTCAGAGCGCTTGATATCAAATTTTTTGCCCGCACTGACCGCGCTTCCCGATGGGATCGTCATCATCCCTAAAATTTGCATCGGTTCAGTCGGGTCTTTCCAGAGAGTAATATCGGGGATCATCCCCAAATCAAGCTCTTTGGTTTTGAACCGTATCGGTTGGCGGGCGATTATATGAAGATTCATCGAAAACTTCACGTCACTCGGAGGACGAACATCTTGAACAATGATAATATCATCATCCATAACCTTGAACTCCTGAAGCGGCAGATAAGTCATCGTCGCATCCAGAATAGTAAGCGTCCCCGATAGGCTTTGATTGGCTTTTTCGTCTCTGATAAATCGGATATCGGCAGCAGCATGAGCATCCCCTTCGGGTCCGTTGTAGCTAAAGCGCTCCGATTGCAGTCTCAGATCTGCACTCAGATCCGATTTCACGACTCCTTTTAATTGCAATGTATCGTATATCCAAAACTCATCCACAATGAGATCTTTTTTTTCATTAATATGCATATACGACGGCTTTTCAGAGAGTATCGGATGATCGGCAATTTCAAACCGATATCCCTCGATGCGGATATTTCCATCACGGTATTCTAAGCGCATCCGTCCATCGGTTCCGCCATACGCTCTTTTCGAATCTAAAACAACCGCATACCAAGGAACTTTAATATCGCTTTGCACAACCAATGATGTACCAACATCAATGTGGGTTTTTGCACGTATCTCTGCATCATAGTATTCCCCTTTTTGCAACTCGATCGTCTGCAACTGTGAGAGAGTAGCAAACAATGAAGGGGTGATTGAGGTAATATCCAGATGGCTCTCAGTCACATTGATCAATCCGGTTATATCAAAAAAAGTACCCAGATAATTTCCTGATCCTTTGACTCGATCTCCCTGCAAAACGGTAGAGAGAGCCAGTGTCTGGCTTGATAGATTTAATCGAGTCATATTGGCATCATTGCTCATAGATACACTAAGAGATTGAGGTGGTTTATGTTCCCAGTTTTTCCAAAGTGATGCATTCGGAGGAAGGGTGAGATTTCCTTCCAGCGTATGATGGTTGTTTTGTGTCGAAAATTTACCGTCAAAGAAAAAATGATCATGAATCGTATGAACCGTACCGATTAATGCGTTGTTTCCAAGTGCGTATGTCCCCTCACTTCGTAGTTCAAGCGGCCCTTTACGAATCGCTTCAGGCAGTGATGTTATAAATGAAAGATTTTGGTTCTCACTGTGCATTCTCCAAGCAAAATGTTCATAATCTTTGCTCGCGATCTTCAACGTACTGCCATCAAGCTTTAATGTAGCGTTAAATCCATTCGCATCATCGTTGAATTCTCCGTGCAGTTTGTTGGAAGGGAGCGGTGTCGGAGACGTCACAACTCCGTCAAATTCACTCGTAGTTTTTCCACTCAACGCATAGCGGAGATGGTGTTTTGTCTGGATCGTATCACCACCGCGAACCAACCGATACAGAGCATCAATGTCAAAATAATCATTGTCATAGAGATAGTTAAAATCCAGAGCGATCCCATCGGCATGAAGCATCGTGTCTTGTTTGGAATCCAAATGCGCCAGAGTCGTATGAAGCACGGCTTTACGATCGGAGAGTTCGCTGATCCTAACGCGTACGATGGATGGAAGTGTGGTAAACCGTCCGCTATAGGGTGCAAGTGCCGCTGCATTGGGATACACATCGGCAACCCCTGCAATCGCATTTTTTCGGACACTTCCGTGAATGGCCGCACTGGCATAACGCGATTTTAGAGTAGCGTTTAAGAATGCAAAATTGAGTTGATCGCCATCATATGTGCCATTTTTAGCATGAATATCGAGTTCAACCGGATAGCTGCTGATCAATTGAAGATTGATGATATCGACCTCTTTAAGTTTAAACGTCGGAAATGGCCAAATCGAACCGCTATCACTCAAAAAATCCTCCACATGAATACGCAATCCCTCAATCTTCACCGAATCAACGGTGTGTTCTCCCCCAAGCATCTTGACCAGATTGTATTTGAGGACAAAGGTTTTCGCTTCGGCGTTATCGGTATGGACGTTATAGAGGGTAAACCCATCGATCAAAGATCCCTGTGCATGCGTATAGCGGATCCCCATAGGCTGTAGAACATAGCTATTGATAATCTGCAACCCATCCGGCCGAAATGCAATATAGAGCATCGCCGATGCAGTAATAATCGTGCTATAAAGGAGAAAATGAGCCGCGACAAAGAGATATTTGAGCCATCTGTGCCACGGAAACGATGGGATAGGATTCAAAACAGTTCTCCAATCCGAAAATGAATAGCATACTGCGCACTATCCTCAGGATCAAATCCGATATCAACGGCAACCGGACCGATCGGTGTCACATAACGAAGCCCTGCTCCTACCCCCAAATAACTGTCTTTCGTATAGTCGGGGATAATTTTTTCCGAGGCATAGGTAATATCGGTGAAGAAAACCCCTCGTATTGCTTGATAAATCGGGAAACGGTATTCGAACGATCCCTCCGTCAATGATGAAAATCCGATCGGATCCCCATCATTGTTTTTAGGTCCAAGATTTCGATAGGTATAGGCACGGTTGGAATTCATCCCACCCGCATAGAAGCGATACGACGAGGGGACATTGCCATCATAAATCCGTAATGTCCCCCATTTCAGTTTCGCACCAAAAACGTGCTCATCAATACTGGTGATGTACGCGGCCGAGAGAAGACTTTTGAAATAGGTAGCATCTGATATCTCAGAGGTATAGAGCGACCCCATGACGTTGGCATTGAGCCAATACCCTTTGGTCGGTTCAAGCGGTTTATCCCGCGTATCGTAGTTCAATTCTCCAAGCGGAGAGACGAGGGAGAGCTTATTATTCGGGAAAGTTGCCGTATCTTTACTTTCATACGTTTGAACCTGATCGAGCAAAAATCCCATCATTGCCGATGATGGAGTATCTTGGTACTTTGCCGTCAATTTTTGGTAGGTACTTTCGGTTTTATACCCATCAAAAATCTCATTTTTATATCCTATGTCAACCCCCAAAAGACCCCGGTTCTGAAGAGGATACCCAAACGTACCGACCGCCTCTTGTTTAATCTGAGAATAGCGAAAATCAAGCCCAAGTGTTTTGAGATCACCAAGAAAATTGCGGTGCTTCAATCCCATTTGTGCCGCGACTCCCTGATCACTGCTGTACCCCAAACCGGCGGTAAATCGGATCGGATGATCAGTCTCTTCTATAATCAACGATATAGGAACCTCGCTTCCGATACGCTCATTATCATTGATCACGACACGGCTAATTCCCTCTTGGGCATAAAGAGCTTCATAGCTTAGGCGTATCGCCTCGATGCTGTAGGTATCCCCCTCCTCAAATCGCAGCATCGATGCGGTGAGGTTTCCGTCAATATTCGGCGTCGATTCCACTGTTATCTTTCCGAATGTGCACCTCTCTCCCGGCGTTGCTTCAAACAACAAATAGGCACGATCGGTCTCGATATCGACCCACGCTTTGGTATTAAACTGCGCATTACAGTACCCCGCATCGGCATAACGTTTTTTTATTGCCGTTTTGGATTCCGAAAACGCTTCTTGATCAAAAAACTCTTCCGTACGAAGAGACACTGCAGACTCTATGTCCAATAGACTATTGATTTTAATATCGGCGACAACAATAGGATTATTTTCTTGAATGGTAAAAACGACACGATCTTGTATTGTTTCAGAAGTAACACGTGCGTGATAAAACCCTTTTGAACGATAAAAACTGCTGAGAGCCGAGACACTTTGAGAGATAGAAACCGGCTCAATAGCAGGCTGATCTTCCCACATTTCGATCGCATAAGGTTTTCGCAATCCTAAAACACCGAATAGATCCGATGAAGCAATTTTTTCATTACCGATAAACGTTATCGGCAAAGGGGCAGCAGAAAGCGATAATGCAAAAACTACCGCAAAGGATCCATATCGCATCCGCACCCCATTCTTTTTTTTATATTTTATCCAAAAAATAGTACCTGAAAAAAACAGCGATGCGATATCCTCTGTTATGAATGCCCTAACGGCGATTTTTTCATAATATTGCTCCAATCACGATCAAAAACTTTGGCAATAAATTTTTCATCGTGGGGGACCGTACACCCTGCACAGTTTTGATGAATCGCCGTATCCGTGATGAAACGTTCGCCATCAGAACTATCAATGGAACAAAGGCTATAACGTATTCGATGCTCAACGGTATCTATTCCTGCATCGTTAAACCGAAAATGGGGGCAGGCACAGAGATAGCAATTGAGGCAAGAGATATCGTGGCATTTTTTATTGTCGGCATAGAGAGGACAGAAATCGCGCTCTTTTTCCACCATGTTTTCGAATCGAAAATACGCAATCACCTCAGCATCACTGAGATTGGTAAGTTTCTCTAGTATAACACGGTGTTTGGCAGCGTGAGAATCAAACCACTCTTTATAGGTCATTATGCATCACTATGTCGTTTAAATGCACTGATCAAGAATGCAATGATCACTACTTCAAGCGGAATGAGAATACAATGAAGCCAATACACTTGCGTCAATGGACTAACAATGTTATAGTGTTCCAGCCCTTTATAAAACAGATAGGAAAGAAGCAGCCCTCCCAAATATCCTTGCTGTTTCACAATATCAATCCATCCCATAATACGGGCTTTTTGTGCAAAATGGGTCTCCGCACGTACCAAGTAACCCCCAAACACAAAAGAGAGCTGATAAGCGGCATAGACCACTAACGCAGTTATTTGATAGTGTGAAAAAATAAGAAAAAAACCAATCATAACCAACATAACCGCTTCAGCAACCAACGAGAGGATAAAAAAACGTTTCAATGTCATCAGATGATGATAGGCATATGCCATTCCCATCAATCCTATCGCTAAAACGATCCCCCCGACCGAAAAAGTCGAAGGGCTGAGTGAGCCGTAAATCGTAAAAACCGATCCTCCGGCAATCCCGGTAAAAAGAGAATTTAAGAACTTGTACCGAAGATATGGGTGAAAAAAGAGTTTCATACTACCCTAAAAAATAAATTTTATTCCGGCACTTACCGTCCGTTTGAAATCTACTGGATAAATTTGATTATCTCGGATCCATACACCGTTTGTATGGTCGAATAGATTATTGATTGTAACAAAAACTTCATAATTGTCTTTGGCATAATTGACAATCATATTGGTCGAATAGTAGGCATCTTGTTTTTGCGTAAATTCGTTTCCAAAATCGAGTTGTGCATACGCTTTTGAACGGTATACTTCACTCAATGCAACCGATGTATGCTCGTTAGGCATATACGTAAGAGTTGCCTGGGCCGAGTGGTTTGAAACTCCCGGAAGTTGATTACCGGAAAAATCTTTACCGTCAATCTTTTCATCATCAATTATTGCTTTGACATAGTTATAGCCCAAGCCCATTTTCCATTGATCGTTCAAAGTTCGAAGATAACTTAAATCCAACCCGTATTTATGAGATTTCTCGATATTCGTATTAGACGTGAGCGTTGCGATCCACGCTAAATCGTTACTGTAAAAATAGATCTCATCTTTTAGCTGTACATAATACAAAGATGCTTTAATTTTTGTCTGTGCATCAATCTTCGTATATCCTATCGTGTACGTATCAGTTTTCATAGGATTTAAAAAACCGTTAAATCGGGTAGGGTCTGTGTACGGCCATGTAAAATCGACTAATGTAATCCGATCCAAATCAGGGAATTGAAATGCATGTCCATAATGAACGAACAAAGATTGCTCCGCATCCAAGAGATGTGAATACCCCATTTCATACGCATAAAGCGCTTGATCCGTTTTTGTCAAAGGGGTAACATTATCTTCGTACTGATAAAACGCTTTTTCATAACGTCCTCCAATGGTATAAAGGCTGTTTCCATTTTGATATTCGCCGGAGATGAATAGTGCGCTGTTACTCTTTTGTGAGTGTACACCTCGCGACCAATCAACATTTCCCTGCGTTCCTTGAAATCCTACTATGGCATTCAGAGATTCCCCATCATATCGAAGATTGGTATTGATTTGACGGTATAGATAATTAGAGTTATATGGAGTTACATACGTATTATTGATATTCGGATATACGCCATCAAAACTTGTACTAACAAATGCATTCGATTTAATCTCTTGCGCCACCGATGTATCAAAAATGAACCCTTTAGGTAAAATCTGTTTTACACCTAATGTCACAGCTTGACTACTGAAAACATGACTCATCATGGGGCTTGAGTTATATCCGAATCCATTATCTGCACTCCCTTGTTGCGAAGGGTTTGTTCGATATTGATCTAACGTCAATGTACCCCCGTACAAAGAGTTATTACGGGTAAAGTCGGCACTGCCGTACACTTCTGTTACGTTGTTCGGGCGATAACTGAGAGATATCCCTCCATTCGTACTTTTTTGTGAATCGTTTAGCCCTTGTGAATCGAGATCACGCATACCGCCCGTATCAAAATGGTCTAAATGAACAGAATAAGAAAATTTCTCTTTGACACCCGATAAATAGAGCGATTCACTCTGCGTGTGATAGCTCCCCCCAGAAAGTGTTAATTGATTCTGGGTCTCTTGTTTTGTAATGATGTTGATCACCGCAGCATTTGCACCGTCTCCATAAACAACAGAGCCTGCTCCTTTGAGAATCTCTATCCGTTCAATCGTACTCACAGGAATAGACCCTAGCATCTGAGGAGACATGTCCACATTGTTTAAACGTCTCCCATTGAGAGTAACTACTATATTCTGATAGCCTGTATCCGCAGTTCCATACCCATGCACATCGATAGGGCGTGCAAATGGATTGTTATAAGTCGGCGCAATTAATAATGAGCTCTGTGTTGCCAAAAAGTCATAAATATTATTCGTATGAGAAGCTTCGATTTGAGCAGCCGTATAAATTTCAGCCGCATAAGGGGCACGGAGTTCATCCGTTTCAATGGCATTGGATGTAATAGAGATCGGTTTGAGCTGAAGGGTGTTAGCTTCTAATGAAGCAGCCAGTGTTGCAACCGCAACGAGTGATAGGGTGTGTTTGTACATACGTGTCCTTGAAGTATTGTAATAATGGTTAAGAGAAGAACACGTTTTGGAGGGGAGACTGTCGAATAGGTATGGATAGGATGGGTAGGACATATCCAAATGATTCGGGTAATATTCTGAAGAAGGCGGATAAATGAAGCATAGGCTTGGATTGCGACTAAGGTGAAATACCCCTTACCAAACCCTTTCGGTGCTTTCATTCTTCGCCTCCATAGTTAAATTGCGAGGCGAATTATAACGAGATTTTAAGACTTAAACTGTCCGAGCTGCGTATTAAGATTGCTAGCAGCTTGATAAAGATCACCCGCGATATGCGATATTTTTCGAATATCTTCTTGATTGGTTTGAGAAAGATTCGACATTTCAGAAACCTTTTGGATAATGTCACGAATTTTGAGTGCCATGTTTTCAGATTCGTGAACACTTTTTTGGCTCGCATCGACATTCGAATGCAAGACATTCGAAGCCGAATTAATTTTCAAATCAATCTCTTCGCTGCGTTCCGCAAGCCGAGCGATATTTTCACTGTTAATATTCATCATATCGGATGAATCTGAAATCGACTGGATCACAATCGAAATTGTAGAGTTAATCTCTGTCAAACTTTTTTGAGTACGTTCCGCCAATTTACGCACCTCATCGGCAACAACTGCAAACCCTCGTCCATGCTCACCTGCACGTGCTGCTTCAATGGCTGCATTCAACGCCAAAAGATTGGTTTGATCAGCAATATCGGAGATGATACTAAGAACCCCGCTGACACTCGCCGCATCCGAAGAGAGTTGTGCGAAGCGCTCGCTTAGCTCACTGCTCATTTGCGTTGTTTTGTAAATTTCACTGGTAATTGCAGTGGCAATTTCGCGAACATGCCCCAATTCGATTTCAGTGCTACGACTATTTTCCAATGTCATCTTTGCCATATTCACACTTTGTTCAAGAGATATTCCGATCTCTGATGCCGTCGAATTTGTGTTTTGCGCAATTGTATTGGTTTTCTCAGACTGTGTCGAAAGATTGGACGCTGCACTGGTAAGTGAAGAAGTGGAACCAACGACTGAATCGGTGATCTGTTTGGTATCATTGATCGTTGTTTGAATTTTTTCGATAAATTGATTCAAATACTTGCTGGCAATTCCAATCTCGTCGCGTTGATTTCGGATTGGAAGACGTTTGGTCAAATCTCCGTTTCCATGCGCAAGATCACCCGAAACTTTATCCAACTCCTCAATCGGATGGAGAATACTCATGCCGGAGATATAATTGATCGCGACCAAAATAGCGGTCAAAATAGTTCCCAACAACATAAACCATTTAAAGAAGCTTGCACGAAGTTCTTCAAAATAATCGGCTTTGTTAATTCCCGGAATAACCCACATATCCCATGCCGGAATGTACCGATAGGCCGCTATCTTATCCTGACCCGTTGTGGCAGAAACATACTCATAAATCCCTCCGGCTTTATCGGATCGGATATGATCGACATAATCATGTCCCGCTTTATTTTTGCCTTCATCTTTTGGATGAATCGTCATGACCCCTTGAGCATTGATAAAATAGACATAACCACTTTTACCGATTTTGATCTCTTTGATCTCTGATTTAAATCCCTCTTCTTCGTACGCCTTCGGCTCTATGTTAGCGATATAGTTAACATTCTTTTCCAACGCATCGGCAACGGTATTGAGATCACTGATCATGATCTCCTTGATCGTTCCGACGGCGATGAAGTATGCTACAATGACACTTACAAGAATAGCACCTACTCCTGCAACGAGATTGACGATAAACTTTGATTTTATCGTATTAAAGACATTCATAAAGGCAACCTTGTGTTGTAAATGTGACTAAAATGTGACCTTATTGTAGTTTTCTTTTTCTAAATCGAAGGTAAAATTATGAGATTTTCTTATTTAAAGCAAATTGTTGAGTACATGCAGCAGCTCGATCATATCACCGTTGCTTACCGTGCTAACGATACAACACTCAAATTGGTTTTTGACCGTGATAATAGCTGGAATTTTGAAATGGCACGAGGAAATTCAGCTATTACTATCGGTGAATTTCCCAATCGCGGAAAAATCTATCAAGCCCCGTTTGATGTTTTATTAGCCAAAAGGCTCAACCGTTCAACCATTCAATCCATCACTCTTCACAATAACGATAAAATCATCCGTATTACCACAACCACGAACGGTTCTTATAAGTCTGAAACCACTATTTTACAGCTTGAATTCACCGGGAAACACACCAATGCCATCCTTTTGGATAAAGATGACATTGTTTTGGAAGCGTTGCGTCATATTGACGAGAATATCTCGTCTCGGTCCGTACGGGTCGGCCAAAAGCTAGGAGACCTCCCATCTCCACCGTATGAGCCAAAGGAATACCCACTGGAGAATGTCCGTGAGTATCTCATCGGTCAGTTTTTGAATCGCAGCAATGAGAAACTCAATCATTTAAAACAAGAAAAAAAAGCCCTTTTATCGAAACGATTAACTCAATTGCAAAAACATTTGCAGGATCTAGATAATGAAGTGTCCCTGATGGAAGAATCGGAAAAACTTCAATATTCAGGCCATCTGATCCTGGCAAATCTTGATAGTATCAAACCGTACCATGCTACGGCTCTGATCTCAGATTTTGATGGAACACAAAAAACGATTCTCTTGCCTTCTGGATGTGACACAGCCGCCGGTTGTGCCGAGTATTTTTTCAAACGCTCGAAAAAAGCAAAACAAAAATCGATCGGACTGCATTTGGAACGTTCGAATCTTGAAGGCAAAATCCGCCATTTAGAGCTTTTTATACAAACGATAACTGAAGCCAAATCTCCCGAAGAGATCGCTCTGCTTTTTCCTCCAAAATCGATAGCAACCAAACAAAAACACTCCGACTTAATCGCGGAGTTTTGGATCGATGGGGTGAAAGTTTCTTTGGGTAAAAGTGAAAAAGGGAATATTGAGCTTTTGCGAAATGCCAAGGCCAAAGACGTCTGGATGCATCTCAAAGATCGTCCCTCGGCACACGTGATCATTACAACCGATAAACAACAACTCCCGGAACGTCTTCTCGAAGCTGCGGCAAAACTCTGTGTCGATTTTTCCGTATTTGAAAAAGGCCGCTATTTGGTCGATTATACTCCCCGAAGAGAAGTGAGAGTTCAAGAGGGGGCCAATGTCCTTTATACAAACTACAAAACTTTAAATATCGAAAAAGGATAAAGGAGTTTTCATGGCAGATATCGGTCCGATTGGCAGCGCTATATACGTCAATCAACAAATGGCAAGTGTCGCAAGTGAAAAAAATGCTCTTCTCAATCGATTCGAAATGCAGGCTCTTGCTGCTGCAACTGCCGCCCAAGAGGAAAAGCAAGAGATAGAGAATGTCCGACCGCCCGAAGAGAATCATGGTGTTGACCCCGATCGCGAGCACACGAAAGAACAAGCCGAACAAGAAGAGCAACGTTCTCCAAAACATCAAAAAGAAGAAAAAACGGAAATAGCTTCCAAACCGCTCCATATTCTCGATGTTAAAGTCTAAAATTCAATCGCGTATTTCACTGTTTTTTTCCATCCTTTATTATGAAATAAATGGTATAATCGCGAAATTTTAAAACCGTTGGTTCATCACACTATGCAAACTGCAAAAAACTCAACTCAAGAACGCATTGTTACCGGTGTTTTCCTCATTATCGGGATCTTGACAGTCGGACTGATCAACAACTTTTGGCTCATGTGGAGCGTCTTGGGGATCATTTATCTTCTCGCATTTCATGAGGCTACTCGTTTGTTTGGTATCAACAACAGTTCTCTGTACGCATATGCCGCCATTTTATGGCTCGCTGCCGCACTGTATCCGTACGGAGAAGATCTGTTTATCCTTGCCGGTCTTATCTTCGCAGCTGCAGTAGCATATACCCAAAACATCCCTCCAAAAAACTTCCTCCCGTTTATCTATCCGACGGCGGGGATGCTTTTTATTTTGAGCATGTATCAAGAGTACGGTATCACCTCATTATTGTGGCTCCTTGTTGTTGTGGCTTCAGCGGATGTGGGAGCATACGTTGTCGGAAGAAGTATCGGGAAAACACCTTTTAGCGTATCCAGTCCGAGCAAAACCCGGGAAGGAGTTTACGGAGGTATTGCCGTTGCTACAGCAGCAGGTTTTTTCATCGGTATCACCATTGTTGATGTGACTCAAGCGATTGTCGTTTCCATGGCAGCTGCTATCGGTGCAGTATTCGGCGACTTGTTTGAAAGTTACCTTAAACGTCAAGCGGGTGTCAAAGATAGCGGTTCGATTCTTCCCGGACATGGCGGGGTCTTAGATCGTATCGACGGATATCTTTTTGCTTCCATCATCATGCTGGTCCTTCTTAGAGGTCTTGTTTGATACTACTGGGCTCCACAGGCTCCATAGGGGTCAATGCCCTCAATATTGCAACACAATTCAATCTCAGCGTCGATACTTTGGTTGCAGGCCGCAACATCCCTCTTTTAAATGAGCAAATAAAACAACACCGTCCAAAGCGTGTTGTCGTAATGAATGCAGAAGATTGTTCACGTGTTGATCATAGCTGTGTCGCATCAGGTGAATCAGCCATATTAGAGGCTATCGAATCCTCTTCCTCACAGCACGTTGTCAATGCGCTTGTCGGTTTTGCAGGATTTCGCCCTACCCTCAAAGCACTCGAATGCGGCAAGAATATTGCACTTGCGAATAAAGAGTCTTTGGTAGTGGGGGGCGCATTTGTTGATACTTCCGCTATCGTACCTATCGACAGCGAACATTTCGGCTTATGGTATTTGAACCATACCCCAAGAGCAATCAATAGAATGATGATTACGGCCAGCGGCGGAGCATTTCGCGATTGGCCGTTAGAAAAACTCTCTGAGGCGACGTTGTCCGATGCCCTACGACATCCAAACTGGTCGATGGGACAAAAGATTACAATTGACAGTGCCTCAATGGTCAACAAACTCTTTGAACTTCTCGAAGCACGCTGGCTTTTCGGAGAGGGAGAATACGACGCCTTAATCGAAACCAAATCATTAATCCATGCCCTGATCGATTATAAAGACGGCTCATCAACCGCCCACTTTGCACATGCAGATATGCGTCTTCCGATTGCGTACGCACTTATGGGTCACGTCGATACTCCGATTGTCGATCGTATCGATCTGACTCGCATCGGTGCTTTAGAATTTCGTGAAATAGAAACTTCTCGTTATCCGGTTTGGGAGATCAAAACCGATCTCTTACGCAATCCGTCGCGCGGGGTTATTGTCAATGCTGCAAATGAAGCGGCAATCAAACGTTTCGTAGAGGGCGATATCCGTTTTATTGACATTTCTAAACTGATTCTGCACGCCTATGAAACCTTTCATCATGCCCCAGAATCGGTAGATGCTGTTTTTGCACTCGATGCTGAAGTGCGCCGTTTTATAGAAGGGTATGCATGTTAAAAGTCCTTATCCTTCACGGTTGGGGTGGAAGTGATTATCCCCATTGGCAATCATGGCTTGCAGGCGAAATTGCAAAAGATTACGGCTCGGTATCTTTTCCTTTACTTGATAATCCCCATTTTCCAAGTAAAAACCGCTGGATGAAACAGATCAAATCGATTCTATCCGATTTTCGCCCCAATGTTGTCATTTGTCACTCCTTGGCAAATATCGCTTGGTTTCATCTTTGCCATGAGGGAACTATCACACCGGTAAAACGTCTTTTGCTTGTCGCTCCTCCCCATTTGACATGTGAAATCGATACTCTCAAAACCTTTTTTCCCCTCGAAGCTCCCAAAAATCTATTCGCCGAAGAGGTCTTATTGATCACGTCAACGAACGATCCGTATATGAATGTAGAAGAAGCATCATCTCTACAAAAAGCATTAAACGTTGATATGAAAGTCATAGAGGACAGCGGCCATATCAATACAGCATCCGGTTACGGAGAATGGCCTTGGGTCAAAGAGTGGGTGCTGCAATGATCTTGAGTATCGAAAGTTCGTGTGACGACAGTTCGATCGCCATCACTGAAATTGGGACAAAAAAACTCATTTATCACAAAAAGATTTCTCAAGAGCTTGACCATTCTCGTTACGGCGGCGTTGTCCCTGAACTTGCGAGTCGTCTTCATGCAGAAGCGCTCCCCCGTATTTTAGAAGAATGCGAACCTTGGTTTAATGAACTCAAAGCGATCGCCGTTACCAACGAACCCGGTCTTAGTGTTACCCTGATTGAAGGGGTAACGATGGCTAAAGCGCTCAGTATTGCGCTCAACATCCCGATCATCCCGATTAATCATCTAAAAGGGCATATTTATTCCCTTTTTATCGAAAAAGAATCTCTATTGCCTATCACGGTTTTATTGGTTTCAGGGGGTCATACCCAAGTCATCGAAGTAACCTCCTACGAGGATATGCGTACCGTAGCGACAACGATGGATGATAGCTATGGCGAAAGCTTTGATAAAGTAGCTAAAATGATGTCTCTTGGATATCCCGGCGGACCATTGATTGAGAAACTTTCATTGTCCGGCGATCAAAGCCGTTTTGATTTTACGGTTCCGCTGTGGCAATCTCCCTTGATCGCATTCAGCTATTCCGGACTCAAAAATCAGGTGCGACTGGCCATTGAAGCCAATGATAGCTCTGTGTACCCTGATATCGCGGCATCGTTTCAGCACGTTGCCACCGAACATCTGCTTCAAAAACTAAAAAAATATTTCAAATCTTTCCCGCCAAAACGTTTTGCGATTGTCGGAGGGGCAAGTGCCAACCTCTATTTACGTGAAAGTCTTACAAAATTGCTTTCCAATTATAAAGCCAATCTACTCCTCTCTGAGTTAGCCTACTGCTCTGATAACGCAGCTATGATCGGTCGCGCCGCAATAGAGGCATACCAATACGGACACATGCAATCAAACCTGTCAGTATCTGTCAATCCACGCTCTAAGCTTTAGATTTTCTTAACCACATTTGCCTCCTTGATAATTCAGAGTTAAATTATCCGATTTAAAATATACTTCTCACATAACAAAATACAGAATAAGGAGCCAGTATGGCAACTACTAAATTCAAAGGTACAGACGTAGAACTTCTCGGAAATGAAGTTAAAGTTGGAGACAAAGCGCCAGAGGTAACTGTAGTTAATTCAGCAGGTTTAGGTGATGTTGTTGTTGGTGGAGCTCAAGGGGTAAAACAACTTATCATCGTTGTTCCTTCATTGGATACTGGTGTATGTGCTACCGAAACTCGTAACTTCAATGCTAAAGCGGCTTCAATCGAAGGTGTTAAAGCGACTATCGTATCTTTGGACCTACCATTCGCAGCAGGACGCTTCTGTCAAGCAGAAGGTATCGATAAGTTGACAGTATGTTCAGATTTCCGTAACAAAGATTTCGCAAATGCATACGGTGTATTGCTTGGCGGTTCAGTACTTGCAGGTGTAACATGTCGTGCAATTTTCGCAGTAAACGAAGAAGGTATCGTAACATACAAAGAGATCGTTCCAGAAATTACTGAAGAACCAAATTACGAAGCTGCATTGGCTGCTGTAAAATAATCTCTCGATTCTCTCCAAATCGGAGAGAAACATTCTCGCAATCTATCAATTACACGTTATTGTGATCATGCCGCCTTTATTATTAAGGACATAGCTGTATCTTCCATCCAACCCGATTGTAACACGCGCAAAATCACCATGATTCTCTATGCTTATATTCGAATAGGGAGCGCTATTCAAACTTTTTTGTTCACTTTTAAAAATCCCCGAATGCTTAAAATCAATAATTATACGATTCGGATCGCTAAGTGCGAAATGACGTGTCAGTATATCCGAAGTCTTAATAGTTATAATTTTTCCTTGCGTCGAAGCTTGAACAAAACCAAAATTTGCAAAGGATGATTTAGCTCCTGCAGGCTGTGATACGGCTCCCCCCTGCGAAAGAGTGATAGGGCGGTGCCAATCAATACTTTGATCGATTTGAACTTTTTTCTCTTCAAAACTACCATCCAAATTTTGGATTGTAAATGTAACCTCTTTGAGTATACGGGCTTGATCAGGAAACGTATAATTTATAGTGCCGATACGCGGACGCGTATCCGGAATATTTGAAGTAACTTTTTGTTTTTTTAATTCATCTGCAGGAAAAAATGGATTTTCACGCGCCGAAAGAGGCAAGAGAAGCAATATTGAGAGATAAAGTGAATATTTCATACATCCCCAGTCACTATTGTGAATCAGCATCAAGCTCTTTTAGCTCAAAATACTGTTTTTGCAAAGAAGCATTTTCGGCTTTTAGCCGTTCAATATCATCACTCAGATAATTTTGATGTTCTTCAAGCTCCAAAAGAACACTTAGAGAGTTGTCTCCAAAGAATATAAATCCCATATACACGCCGACAACAAGAACAATACTAACAGCAATGAAAAATTTCAGGGTAGACAAACCGAAATAGCGTTCGGTCAATCCTCCCCTTTCTTCATGATGAAGTAGCTCTTGATCATCGTGATGCATTAGTTAAAAAGGGCATTCCCTAGGTATTCACCGTACATAACTTCGGTTTCGATTTCAAGAAGGCGATTGTATTTTGCCGTACGTTCACCGCGTGCAGTTGAACCGGTTTTAATCTCACCGCAATTCAATGCTACCGCAAAATCCGCGATAAATGCATCTTCGCTTTCTCCCGAGCGGTGTGACATAACACATTTGTAACCGTTACGCTGTGCAAGACGAACCGTTAACATTGTCTCTGATACTGATCCGATTTGGTTCGGTTTGATCAAAATTGCATTCGCAATTCCTTTGGTGATCCCCTCTGCAAGAATATTAGCATTGGTAACAAACAAATCATCTCCGACAAGTTGAACTGTTGATCCCAAACGCTCAGTCAATACTTTCCATCCGGCCCAATCATCTTCACTCAATCCGTCTTCGATCGATACGATCGGATATTTTGAACAAAGATCCGCATAATAATCAACCAATTGCTCAGAAGTTACCGTACGATTTTCTGAATCCAAACGATATCCACCCTCACATACAAGTTCAGAAGCTGCAACGTCAAGTGCAATAGCGATTTGTTCACCCGCTTTGTACCCTGCTTTGGCAATCGCTTCCATGATAACTTGGATCGGCTCTTCATTTGAGCTCAAATCCGGTGCAAATCCGCCCTCATCACCAAGCGCCGTGTTAGCACCGCGATCTTTGAGGATTTTTTTGAGGTTATGATAGACTTCAGCGGATGCACGGAGTCCTTCTGAAAAATCATTAAATCCTACCGGCATAATCATATACTCTTGGAAATCAACACTGTTATCGGCATGGCTTCCGCCGTTGATGATATTGAGCATCGGTACAGGAAGAACCATCGCATTTGCACCGCCAAGGTAACGATACAATGGGATACCAAGACTTTTTGCCGCAGCACGAGCAACCGCCATAGATACGCCCAGTACAGCGTTAGCACCAAGATTTCCGTAGTTTTCAGTTCCGTCAATCTCTTTCATCACCGCATCAACCATTGCTTGGTTGTACGGGCTAAGTCCCATAATCGCATCGGCAATTTGTGTATTGACGTTTTCAACTGCTTTGAGAACCCCTTTGCCCATGTAACGGTTATCACCGTCACGCAATTCCAAAGCTTCACGTTTACCGGTACTTGCACCGCTTGGTACTACTGCGCTCTCACGCGTTCCGTCACTCAATTGAACCGTTGCTTTTACCGTTGGGTTCCCGCGAGAATCCATTACTTCGATTGCACTTACTTCATCAATAAAAATCATTCGTCTACCTCACCTATATCAGATTCATCCATTGCTATCAAGCCTGACACGCCCATAGCGGATTTAATTTTTTCTTCGACTTTGCGAGCCAATTCCGGCTCGTCTTTAAATTTTTGTTTGACGTTCTCACGCCCTTGACCGAGCTTGGTGTCTTCAAAGCTGAACCATGCACCGCTTTTATCGATGATATCGAGTTTAACACCGTAATCAACAAGTTCACCCTCTTTTGATATCCCTTCACCAAACATAATATCAAATTCTGCTTGACGGAATGGCGGTGCTACTTTGTTTTTAATTACTTTCGCCTTTACACGGTTTCCGATTTGGCTTTCACCTTGTTTCAAAGTCGCAATTTTACGGACATCAATACGGACGGACGCATAAAATTTCAATGCGTTCCCCCCGGTTGTCGTTTCCGGCGAACCATATCCCATCGTTCCGATCTTCATTCGGATTTGGTTGATGAAAATAATCGTACAGTTCATTTTATGCAATATACCGGTCAATTTACGAAGTGCTTTTGACATCAAACGGGCTTGAACACCCACTTGCTGATCGTTCATTTCACCTTCGATCTCAACTTTCGGGGTCAACGCCGCTACCGAGTCAACGACAATCAGATCAACCGCTCCGCTTCGAACAATTGTTTCGACAATGTCCAGCGCCTGTTCGCCGTAATCAGGTTGAGAGACGAGAAGGTTTTCAACGTCTACCCCTAGATTTTTGGCGTAACCGACATCAAGAGCATGCTCCGCATCGATAAATGCGCAGACTCCCCCTTTTTTTTGACATTCAGCCGTAATTTGCAGACTGAGTGTCGTTTTCCCTGAACTCTCCGGTCCATAGATTTCGATAACACGCCCTTCAGGAACCCCACCGATTCCCAGAGCCAAATCGAGCCCGATTGATCCGGTGCTGATAGCGTTGATAGGTTCAATCTCTTTGTCCCCAAGACGCATCAACGTCCCTTTTCCGAACGTTTTATCGATTTGCTTCATCGCCAATTCAAGCGATTTGAGTTTATTTGGATCCATCATGCGGTGCTCTCCTGAGACTAAAATGTTTTAAAGTTGCGTCATAATATGACAATTTGAAATATATATTCAAAATATGACAAATTGCAATATTAATAATTCGCATTCTGGAATAGAGATATTTTAGCGTTATTTGGTTAAAATTTAATTGATTTGTCGTTTACAATAGGATTTTATGTGAAAAATATGGTGATTGCCCACTCCCCCGATGCTGATGATATCTTTATGTATTACGCCATCAAATTCGGATGGGTTACAAAAGAGAATACGACCTTTGACAATATTGCTTTGGACATCGAGACACTCAATACCGAAGCACTGAAGGGGACATATGATATCACCGCCATCAGTTTCGGTCTTTATCCCCATATTCGAAACGACTACGCACTTTTGCGCACAGCGGTCAGTTTCGGTCAAGGATACGGCCCAAAACTGATTCGCAAAAAAGAAACTATCCTCAAAAAGCGGTTCAAAGTGGCTTTGAGCGGTAAATATACGACCAATGCTTTGTTATTTCGAATCGCGTATCCTGATGCCAAAATTGTTTACATGAATTTTTTAGAGATTGAACAAGCCGTTTTAGACGGCATTGTCGATGCAGGAGTATTGATCCATGAATCGATTTTGGGATATGATGATTCATTGGAGGTTGAACGCGAACTTTGGGATGTATGGTGTGAACTGGGGGGAGAAGGGTTGCCGCTACCGTTAGGCGGTATGGCAATACGACGTTCTCTTCCACTCACTTCAGCCATCGAATATGAAAATATTTTGACCAAAGCGGTTCAAATCGCACGGGATCACAAAGAGAATCTCTCGAAAATGTTGATGGAACGCAGCCTTGTCCGCATCGATGCTCCGACATTAGAGAAATATCTCGAACTCTATGCCAACGATGAGTCCATTACCCTAAGCGAGATACAATATAAAGCGATTGAACTCTTATTCGAGCTAGGGTATAAAAACGGATTTTTTGATGCTAAGATTGATCCGAAAGATTTTATGATTCCTCTTGAATATACCGAATTGAGGTACAGCTAACATGATGCAGTCAGAACTCATCGGGCTCGGAATCGAAACGTTTAAAATCGCTCTCATCCTCTCTCTACCCGCATTGCTCGTGGGGATGTTTTTGGGACTTGCAGTCAGTATCTTCCAGGCAACCACTCAGATCAATGAGATGACCCTCAGTTTTATCCCTAAAATTATCGGTATCGTTATCATTATCATCCTCACCATGCCCTGGATGATGAACGAAATGCAAGATTTCACTATCCGTATGTTTAATATGATACCAACCTTTATGCAATGAAATCAAAAACTATCGATTTTTCAAAATTCAGTTCACTTCGTATCGGTCCGATCGTCGAGGTTGCTCTCATCGAAAATGATGTTGTTCCGCAAGGGCACACGATCATAGGTGCAGCGAACAATATTCTTGTCTCACCCACCCCACCGCCGCTCATGATCCTCTCTAAAGAGTATGATTTTATCGCTCTGGAATCCGACGGACTCCATATCGGTGCCGCAACACCCGGCGGACGAGTCGTCTCGTTTTGCAAAAAACACGATATCGCTCACTTTGAATATCTCTCAAAACTCCCCGGAACACTCGGCGGGATGCTGAAGATGAATGCAGGGCTCAAAGAGTATGAGATTTTCAACCATCTTATTGCGATACGGACACAAAGCGGATGGAAGAAAAAAGAAGAGATCGAGCACGGCTATCGTAAAACCTCTATCAATGAAGTTGTTTTCGAAGCGGTGTTTGAAGCTAAACAGGGCTATTCTCAGGATCGTTATGAAATGTTCAATCAAATGCGATCCAATCAGCCGAGTGATCCAAGTGCCGGAAGCTGTTTTAAAAACCCGCCAAACGACTACGCGGGGAGACTTATCGAAGCGGTAGGGCTCAAAGGGCTTTTTCAAGGAGCCATGTCATTTAGTAATGTTCATGCCAATTTTCTCGTCAATACCGGCGGTGGAACATACAATGACGCACTTACATTGATACATGAAGCACAAAGTCGCATAAAACGGGAGTTTGACATCGATTTACAATGTGAAGTTGTTATCATCGATAAAAACATATGACGAAAAAATAATCTTTTATATTGACTTTAGTCGTCATACTTCGTTAAAATGACGATGAAACTAAAATATTGTAAAGGATTACAACATACAATGATTGTTAGTTATATCCGTCCCGATAAAGATTTTGACGGTGTTTATGAGCAACTTAAGCTAATCAACGGTTATGCTGCTCAAAAAGAGCTTACTATCAATGAAGAGATGGTAGATCAAACCTCGCAAAATAAACGGCTTACAGATCGTCATGAAGTTGTCCGATTTTTTCGTTCATTAGACGGCGATACCCTAATCGTTTATGATACATGGACATTAAGCAGCTACATTGAAGATGTTGTCCAAATGTTTAGCTGCCTTCTCAAAAATAATAATACGATCCATTTTGTCAAACCGGGGGTCGTAATCGATCGCAAAAGTGATACAATGGTCGTTTTAGGTCTCATTGATCAATTGCGCCAAATTCTGCAAGATGATGCCAAAAAAGGGATTGGTCGTCCTAAAGGCTCCAAATCATCATCAAAATTTGATATTTATTTGGAAGAGATTATCCAATTATTAAAACAAAGAAAAAGTGTCAGCGAGATTGCACGTGTTCTTGGTGTGAGTCGAAGCTCACTTAAAGATTATATTGAATCACGTGAACTCAAAGAAGTCGTAAGCGGTATCAGCAATATCGGAGACGATGCCGATGCCGAAGCAACCGTGATTGGAACCATTCGGTGTCCAGTCGATGAATCAACCATATAATGGAGGTCGTGTAATGAGTGAAGAAACAGTTTCCAAAAAAGGGAAAGAATATTTAGCGGGATGGACTCCTTGGCGGATCAAACGGTACTGGTTCTATGGATTGGTGACCGTAGCCGCATTGGTCATTCCATGGATTAGAATTGAAGGAAATCACCTTTTTTTATTGAGCTTTGATAAACTCAAACTCCATTTGATGTTTGTGCAGTTCGATATGCAAGAGCTCTATTTGATGCCATTTTTGTTGATGATCCTTTTCATCGGTATCTTTGGTATCACCGTACTCGGAGGGCGTGTATTCTGCGGATGGATGTGTCCTCAAACGATTTTCCGTGTCGTCTACCGTGATTTGATCGAAACAAAACTTTTGGGTCTTCGCAAACGGATTAAAAACAAACAACAAGAGCCGGATTATTCTCTCGCTGAAAACAAAATCAAACGCGTCGTTGCACTTTTACTCTGGACGGGGTTGGCATTCATCGCAGCTGCGGATTTAATGTGGTATTTCGTACCGCCGGAAGATTTTCTCGCTTATATCCAAAACCCTATGGAACATACTGTTCTTGTGGGAACAATTATCGGTATCGTCCTTTTCTTGGTTTATGATGTCATTTTCCTAAAAGAAAACTTTTGTGTCTATGTATGCCCGTATTCACGTATACAATCAGTATTGTACGATGATGACACCGTTATGGCTATCTATAATCCAAACCGTGGGGGAGAGATCTATAACGAACACAAAGAGAAGATGTTTACAAAACAAAAAGATCTTCTTGCAGTCAATACAAATGCCGAATGTACAACCTGTGAAAGCTGCGTGACCGTATGTCCAACCCATATCGATATCCGTAAAGGGCTGCAACTTGAGTGTATCAACTGTCTTGAATGTGTAGATGCTTGTACAGAAGTCATGGGCAATCTCGGTAAACCGACACTCGTAGAGTGGTCAAGTGAAAAAGAAACATTATTCCAAAAAGGGAAAACACATTATTTCCGTCCGAAAATCATGGGTTATGCCGCTATTTTGATTATTGTCAGCGTTATTTTGGCGATGATGGGAAGCAAAAAAGAATATATGCTCCTTAATATCAATAAGGAGAACCGCTTGTACTCTATCAGCACCACTGATGAAGGGAAAACGCAAGTTGATAACGCGTATACGTTCTTGCTCCAAAATACGCTGAACGAAGATCATGAGTACTATTTTGACGTTATTGCCCCAGCAGGTATGGAAGGTAAAATCAAAATTCTTGAACCTGAAAAAGCGTTTACCGTAAAACCGGGTGTAGTAAAGAAAAAAGTTGTTGTTTTGTATACCGATGAGCTCTTGGTCAATGATGATCGTAAAGATACCGTTATCCCTATTACCATCAAAGCGTATGCGGTTGATGCCAAAGATAAAGTGGTTGTTCTCCGACAATCTACCTTTACATTCCCGCGCGCGGATATGCTTAAATAATCTTACTCAAAGAGGGTCTATCCCTCTTTGTCCTTCCTCTACTCCTTTGCATTTAGCTACAATACCAACATGAAACATATAGCAATTATCGGTGGCGGTGCATCAGGACTTATGGCGGCGCTTTTTGCCGCACGTTCGGGTGCAAATGTCACCCTTTACGAACACAATACCAGCGTAGGGAAAAAGATATTGGCTTCCGGTAACGGTCGATGCAATATCATCAATACTACGGCCACTCATGCTGATTATGCAGGAAGTGATCCTCAATTTGTAACCTATGCACTCAAACAGATGAATTTTCACTATTTTCAGAGTTTTTGCAGCTCTATAGGGCTTCTCCTCGATGTTAAAGACGACGGAAGATGTTACCCTCTCTCCAATGAAGCCAAATCGGTTCTAATCTCTCTCAAAGGGGCAATAGTCGATGCAGGTGTGAAAATACTCACAGAATGTGCCGTAACGTCCCTGTCAAAAGATTCAAACGGTTTTATTGTCGCATCTGCTCATGACAAACGCCGTTATGATAACGTTTTAATCGCTACGGGTTCTGAAGCCGCTCCTCAACTTGGTGCGGCAGGGGATGGATACGCATTCGCACGCTCTTTCGGACATGAGATTATCCCTACCTATCCGAGCCTTGTGCAGCTCCATCTCTCTTCCAAGCACGCTCCTAAAATGGCAGGGGTAAAAACGGTAGCCGAAGTTACGCTCGTTATCGATGGAAAAAGTAACACGAAAGTAACAGGAGATATCCTCTTTGCATCCTACGGTATTTCAGGACTGGCAATCCTCGACATCAGCCAGAAAGCTTCGTACGCACTACTTCACAAACAGCGTGTTAGCCTCACTCTCAATCTTTTACCGCAATTTGATAGACAGACACTTACAAATACACTTGAAAAACTCTTTACTTCCATTCCGACACAAACGATCCAAAATGCCCTATGCGGTCTACTCCCTGCCAAGATTGTCACCTATCTACTCGAAGATGCAGCAATAGCACTCTCTGCACGTGTATCGACGCTAAATCCAAAAGAGATCAAAAAACTTGCCTACTTGATCGGGGAATGGAAATTTGACGTTACCGATACGCATGGATTCAAACATGCCGAAGTGAGTGGCGGCGGTGTCAGTACAATACAAGTAAATCCTAAAACAATGGAATCAAAACTCGTAGAGGGGCTTTATTTTGCAGGTGAAGTGCTCGATATTGTCGGCAAACGTGGTGGTTATAATTTTAACTTTGCGTGGGCTAGTGGTATGATTGCTGGAAAAGAGATAGCAAAGTAAATATTTGTTAGCGTACATAAATGTGTGTGTATAATGAAAAGGGGGTAGAATATGCAAGATTGGGTTTATCAATATCCGTTCTCTGGAAATAATTTGCCATCAGGAAGAAGCAGTTGGAATGAGCTTGTTGAGCTTTTCGAATCTGATCCTGTTTTTTTAGAGAATAAAGATGAATTTTGTCAAACTATCTCCGATGGATTAAATACTATTCTAGCAAGTAAATATGAGAGACTTCGTAATCAAATGAATTGGGATGTTCATCCCGTATATGTAGAAATTAGAGAAAATGGATATATCTCTGTGCGCGATGAAGTAACAAAAAATGTAGGGTTTTATGCGATGAATGAACAAATAGCCCTTTACTTAGCGATCATAAATGCTATAAGGGTTATTGGTGGAGAAATTTATCAAAAACCTTTCAAGTATGATAGCAAAGATTTACTAGGAAATGTCGAAGCAGTTTTAGTGAAAGATTTTGAAAAATTTATCAAAGGTTTTGAATGAGTTATATGCTGACGGAATCTGATGTAATAGAATCTGTATGTGATTTTTTACAAAATCACAATTACATGATTAAACAACAACTAAATGAGCAGGAACGTGGGGATGACATTATTGCCGTGAATAATCGAGGTGAATATTTCTATATTGAAGCAAAAGGTCAAACATCATCCAAAATATACACTAAATCTTTTGGAAAAGAATTCAGTGATTCTCAAAAGTTATCACATGTTTCAAGAGCACTGTATCGAGCTATAAAAATGAAAGACCAAAACAATGCTTATGCTGGGATTGCTTTACCTGAAACAACAAAACATCTTGCAATAATTAAAGACATTCAAAAGACTTTACAATCAATTGAAATAGAAGTGTTTTGGGTGAAAAATAACAGAAGTGTTCGCATAGAAAATTTTAGTAAAAAATTTAATAAATAAGGAAAATAAAGATTATGGTTAAAATTTTAGTTTTTATTTTAAACCTCTTGTTGTTTTCAAATCAAGCAAATGCAACATGCAAAGAAAATTCATTTGGTACTATCTATTGCTCAAAGTATCCTTCTGGTGGTGCTGAAGTAAACCAATTTGGTACAGTAGTGTGTGGAAAAGGCGAATGTAAGCAAAATAGCCTTGGAATTATTTATTGTTCGACAATTCAAGGTGGGGGATCAGCCGTATCCAACTTGGGTGTTGTAAAATGCTTAGGTGGGTGTGAGCAAGCAAGTCAATTTATGTGCGAAAAAGGACAATAAAGAAGAGAAGTAAAAAGCTATATTCCGTTCACCCTTCGCATTTGCTCAGGGTACGGACGTTCATGGCTCGACAGGCTTACCACGAACGGAAAAAGATTACTTTTTCGCGTAACGTTTACGGTCGGTCGGATCCAACCATTTTTTACGCATACGGATATTCAACGGAGTAACTTCGAGAAGTTCATCGTCTTCGATCCACTCTAACGCACGCTCAAGGTTCATATCACGTGGTGGGACAAGTTTAATCGCTTCGTCTGCTCCAGAAGAACGGACGTTTGATTGCGCTTTCCCTTTGATCGGGTTAACGTCAAGGTCGTTTGAACGGCTGTGCTCACCGATAATCATCCCTTTGTACACTTTCGTTTGCGGTGCTACGAAAAGGACACCGCGATCTTGAAGGTTGAACAATGAGTATGCAAGGGCAACACCATCTTCCATAGAGATCAATGCTCCGTACTGGCGGCTCTCAACGTTCCCTGTGTAAGGGCGGAATTCCAAGAATGAGTGGTTCATAACCCCCTCACCTTTGGTATCGGTCAAGAATTGTCCACGGAAACCGATCAAACCGCGCGCAGGGATTTCGAACTCTACGCGAGTAAAGCCCTCACCCATTGGTACCATTGCTTTCATTTCCGCTTTACGGCGACCCAGACGCTCGATGATGGTTCCAGCGAAATCTGCCGGAAGGTCAACAACAAGGTGCTCGAACGGTTCACATTTGACCCCTTCGATCTCTTTAACGATAACTTCAGGACGTCCGATACCGAACTCATACCCCTCACGGCGCATGTTTTCTGCAAGGATGGTGATTTGAAGCTCACCACGACCGGAAACGATAAATTTACCCTCTCCAACCGTCTCATAGCGCATTGCTACGTTGGTGTTCATCTCAGCATCCAAACGCTCACGGATTTTGTTTGCCGTAACGTGTTTACCCTCTTGACCTGCAAGCGGAGAATCGTTAACCGAGAAAACAACTGTCAATGTCGGCTCTTCGATGTGCATCGGATCAAGCGGCATCGGGTTGTTAGGATCACAAATAGTGTCTCCTACGTCTACCGTCTCAATACCTGCTACCGCAACGATATCACCTGCTTCCGCTTCTTGGATTTCCATACGGTTAAGACCCAAGAATCCGATCAATTTAGAGATACGCCCTTTGACCATCTCTCCGTCCGCTTTTGCAAGAAGGATGTTGTCCCCTTTTGCAATTTTACCGTTGAAGATACGAGCGATACCGATTTTACCAACATAGTTGTCGTAGTCAAGTGTGAAAACTTGCAATTGAGTCGGGTTTTCAGCATCACCGGTCGGTTCAGGTACTTTTTCCAAAATAGTGTTGAACATACATGTGAAGTCACCGTCCGGCTCAGACATATCCATTTTCGCGATACCGTCACGCGCTGCGGCGTAAATAATCGGGAAATCGAGTTGATCTTCGGTCGCGTCCATCGCTACGAAAAGATCGAATACTTCATCGACTACACGCTCAGGATCTGCGGATGGTTTATCGATTTTGTTGATAACAACGATCGGTTTGATTCCAAGCCCGAGCATTTTTTTAACAACGAATTTTGTCTGAGGCATAACCCCTTCATACGCATCGACGAGCAACAACGCACCGTCAACCATTTTCAAAACACGCTCAACCTCTCCACCGAAATCGGCGTGGCCCGGAGTGTCGATGATGTTGATTTTGTGCTCACCGTAGCGGATTGCAGTATTTTTAGAAAGAATGGTAATCCCGCGCTCTTTTTCAAGGGCGTTAGAGTCCATGGCTCGTTCATTTACTTGTTCGTGTGTACCGAATGTTCCAGATTGTTTGAGCAATCCGTCAACTAGAGTTGTTTTACCGTGGTCAACGTGCGCGATAACGGCAATATTACGAATTTTTTGCATTGCTGTCCTTTAAATTAGGGCAAAGATTTTCGCGGATTATATCTTATATTATGTTAAGGAAATGTTAAGGCAAAACAATATGCTTTCATTCTATTAAAATCACTATAGTGGAATATTTTTTGCTTTATGCTCTTACATTAAACCAAAGAGCGTATTCTGTCCGCTCACCTAAGGATCATCAATGATCGTACAAACAAAAGAGACAAAAACTCAACAATCCCTAATCGATCTGTTGGGTGGCTCTACAAAAAAAGCCGCTTCTTCGAATTCAAAATCGAACGATCTCTTTGCCAAACTGCTGAACTCATTCGGAATGCAAACAAAAACCGATGATACTAAAACACACAAAAGCAATGATTTCAAAGCGATTATCGATCCAAAAAATACCTCTACAAAAACCGTAGAGACAAAAAACAGTGACACCAAAGTATCTCAACTCAAAGAACTGCAATCTCTTTTAGGCGCGACTGAAGAGAAAGAGACGCTTCTTATCTCCAAAGAAGCATTTGGCACTCTCTCCGAAAATCAGATCAAAACGCTGATCCAAAAGGCGAAAGATTATCTTAAAAATGAGATCACCGCCAAGAATCCGGAGTATCAAAATGACGCCAAACCTCTTCCGAAAACGTTAGGAGGATTGGTTCAACTCGCCGATAAGCTAGGACTTGAACCTCAAAAAATCACCCTTTCAACACTTATCACGGAACCGGAAGAAAAAGTTGCTCTAGCACCCGAAATTCTCTCCAAACCTCTTTTCGATGCAAAAGCGATCGCAGTACTGCCAACAAAAAATACCGAAGATACGGCAACGATGGAAACGATTACTCAGCTTTTAAGTGAGTTTAAAAACAAAGAGCAAAAAGGTTCCACATCTTCCGTAAGTGAGGCTGGATCTGAAAAAGCGGAAAAAAATGAAAAAGAGCCACTAAAAGCGCTCTTACAAACCATTGAGCAACCGCTTAAACATACTCCTGAAAATAGCTCGACAGTAACGGAGAAAACAGAGAGCAACCTTACTCCGCTAACAACAGCGGCCACAACACCGAAAAGCGATCTGTTGATTTCCCTTTTACAAGGCTCGAATGAGACAAAAGAGACCAAAAGCGAAACAGCCAGTCTCTCAAAAATCGATGGCGAAGCACAACGAACCGCTCATATTCCCAAAGCCGAATCTTTGGAAGTAAAATCGAAAGAAGCGGCTCAAAGCATGCGCTATTTTGCAAGTGATTTAAAAGAGGCAGTTCAAGAGTACAAGCCTCCATTTACCCGCCTCACAATGAAACTCAATCCAGAGAAATTGGGAGAGGTTGAAGTGACGCTTGTTCAACGCGGCAATAACGTTCATGTCAATATTCAATCCAACAATACCAACAGCGTTGCCTTTTTAGCTCACAATGCTACGGAGCTCAAAGCACAACTTGCATCCCAAGGGATCACCAATGCAACCATGAACTTTATGTCGGGAGGCGATGGTCAAAATAACCAGCAACAAGGTCAACAGCAGCAGCAAGGGCAGCATAACCGCTTCCGTGCCTATGAGTCGTTCGAAGAACTTCAACTCAACGAAGAGCAATTAAGTGCTCTAGAAATCATTATCCCACACTACGCATAAGGAGATTATTATGGCTATTGATGCATACGGTAATACCGCCAAAACTACTTCAACAACTACCAATACGACAACAACAACCGTTGCCGATAAAACAAGTCTGAGCAAAGATGACTTTCTAAAACTATTGATGTTGGAACTAAAATACCAAGACCCGACTCAACCGATGGACAGTGAGAAAATTTTATCTCAAACATCGCAATTGGCAACACTCGAATCTGCCGAAAACACCAATACAGCGCTTGAAACATTAGCTGCGTCTCTCAGCTCTTCTATGCAATATCAAGGGATTTCGGCTATCGGAAAAATTGCCGATACCGGAAGTAATGCGATCTTGAAAGAAGCTGGAAAAACCGCTGATTTTGAACTCTACTTTCCAGACAATTTGACCAGAGGAAGCGTGAATATTCTCGATAATAAAGGAAATGTCCTCCGCAGCATGACAATTGGAGCTACCAATGCCGGTGTTGCTCAATATTCATGGGATGGTTTAAATGCAAGCGGAAAAGCCCTCGATGAAGGAGTTTACTACGTTGAAGCATCGTATACGAAAGCAGATGGAACCAGTGGCTCTTCCCGCGTCGGAACCTATCCGATCGAATCGATCAAATTTGACAGCGGAAAAACCTATGCAAAACTTGGATCAGGTTATGTAGATTTCAGCACGATCAAAGAAGTATCGGCAAATTGAAGGCTCTAAAATGAATCAGGCTTATTTTACAGGGATATCGGGGGTTATGACCTACCAGCTAGGGCTGGATGTCGTATCTGATAACATTGCCAACGTCAACACCGTAGGATTCAAAGGTTCAACCGCCGAATTTGCCAATCTTTTTTCCGAAGTACTCACAAGTGCAGGGAAAACTCCCACAGCCAATGATATAGGGATCGGATCACGCCTTCAAAGTACCACGGTTCAAATGCAAAACGGCTCATTATTGGCATCTGAGCGTTTTAACGACCTGGCCATCAGCGGAAACGGATGGTTTGGAATCGTCTCAGGAAAAGAGACTTCGTATACTCGTGCGGGGAATTTTGTTTTTGATGAATATCAAAAAACGGCAGGAGATGTAAATTCTTCGGTCGCACGCCTTACCACTACCGATGGAAAATACGTTACCGGTACGATGCTTACCAACTACTCCTATAACGAGAAATTTGATTACGGTGATAAAACGGTTAACGGTGTAACCGGTGCATACGTCGTAACCGATGCGACCAACGAAGCAGAGTTAAAAGATGTTGATTCGCAAGGAAAACTAGAATTTCCAACGCGTCTGGCTTATCCGGTCGAACCGACAACTAAAGCGCAGTTTTTCGGTAATTTGCCACCGGATAATCAGGTGCATACAATCAGTGCCGATGTTATCAGCGGCAACAATGAACGAAACCGTTTAAAATTGACGTTTACTCAAAGCGCCGTTCAACCGACTACGGGTGTTGCATGGGATGTTACCGCTACCGTTACCTCCAATGATGGAAGCAAAGTATACGATACACAGACAGGCCAAGCAATTTTCGATGGAAGCGGAGGGCTCAGCAGCTGCAGTATCACGTCCATGGACAATGACGGTATGCCTGTAGCCGTCGATTTGGGAAGCAGTTTCAATGGGGTTATCTCCATTGATGGACTTCAAGCAAGCGGATCATCCCGCTCAGATGGCGTTTCGGGTGGAACCCTCACCAAATACGGTATCAATCCAAACGGCGTTATTGTTGCCGATTTTTCCAACGGCCGCCAAAGTGCCATCGGACGAATTGCCATTTATCATTTCCAAAATGATCAAGGACTCAACCGCATCGGGAACACAGAATTTCAAGAGAGCAGCGGTAGCGGAAAACCACTCTTTTGGACTGATGCTTCGGGAAATGTCATTACCGGAGCTATTATCAACAGCGGACAACTTGAGAACTCCAATGTTCGCCTAGACGTAGGTCTTACCGATATGATTATTATGCAACGTGCGTATCAGGCTAATGCTAAAACGATCACTACCGGAGATGAATTAATTCAAAAAGCGTTGCAGATGCACCGTTAATTGGAATAATTTTTGCTTGTAAATTTTACTTTGTCATAAAAAGGACATATCATGTTACGATCACTTTTCGCAGGTGTTACCGGATTGCAATCGCATCAGATCGCAATGGACGTTGAATCTAACAATATTGCTAACGTAAATACTATCGGATATAAGTACTCACGTGCCAACTTTTCAGATTTGCTCGCACAAACCAATCAAATCGCGACTGCTCCGCAAGGTCAAATCGGTGGTAAAAATGCCGTTCAAATCGGACTGGGTACAACGGTCAGCTCTATTACCCGTATCCATTCACAAGGTTCGATCCAAAATACCGACAAAAATACCGACGTCGCGATCCAAGGGGACGGATTTTTTATCGTCAGTGCCGATGGTGGAAATACCTATAAATACAGTCGTTCAGGCGACTTTAAATTTGACGCAGCCGGTAACTTTGTTGATAACAACGGATTTATCGTTCAAGGATGGGTGCGCGATGAGAAAACGGGACTCGTTGATTCAACCGCTCCGATCTCTAATATCCAAATTCCACCGGGACTCACTACTCCGGCACAACAGACCTCAGAAGTAACCATTAAAGCGAATCTTAGTTCGGGTGATAAAGTAACACAATTCAAACCTATTTATACACTTGATACCAATAGCCTCAATACGACGGGTGTGGATGGTCTCGCCAATACATCCGATGACGATCGGGCTGAGTTTTTCAATGTTTTGTTCGACGCAAGCGGAAGTGCTTTGAACCTCCAATCGGGACAGGGGATGTGGACGAGCTATAAGCCATCAACCATTACTCGATCAGTTGCAGCACCCGGAGCCGGTGCTTTATCTTTCACGATCAACGGTGTAGCGATGTCTATGACGTTTGCAGGGACGGAAACAGCCTCCCAAGCTACCAGTATGATTGCAGCAAAAATCAATGCGGAAACAGCAACGACAGGCGTCAGTGCAGCACCCGATCCAACCAATCCCGCAAATTTAATTTTTACGAATGACAATACCCGAGGGACAACTGCGGCAAGCAAAAATATCGACTTCGTCGTAACCTCAGACGTTGCTGCTACCGGTCTAACCAATGGTGGCGATATCACAGCATTTCAATATACCTTTGTGAACGCAGGAGCGGTACCGATTGGTGAAACAAATGCGACAACCGCTCAACGCCAATTTACAACCACCGAAGATTTGCGTGCTCAAATGCAGCATGACGCCCGTCTTATAGGGGATGATCATACCGTTGCTAACAACAATGTCTTTGACAGTGCTATTACCGTAGAGATCAATGACAAAGGTCAATTTCAGATTAAAAATCCAGGAAGTGCGGGAACGGATGAATACGATCTACGTATTGCCGTAACCGGTCTCACCTCAGCGGGTGTCACTGAAAATACCCGATTCACTCAAAACCTCCAAACTTTATCTGGAACATTGACAACCGGTTCAGCAACGACACGTCTGAGCCAAGCATTTAATGCCGCTACCCACTCAGCGAGTATCGACGTGTACGATTCACTGGGAACAAAACATACACTTCGTCTTGACTTTCGTAAAACATCCCTCTCTTCAAGCGGAGGAACAGAATGGACCTATGAAATCAGCGTTCCTGCACCGGGTGACATCGGGGGATCCATCAATAAAAATGAATTGACAAACTTGGATTCCGGTCGCATCAGCTTTACCAATACCGGAGCCCTCGCGTTGGCAACAATCCCGAGTCTCACCTATACGGCGAACAATGGTTCTGCACCGAATCAAACGATCAATTTGAACTTCGGTACGATCAATGCATTTGATGGAATGACCAGTTTTGATAATCCATCCGGAACCAGCGGTATCAGTCAAGACGGTTATCCGGGGGGAGACCTCGTCGGTATCCGAATCGATCAAAGCGGTACATTGATCGGATCATTCTCGAACGGCCGTTCATTCGGTTTGGCACAAATCGGTATGGCGAAATTTTCAAATAACGAAGGATTGGTCACCGATGGCGGTAACGTCTATTTGCAATCGGCGAACTCGGGGGATCCGATCATCGGTACTGCTGCAACCGCAGGGCGGGGTTTTATGCAATCCTCTGCATTGGAAGCTTCTAACGTCGACCTCTCAAAAGCGCTGACACAGCTCATTATCATTCAACGCGGTTATCAGGCAAACGGTAAAACCATTACTACTTCTGATACCCTCCTTGAAACACTGTTGGGTATCAAACGTTAATATTTTTTGCCTCTGTGAGGCAAAAAAGTTCATAAAATTTATACAGTCATTATTTGAGAAAAAGGATCCGGCGAGAAGGATGAACGCCGGAACTTTGAAACTTAAGGAGTGATGAATGAGAAAAGGTTACCCATGACCTGCTGCTGTCGTTTGGGATAACGACATTATGAATCAACTTGGTAAACCAACAGTAATAACGTTATACTTCCACTCATGAGATGGCGAACCCTTAAAACCAAAAAACAACCCAAACTTTCCAAACCACTTACCCTATTTGCCCCATTTTGGTCACGTGCAGCAGGATTTGCAACCGATATTTTTATGATCGGAATTCCTATATCACTCATTGCCATGAGCTTGTTTGGCTACGATCAAATGCACAGTGCAAGCGGGCTCGATGTTTTAGTTCATGATCCGAAAGCACAAACAAATCCCCCAAATCCGATTGCCTCGCTCGTGCAAGTTACCCTTTTTCTAATCACATATGTATGGTTTTGGCACAGGAGCGGTCAAACTCCGGGAAAAAAACTTGCCCGCATCCGCGTCGTCGATATCACAACGCTTCAGAATGCCCCCTATTGGAAACTGATTCTCCGATTTATCGGATATTTTCTCTCGTTTATTACTCTGATCGGTTTTTTTATCGGCCTCTTTAGAAAAGACAAACGTGCGCTGCACGATCTCATTAGCGGCACAGCCGTTATACGCGTCCCCTAACGTGGCTGTTTTAATCGCATCGTTTTATTTTTTCTATTTTGCCCTTATCGGGGTACACGTGATTTTTGTCCCAAAAATCCTCTCTATGGTAGGTTATGTACCCTCCGATATCGGACTGATCCTAGCATCTGCACCGCTTGTGCGCTTTGCCATACCGTTTTTATTCCTCAAAGGGTTTCAGCTCGATCAAAAAACGTTTTTTAGTGCGTTAGCACTTATGACTCTGGGAGCCATCGGATTTTATCCGGCACTCGATTTTTTTTGGCCTTTATTGCTTGTCAATATTCTCTTTGGGATCGGAATTGCTCTCATTCTCCCTTTTATCGAAGTGATCGCCCTTGAACATATCGGAAAAGAGCGCTATGGAAAAATCCGTCTTTTCGGTTCATTCGGATTCATTGCTATTGCTCTGATATTGGTCAAATACCTCAGCACTCCCCATATCGGAATTGTCTTTTTGATTGCTATGGCATCCATGACGCTCTTTTTTGGAGCTTGGATCGGACAAAAAGAGCATCATTCGAGACATCATGACTGTAACGCTTTAGAAGATGAATGTGGGTTTTCCATTCGTAACCATATTCCGCTCTGGATCGGTTTTTTTATGATGCAAGTGAGCTTTGGACCGTTTTATAACTTTTTCACGATTTATGCAACCGATCACGGGGTTTCCTTGGACACTACGGTATGGCTATGGAGCTTTGGTGTCATTGCCGAAATTATCATGTTCTATTATCAAGGCAAATTACTCAAAAATAATTTACATGCTCTATTGTGGATAACTGCTGCAGTCACCTCATTGCGATGGATTTTAGTTGCTTTGTTTCCAAGTTCATTGTTCGTATTGTTCGCATCCCAAAGCCTTCATGCCTTTAGTTTTGCCCTGTTTCATACCGCAGCCATCAGTGTCTTATTCTCGCTCTACAAGGCTCGTCGTTTGGCACAGCAGTTTTTCTTCGGAATTTCATATGGTCTAGGGGGATTTATCGGGGCTATCGGGGCAGGATTTGTCTATCAATATGCCCCATCTACACTTTTTATTGCAGGCTCAATCGCCGCTGCGGGTGCGACGATTGCGTTTGTACTCAATAACCGCGTTAACCATCCTCACGTTTAACGTGTGTCACCATCTGAGGAAACGGCACGGTAATATGATGTTCATCGAACGCTAATTTAACCGCTTCGGTAATCTCAAATTTAGCGTTCCAGTAATCGTCGACTTTGACCCATGGACGGGCTACCAACTCGACCGCATTTTGTCCCAATGCACCTACGGCTACGAGAGGCTCAGGATCGCTCAATACCATCTTGTGCTCAACCAAAATATCCATAATGATCGATTTCGCCAATTTCAGATCATCTTTATAGTCGATTTCAAATGTCATATCAATGCGGCGTGATTCATTTCCCGTATAGTTGATAATATTTCCGGCAATTAGCGCTCCGTTAGGAATAATGATTGAACGGTTATCCGAAGTAGTCAGTGTCGTCGAAAAAAGATTGATAATTTTCACGGTCCCCATTACTCCGGATACTTCGATAAAATCACCCACTTTGAACGGTCGGAAAAAGATAATCAGTACCGCCGCACCAACGTTGGCCAATGTATCTTTGAGCGCCAACCCGATAGCCAAACCTGCCGCACCGAATACCGCTACGAATGAGGTGGTGTTGATCCCCAAATTGCTGGCTGCAGCAACCAAAACGGCAACCATCAACGCTACGTAAATGGCATTGGAAGCAAAACTGATCAGCGTCTCATCGACATGGGACTTCACCATCCCTTTACGCATCAATACTAGGAGTTTTCGAACAATCCATTTTCCAATAAAAAAGATGGCTAACGCACCAAGAAGTTTTAAGCCGTACTCGGTAGTGTAGTTTATTGCCAAATCGGTGTAGTGCTCGATTTTGGTTTCAACGTGTTCGATTTTTTGTAACATCATTTTCCCTTTTAACGATACTCGACGATTTGTTTTAACTCAAGCCGTTTTTGCTCACTTTGTGCTTTAGCGCGATATCCAAAGGCACAAATCACCGCAACGCTGTGTCCGTATTCTAGATCCAAAATTGCCTCAACCTCTTCTTTGTCAAACCCCTCGATCGGACAACTGTCGATTTTGAGCGTAGCTGCATAGGTCATCATGTTCGCCATCGCGATATAACATTGTTTGGCTGTCCAGTTTTCCAACAGCACCTCATCGGCTTCGATCGGTTCCAAATAGTTTTTATAGACCCCCATGTACGTATCGACCGCTTCAGAAGGGAGTCCCCGACGTTCAAACATCTTTCGTACATACGGTGTACCGCTGCGTACCGTATCGTTATCGGTGGTAAAAATCACCAGTTCGGAACAATCCGTAATCTGATTTTGGTTCCAGCACGCACTTTTGAGTGCTTTTCGCAAGTTTGGATTGCGTACTACAATCACTCTCCACGGCTCCATTCCAAAAGATGAAGGGGATTTTTGTACCACGTCCAACATCGATTCAAATTGCTCTGATGGAATCTGCTTTTCGGCATCGAATGCTTTACACGCATGACGAAATGCCATTGCTTCTAAGAACTCGGACATACTCTACCTCTTTCTTGTTCTATTGTTTGTACTATTTTAACGTAGAGTTCTTTATTCGGAGCAACACAATGATCCAAAAAAGGTTTATATTTGAGATACGTTTGCCATGCTCTAAGCGAAGCTTCATAACGTCCTCGTTTGATCAGTTCAAATGAGACCGCAGCATTGATAAAACCCTTCCAAAGTTTTATCTCGTGGTTTTCCTCAAACCGACGAGGATACCATAACCGCTCAAAATCTTCATGCGCATCGTAATAACGTGATTCGCAAATAGATCGGACAAACGCCTCACACGCTTCGGTTATACCCGTAGATTCTTGCGCCAATACCCTCTCCCTCCACGCAAGCTGATACACACATGGTTTGGAAACTTGGAACGAAACTCACCCAGTCGTGCTTTGGTTGATTTTCCGCTGTCACAATAGAAAACAAACACACTCCCCTCCGGCTCATTTTTGAGAAGCGGCGGAGCGTAGAGAGTTGTCTCAGCACCATCGATAGAGTTCAGAATCGTATCGATCAGCAACACTTTGATTCCGTTTTCTTCGAGCTCTTTTTTGTTTCGTAAAAATTCTTCTTGGGTCCATTCATCGACGCTAAGATCGACCATTTTTATCCCCTGTTTTGTCATTTTGCGAAAGTTTATCAAAACTATAAAGGCTTTAGCCTTAGGATTTTAGGCTACACTTACACTATGGCAAAGAAAAAGAAAAAAATGATCAAACTCAACCAGTCCATTCGCCATTTTTTCGGCGATGAGGGATTTGACGAGGGTATTGAAAGAGTCCCGACCGAGGTACTTATCGCCCTCGCGCACACACTCGGAATATTTAACGGAACAACCGATAAGACAACATTGATAAAAACCTTTCGTCGTTTGTGGTCGGAGGGTGAGACCGACAACCGTGAAATGATTGTGACATTCTTCAAACATGAGGGAAAAATCTATCCCAATCCAAAGCCGCGTGAAAAACCTCATGAGCGCGAAGAAAAAATTGATGAGCTATTAGAAGCATTTGATATTACCGATGCAGAACGACGTGATCTGCATGCAGCGTTTATCGATATCCGCACCCGTAAAATCACCCCTGAGAAAATCGCTGCCAAACTTGAGTACATCCGCTATACTCGTAAACGAGAAATTTTAGAAAAAGCTCTCGAGGGAAAATTTAACTACGATGATTCACTGGAATATTATGCCCCTATTGCCTATGACATCGGTGGTGAAAATTTTACCAAGATCCATGTCCTTAAAACTCCACCGCTAAACGAAAAACGGCTCCACGAAGAGAACATCGACGTACTAGTTAGAGAAATAACTGAGCTAAAATCGGCACTAACACATCAAAAACAAGAACAAACCAATGCATCTTTAGCTTCACTCAATCTTGCTACTCACCGCTATCTCACCTCTGATCAGATCATTGCTTCACTCAAAAGCGCTCCCCCCTCAACCCAAACGTACGGAATACTCAGTACAGAGATCGTGCGGGATGTTTTGGCACGCCATCTGCATACTCCCCTCACCTCGGTCGGAAGCGATGATTTGATCATCGAAATCGACAAATCACTCTCACTCCCCTACCGAGATTCTCCGATTGAGTATACCCTAGCACTGCATCTCGATGCTCATGAACTGAGCCGCCAAATATGGAGCGAAGAAGAACTCACTATTGCATCGATGATTGAGGAACAAAGTGCACACGAAGAGCGTGCCTTTTTGAGCGAGTTGGCTCATCTCGTTGATGAGTGTCGAGAGCGCTCCAAACTCTTAGAGATGGATAACGTCTATTTGCATAGCATCGTATATGAATTGCTTTTACCTTATCTCGCTGCTGCACCTCATATCAGCGCTAAGACCTCTCGTCGGGTACTGTTTTCCTTTGATCAACGGATTGCAGGAGAACTCCTCAAGCGTCAACGTCAAGCACTATTAGCCCGAACGGTACGCGATTTTAAAAATCTCTTCCCCCTCGCACGATCCCTGCGTCGTCGACTCATTTTTCACACGGGACCGACTAACAGCGGTAAAACATACACTGCATTTGAGCACCTCAAAAAAGCGGGGACGGGATACTATCTCGCGCCATTACGTTTGTTGGCGTTAGAGGGGTATGAGACACTACGAGAAAATGGTGTCAATGCTTCACTCATCACCGGAGAAGAACAGCTCCTCGATGAAGATGCCACCCACATCAGTTCCACCATTGAGATGCTCAGCTTCGAAGTTGAAGTGGATTGCTGTGTCATCGATGAGGTACAGATGATCGATGATCGTGATCGTGGATGGGCATGGGCGAATGCCATCATCGGTGCTCCTGCAAAAACAGTCATTATGACGGGATCACCAAATGCTCGTGAAGCAATTGTTGCGTTAGCGGAATATCTCGGTGAACCGTTGGAGATTGTCGAGTTTGAACGTAAAAATTCTCTGGAACTGCTCAAAACCGCCACACCGATCAACGCCATCGAGCCGAAGACTGCTGTGATCGCATTTACCCGTTCCAATGCCCTGCGGCTCAAACAACAACTTTCTAAAACTTATCGCACCAGTGTCATCTACGGCAATCTCAGCCCTGAGGTACGCCGTGAAGAGGCTCGTCGTTTCCGTGAGGGAGAAACCGATATTCTCGTCGCTACCGACGCGATCAGTATGGGGCTGAACCTCCCCATCAAAACACTCCTCTTTTCCAAAGCCGATAAATTCGACGGTCAAAATCAGCGCAATCTCACCGCGACCGAAGTACGCCAAATCGCCGGACGGGCGGGACGCTACGGACTGAGTGAAAAAGGGTATGTCGGAGCACTCACCCCCGATGTACTGCGAACCGTCTCGTCCCTTTTTACGAAAAATATCGAACCGATAGCATTGCCATTTAACGTCATGGCGAACTTCGATCATATCATGCTCGTCTCGAATATCTTGGAAGAGAGATCCCTCTCAGCTATCATCGATTTTTTTGTCCGAAATATGAAATTTGAAGGGCCGTTCCGTGCCGCGAATCTCGAATCGATGCAAGAGGCTTCGGCTATTGTGGATCGATACGATCTGGATATGCGCACCAAATATACCCTCGCCACAGCACCCCTCTCCACCTCATCACCGCTGGTAATGGCGGCGTTCGAACGATATGTACGTGCGTTGGAGCAGAAAAAACCGATTGCCTATATCCCGCCACAGCGGTTAGGAAACTACGCATTATCAATGGATGAACTTCAGGATGCGGAAGATCGGATCAAAGAGATCAGTTTATATCTGTGGCTATCTTATCGAATGGGGGAATTTTTCGTCGATGCCGAAAAAGCACGTACGTTTCGTGGGGAGCTCAATCGTTTTATCGAAAACTCACTCCAACAAAGCCATTTCGTTCCGCGATGCAAAACATGCGGCAAACCATTGGCGCCGAATGCCGAATTTGCGATTTGCCAAAGTTGTTTCAATAACCTCAACCGAGCCAAAGCACAGCAATCACGTCTATTGGGAGGAGAAAAACGTCATCCTCCAAAACGGCGATAATCCCCTATCGCAGTAAATCCGAATAATCGTATTCGGAGGGGTTCAAATAAATTTTCCCGTTACGGAGATGCAGGCGGGTGTCTTGATCCGCTATCGCTTCAAAACGGTTCTTGATCTTTTTTCTCTCTTTGTCACTGTAGCGCTTGAGTTTTAGAAACGACTTCAAAGCTACCCACTCATCAATCGTCCCCTCTACAACATCCGCATTGATAGCATCTATCGCATTGGCCTCTTCCATCACGGTTTCCGTATTCACATGAGAAAGGAATTTTGTCGCCACAACATGCAGTACGCTTCGCAACTGTGCATCGCGCTCTTTATAGATTTGCTCCACTTTTATCCGCTCATCAATGAGCATCTGTTCTCGCTGATCACGCAATCGGGTCGTCTCTTTTTCGAGCACATCCACTTTTTCGCGAAGCCGTTCGTTCTCTTGTTCGATGTAGTGCGTATAGCGGTTATCGTTTGCGATGTTAGTTGAATCGTTATTTCCTTTTGCCGATGCTACCGCGACATATTTAACACCGTTATCGACAATACAATCCAAACTGCCCCGTCGGATACGGTTATGAATAGCCTCTTTAGAGACATTGAAATACTCTGCAGCATCCGCAATCGTCATCTTTTTCATGATTTTCCTTGTTTGTGTAACATCTTAATAAACGCATTGACAATATCCATATCCAAATGCTCGGACATCTGCTGTTTCATCAACAAAAGCGATTCAAATGAGCTCATAGGATCTTTATAGGAGCGCTTCGTTGAGAGCGCATCAAAAACATCGCACACACCGATAATACGGGCAAAATAGCTGATTTGATCTCCTTGAAGGTTATCAGGATATCCTCCCCCTCGAATCTTTTCATGGTGATGGCGAATACCGCTGAGTACCCTCTCATCATCAATGCCCAGATGCAATGCGATTTCATGTCCGAAAGTAGGATGGAGCTTCATTTGTTCAAACTCTTCATTTGTGAGTTTGCCGTTTTTATTAATAATCTCGTAATCGATTTTGCTCTTCCCTAAATCATGCAATACGGCTGCCATCCCAAGAGTTTCCAGATCTTTTCCGGCAATCCCCAAAAAAGCCCCTAGACTAAGGGTATAAATACTGACGTTTAGGGAGTGGGTATGAGTATAGTAGTCATGCGCGGTAATCTTCATCAACGACTCAACAGCACTGTCATCGTTCAGGATCATCTCCAAGGTGCTGTGAACAATATCCTGTGCGCTCTTCACATTTTCAAGCGATTCAGGATTTTTAAACATCGCATCAATCGTCTCTGTCGCCTTTTCGTAGACAATTTTTGCTTTTTGATCGGTAGGAATATCACTGTTTCTGGCAATACTTTGAAGATGCCGTGTAACGTACTCTTGGTACAACGCTTCATCTTCTTCGCTGATGTAAAGCCCTTCGATTTCGCGCAGTTTGACTTTTGCTGTCCCATCAACAGCCGTATCACTCTGCAAAAAGAGACTCATTGCCGTTTTGGTTTCATCGGGCAAAAAAAGGTTAAAATCGATTTGAGACCCCTCTGTAATGAGCCGCTTATCAATCCGCTTATATTTTTTTGCCTTCATGCGTCCGCTTTCATCGGAAATTATCAAAGACCAATGGAGCTTCCCACTCCATCGCTTTGATCGCCCCCATGATTTTTTGGAGTTCGTCGATTTGTTTTGATTTCACGCGAATGTGTTCCCCCTCAATTTGAGCTGTTGCTTTGGTTTTGAGGTTTTTGATTTCGGCTACAATTTTCTTTGCCTCTTTGGCATCGATGGTATCGACGATTTTATACGTGGCTTTACGGGTTCCGCCGCTTGCATCTTCGGTTTTAAGTTCGTTTAGCGCTTTGGAGGAGAGTCCGCGTTTGATTAATTTTGCAACGACGATATCTTTGAGAGCATCGAGTTTGTTATCACTTGAAGCCAAAAGGATGAGCTGTTTCTCTTTTTCACGATAGTTGATTTCATAGGTAATCCCTTTGAAATCGTAGCGTCCGATTACCTCTTTTTCAGCTTGAGCAATCGCATCTTTAAATGCTTGGAGATCAATTTTTGCAGAAATATCGAGAGAGTGTTCAGATGCCATACCACGTCCTAAAAATTATTTTTTTATAACAGTTAGTATAACACAACAACACCTTAATGTTTTAAAAGATCGGAGCTCCAAAGTCTAAACCGCCTCCAAAAGCAGCTGCAGCATTCGGATCGCTGTATCCCATCATGACACTTTTTGTTCGCAACATTAAAATATCCTGTTTCGGAGCAATCCCCTGCGGACAAACCGGAACACACTCACCGCAAAGGGTACAATCCCAAATGCCGTTGGTTTGGATCGCAGCCATTTTACTTGATGATTCCTGTTCGCGAGGATCGTTCACATACCGCCATACCCGCGTCAACGCAAACGGACCGATAAACTGAGGGTTTACACTATAGACCGGACATGCACTATAACACGATGTACACAAAATACAATCGCTCTGCGTCTCAATCCGTTCCATCTCATGATTACTAACACCCTCTTCTTTTGTTGATTCGCTCCACGCTATTGCAGTTGCGTTACAGCTATCCACCATTGAGCTATCGACTATCAAATCACGAATCACTCGGGCATTACGAATCGGCTCAATCGTATCACCATCGGAAGGTTTATACTCACACATCAGTTGTTCACGACCATTCACACGAACAGCGCAGCTGCCGCATACACCACTTCGGCATCCATGTGAATAGGTCAGAGTCGGATCCATTTTTGTTTTGATGTGATTGATAATGGTTAATAACGTAACGTTCTCTAACTCGACGTTATAGGTTTGGTATTCATTGTTTTGCGAACGCTGTATTGAAATATTCATTAATCACACCACTCTTTCTCATACTCTTCGTCATCATCATAAGGGTCTTCACAGCAGCCTTCGTGCTCTGAATCCTCTTCCCACGCTTTATCATCACCCGTGCATTTTATTTCATAAAATCGGCGCATAGTACTCCATCCTCTTTCCATGTGATCGTATGGCCACCGAACATCATGTCATTTCGCTGCGGGGCATCAATACGATAATGAGCGCCCCTGCTCTCCACGCGGCTGATAGCACTCACTACAATCATCTCCGCTAACTCAATTTTGTTTCCAAACTCGATAAACTCGACAAGATTGGTATTGCATCCTTTGGATTTATCACGCGGTCCCATAAACGGCAATTCCTTTTGCATCTGACGTATCGCTCCGAGAACCGCTTTGAGCCCCATGTCATCACGCACCAAACCGACGTTGTTATAGAAAATATTCGCTAACATCTCCTGTTTTTGGTAAAAATCGATCTGGTTGGTGAAGTACATCACCCCTCGAATAAAATTGGTATCTTTAGTGTATTGTGAATTTTCAACGATAGGCACTGGATATTTTGCTCCGTATTCCGTCGCATTTCGACCGCATTCCCGACCAAAAACTACAAGTTCGAGCAACGAATTGCCTCCCAGACGATTCGCTCCATGCGTTTTGTGATTTGCACATTCACCTACGGCAAATAATCCATTCACCGCACTCATGCACTGAGCGTTAACTGCGATCCCTCCCATACTGTAATGGGCAGAGGGTTTGATCGGGATCAGCTCATGCACCGGATCGATCCCTTCATAGATCTGTGCAAGCTTACGTTCTTGCGGGAGTTCATGCGCAATAAATTCTTCACCCAAATGGCGAATATCAAGATAAACAGCTCCGCTTGCAGCCATCTCGTCATGGATTGCGCGTGCGACGATATCGCGTGGAGCCAGCTCATCGGTAAATCGCTCTAACTGCGCATTGAGCAAATATCCCCCCGCACCCCGAGCACTCTCAGAGATCAGAATCGAAGAGTTTTTGAGTGCGGTAGGATGAAACTGGATAAATTCCATATCGGCAAGCTTTGCCCCTGCACGAACTGCAGCGGCTAACCCATCGCCGGTTGCTTGCGTCGAGTTTGTCGAATGTTTGCCATAGAGTGCACCATAACCGCCTGTCGCCATAATCACGGTATCGGCACGGATCTCTTCTACTTCACCGCTCTCGATCACCAAAAATGTAGCCCCTAACACACGGTTAGTCTCATCATCCATAATCAGATTGAGCAGATACCGCCCGTTTTTAAACACTATCCCCGCTTTGAGACATTGATCATACAACGTGTGAAGCAGTTTGAGTCCCGTATAATCTTGCGCATAACACGCTCGGGGAGCCGAAGCTCCGCCCAGACGACGACGGGCAATCTCTCCGTTTTCATCACGGCTGAAGGGAAGTCCGATACGGTTACACCACCGTATGGCATCTTCGGCTTTTTCGCACATCACTCTGATTTGATCTTCATCTCCCAGACCTGCGGAAGATTTTAGGGTGTCAGCAATATGATTTTCGATGCTGTCATTTGAATCCAATACCGCATTCATCCCCCCTTGCGCCATCGAGGTTTGCGAGCGGGTCGGAAGCGTTTTGGAAGCGACAATCACCTCGGCACCCGATTCATGAGCCGATAACGCGCTCACCAAACCGGCACCACCGCTACCGATAATCAATACTTTTGACATACGCATAACTCCTTTACATTAAAAGCAATTGTACTTTATTCCCACTCTTAGGCGACTAAAAAGGATATGTTAGTTTTATTTATTGTGAGAATAATCAAAGACAGATATGCATAGAGGGTTCCTAAGTGAGGAACCCGAGAAGTTGTAGTTAAAATTTAAAGTTCAATCCAGCAAACCAATTTTGTGCCGATGTCGCTTCTACATTGACACCATCAACACTTTCATAGGCATCTGCACCGGTATAATCGATGTATCTATATCCTGCTTCAATTGATACATTGGAGTTAAATGAATAACTCACACCCCCTTGTACTCCGACAAGCGTTCCGCTAATGTCAAAATTATCGTGTATGTTATTGACTTTGCTGTTAGCTCGCCCGATCATGACACCCACAAACGGCTTTAGCGGCCCCTCACCGATCAAATAATCATAACCGACACCGTATTGCTTGAAAGAAGCATTATCAACATTTGGATCAACGTATTGATAAAATGCATAAACACGGTTATTTTGGTTGAAATAATATCCCCCTTTTAAGGTCACGCCGGTATCGTCTACACTACTGGACGTCCCTGCCGCCTTATAATCAACATCAACTCGACCCATATCAAGACCGACATACGGTCCTGCAGCCATCAATGAACTTGTCAATAATCCCGCTACGAGTGCATACTTTATCATCTTCATATCCTTTTTTCAACAAGATACAACCATCAATTATAGTTGTTTTTGATTATAACATATTAAATCGAATTCCTGCATTGATCATGTTACAATTCCTTTTTTATTGACTCTAACATCCAAGTGACTATATGCAAACTCTTTTTTCTATCATGGGTATCTACCTTTTTATCGCTGTCGGATATGGAGCCAAATGGTCATTCAAAGAAAAAATTGACGACCGAACCATAACGTTGCTGAGTGTCTATTTTTTACAAATATTTCTTACCTTTTGGGGATTGCTGAAACGTCCTATCGATACTGAGCTTCTCTTTGCTCCCGCTTTGTATCTGGGTATTTCGCTTTTATCCCTTCTATTGATGATCCCCTTAGCAAAACTGCTATTTCACGATACCAAAGAGCGCTCTATCGCGACCGTTGCCGCACTTATCGGCAATACGGGCAATCTCGGTATCCCGTTAGGAATCGCACTGTTTGGAGAGATGAGCGTCCCCTATCTCACCCTTATCAATCTCGTGAACGTATTTGTCGTTTATACCATTGGGGTCTTTTATTATTCACGTGGTGAATTTAGTGCACGTGATTCGCTCATGAATATTCTCAAACTTCCTGTTCTTTGGGCAGCGATGGTCGCCATCGCCCTCAACCTCATCGGCTATCAGCCCAGCCCGGCCGTCGATAAAACGTTGATGATGGGGGCGTATGCTTCGATGACCATGCAGTTGGTATTGTTTGGGATCTATTTGTACGGGATTAAATTGCGTGAGATCAATCTTCGTCTCACTGCATGGGTCAACGGAACAAAATTTCTACTCATCCCATTGATTGCTTTTATCACGTTGCAGAATATTGAGATGGATAGAGCGGTGAAGGGGATTTTGTTTTTGGAGCTGATCGTCCCGCTGGCAGTAGCGAACGTCAACCTCGCATCCCTCTATAACTGTGCACCGCGAACCGTGACGGTGGAAGTCTTTACGACCTCGACACTGTTTTTGGGGATTGCTTTCTTTTTGCCTACGCTATTACAAATGTTTTGATATTTTCGATCGTCGCGACAATCAAACGTTCCCGCGCTTCACGGGATGTCCATGCGATATGGGGAGTGATATAAAGACGCTCCGGATGTTTAACAGCCAAAAGAGGATGAGGCGTTTTCATCGGCTCTTTGGTAAGAACATCGAGCCCTACAAAAATCGGTTTCACATCGATGATAACCGACAGGGCATCCTCATCGACGATCCCACCCCGACCAAGATTGAGCAATACGGCACCATCTTTCATCTGCAGCAATTCGGAGTGGGAGATCAGGTTTTCTGTTGATGGATTGAGCGGAGCATGGATAGAGATAACATCGCTGTTTTCGATCAAACGGCTAAGCGTTGTTTTCTCATACTCGCTGTTCTCGTTTTTCCCCGAAGTGGAGTGATACCAGACGTTAGCCCCAAATGCTGTTGCAATTCGTGCTACATTTCTCCCGATCTCACCCAGTCCGATGATCCCCCATGTTTTGCCGCGCAATTCACTGAACGAGGGACCGATGTGGGCAAATACCGCTTCTTTTTGCCATGAACCGTTCTTGACATACTCATCGTAATAACGGCTATGCCCCATTAGATAAAAGAGCATTGAGAAAGTATGTTGCACTACCGCATCCGTCGAATATCCCGCAACGTTTTTGACAGTTATCCCCCGAAGCGCGGCGGCATCGTGATCGATATTGTTGGTTCCCGTCGCCGCCACACAGATCAGTTTGAGCGACCGTGCTACTTCCATCACGGCATCGTTAATCACCACTTTGTTGGTAACAATTACTTCCGCTTCTCGTACACGTTCCATCGTTTCATCAGCAGATGTGGTCTGATAAACAGCTACATCCCCCAGCGCTTCAAAACCAACTAACGAAGTATCACCATACGTTAGTGCATCAAGGATTATAATCTTCATCCGATTATGCATCCTTGATTTTTTTAATCAATTTTTTTGCTTTTTTGAGTGCTTTGTTCACTTTATCAAATACGAGTACTACCGCCATACGACGTCCGATATGGGCTTCTGGTTTACCGAATACACGTACAAACGTTTTCTCATCAAACAGCTCATCCGCAACATCGATCACCGGTTCATGCGATTCGACACCTGATTTATATGCAGCACTTGCTCCGTCGCCGTAAAACGTGAAGCCTAACGGCAATCCAAGTACGGCACGAACGTGAAGAGCAAACTCGCTTTGGCTTTGGGTGATAAGGGTCACCATCCCAGTATCGTGAGGTCTTGGGCTCACTTCGCTGAAATAGACCTCATCGCCTCTCACGAACAATTCTACACCGAACAACCCTTTGCCGCCCAAACCATCTGTTATCGCTTTGGCAATCTTTTGGGAACGTTTGAGCGCTTTTTTCGACATCTCCATCGGCTGCCAGCTGAAAATATAATCACCGTCTTTTTGGATATGTCCGATCGGCTCACAAAATACGGTCTCGACACCATTGCGTGCTGTTAGCAACGTGATCTCATAATCAAAACGGATGAACTCTTCGACGATCAACTCGCTCGCATCGCCGCGCGCTTCTTTCGCCATCTCCCATGAAGCAGGAAGATCTTCTGCACTGCGGGCAATACTTTGACCATGCCCTGATGAGCTCATAACCGGCTTGATCACACACGGAAATCCGACATCCTCAGCTGCGGTACACATATCTTCGAACGTGCTCACGAAATGATAACGGCTTGTTTTAAGCCCCAACTCTTCGGCGGCAAAACGGCGGATATTTTTTCGGTTCATGGTTTTATTCACCGCTTCGGCGTTCGGGATCACGCAAAATCCTTCCGCTTCTGCGGCAAACAGCGCATCGATACTGATCGCTTCGATCTCAGGAAGGATAAAATCGGGTTTCTCTTTGCGGATCAGTTTAAGAACCGCCTCTTTATCTTGCATATTGACCACATGCGAGCGGTTCGCAACCAAGTGTGCCGGAGCGTGCGCATAACGGTCTACTGCAATCACTTCCATACCGAGACGCTGTGCCTCGATCGCTACTTCTTTACCGAGTTCGCCGGAGCCTAACAACATGATTTTTTTGGAATTGGTTTTGAGAGGTGCGCTAAAGAGCATAACAAGAGCCTTGTGCAAAAATGTTTACACGAAGTGTATCATAGGGTTAGTAAAGGTTTTGTTACAAAGGGAAAAATTGGAGGAATAAAGAGGTGTAACCCCAGCGCCGAAGCGCAAGAGATTACAGGCGCGATTCGTAACGTCTCATCATATAAAGACGTTTCAACATCTTTTTGCGAGCGCTGATTTTGAATTGTTTACGCTTTTCGGTCTCTGTAACGTGGTTACGGCGAGCACGAGCTTCAGTAACAATCAGATTACGATCTGTTTGTTTCTTGAAACGGCGGTAAGCTGCATCAAAATTATCATCTTGGCGTAAGATAATACCAGGCATGCAATCACCCACTTTCTATTTAAAATTTTCGAACGCGAATTATACCCTATTTTTCAAAAAATAGTTATTTACAGAGCTATATTAGCATTTTATAAGGATATTATACCCATAATGAAATTATCTAAAAGTTATCAAATTCCACGATAAGCTCGGAGAGTATATGCATTCTAAAACCCGGCTGATGATCCTTGTGTTTATAGGAATGATGGTTCCGCCGATGGCGTGGATTCTTTTCTTATACTATTCTACTTTGTTCACGTTTGATGAGCTTTTCAGTATCTTATTTTCACCGCAGATGCTCATTTATATGGCTATTGCCACAACGGTGATGCTGGTTGTGTTCAACACCTTTTTGAGCAAAATCGAATCAGGCCTTCACGCTCCTAGCCGATACAATGAAACCGTTATCCTCGTTTCGCAAATGCCCTATCGTTTTTTAATCGGACAGCTCTTTTATATTTTGCCGGGTCCCCTTGCTGTTTTATGGGGCAAACCTTTCATGAGTGTAGAGCGGTTCATCTTGGCACAAGCATCCGTTTTGCCCCTGTTATTGCTTTTTGTTATTCCGGTTTTTATCCTCTTCGTCATCCGGCTGGAAGAGTGGACTTCTCCTATCGCTCTGAGCGAACGCTATCCCTTCATCTCTTTTGGGAAAAAAATGGCTCTTTCGATTTTCACCACCTTAATCGGCATTACCGTAATCATGGGGTTGCTCAATGTCATATTATTATCGATGCAGCATACCGATATCGCAACCGCTCTGCACAAAAACATAGCTATCGGCATTATCGGCATTGCTATCTCCGCTCTTAACGTTTCCCTGCTCGTCGCTCAGGTAACCCGTCCGATCAAACATCTAAACCTCAATCTCAAAACCGATATTTTCAATCTCACCAAATCATTTACCGGCTCAACCCGTGATGAAACGGGGACTATGATGGACAGCCTCAACCGATTTATCGGAGAAATTGAACGCTCCATCTCACATGCAAAATCGATTGCTGCCGACAATCTTTCGGCCGCGAATCGACTCGATTCTATCAGTGCGGAAGTCAAATCGAGAGCCGACCAAGGATACGCAATCGGACAAAATGCCTCCGAAAAAGCCTCCTCGGTCCAATCGACCGTTGATCACAGTGTCAGCAATCTATCACTCACGCTCGAAAATATGACCAATTCGATGGATCAACTGCATAGGGGGAGAGAAGAGCTCTCCACCCTCCTCTCCACCCTGTCGCATAATGCACAGCTTGAAGAAGAGCTTGAAACGAAACTCACGCAGCTAAGCGCCGATGCATCACAAGTCAAAGCCGTCCTTAGTGTCATCAACGATATTGCCGATCAAACGAACTTACTGGCACTTAATGCTGCAATCGAAGCAGCCCGAGCCGGAGAACACGGAAGAGGATTTGCCGTCGTAGCCGATGAGGTTAGAAAACTGGCCGAAAAAACTCAACACTCTTTGGTAGAGATCAATGCCACCATCAATATCATCGTTCAAAGCATCAACGATTCCACCGAACAGATGCATCACAATTCACAATCGCTACGCGAGATATCGGCTATTTCTGAAAGAGTCGATCACAGTATCACGCAAACGGTCAAAGCGATGGAACAAACAAACGATCGAACCATCCAAAGCGTCAATGATTCCCAAACCATTGCCGATCATATTGACGATATGATTTCCCATATCAAAATTCTGGGGGAACTGACCGCATCGAATGAACTCTCGATGCAGCAACTCTCTGAAATCGTCACCTCTATCGATACCTCGGCAAAAGCGCTGGATACCCAACTCGGACAATTTACGACATTGTCATAAGGGGCTTTTGGCTACAATATCTCCATGATAACCCAAGACTCCATTGAGGCGCTGAAAGCCCGACTTGATATTGTCGATATCGTCGGCTCTTATATCGAGCTCAAACGTGCAGGCAGCAGTTTTAAAGCACCCTGTCCGTTTCATGATGAAAAATCCCCCAGTTTTGTCGTTAATCCGTCTCGCCAAAGCTACCACTGTTTCGGATGCGGTGTGCATGGTGATAGTATCAAATTTGTCATGGAATATGAAAAGCTCAACTATCCCGAAGCGATTGAAAAACTTGCCGCATCCACGAACTTCACCCTACACTACACCGACGATACCAAACAAAAAAAACGCTCAAATCTCCTCGAAACACTCAATGATTGGTATCAAAAGCTTCTCGAGCAAAACAAAACCGCGCAAGATTATCTGCATGAACGTGGGATCTATGCCTCCAGTATCGAGCGCTTCGGTATAGGCTATGCCCCGACATCACCCGAAACACTTCGATTCTTAGAACAGCAAAAATTCCCTACCGCCGATGCAATTGAGCAAGGGGCGATCGGTCGAGGAGAGGAGGGACGCCTTTTTGCCCGTTTTATCGAACGGATTACGTTTCCGATCCACTCCACCAGCGGTGCCATCGTCGGATTCGGCGGTCGTACCATCACAGGACATCAGGCAAAATACGTCAACTCCTCCCAAAGTGCCATTTTTAACAAATCACGTCTACTGTATGCGTACCATCTCGCCCGTGAGGCAATTTACCGCCGCAAAGAAATCATCGTTACCGAGGGGTATTTGGACGTTGTCATGCTCCATCAGGCGGGATTTACCCATGCCGTCGCAACACTCGGAACAGCTCTAACCGCCGAGCACTTACCTCTACTGCGTAAAGGGGAACCAAAAATATTTTTGGCCTACGATGGAGATAAAGCGGGTCGAGCCGCAGCCTTCAAAGCATCAAAGCTGCTGAGCATGTCAGGGTTTGACGGTGGAGTAGTGTTGTTTGAAGGGGGACTTGATCCTGCCGACATGATTAAAAACGCTCAAATCGAACAACTCAATACCCTTCTACGCCGTCCTATCCCCTTTATCGAATTTGTCATCTCTGAAATGATCAGCGCCTATGATCTTCAAGATCCCAAAGCCAAAGAGACAGCCCTTCATGAAAATATAGCATTTTTAAAAAGTCTCTCACCGCTGCTTCAGGAAGAATATCGCCCCTTTATCGCTTCCAAACTGGGGATATCTCCATCTCTGATACAAATCGCTCATAAAAAAAATACGGCGCCGCAGCCGATCAACTTTTCCCATCATGATATTTGGGAGCTGAGTTTTATCAAAACCCTGTTGGAACGTCCTCAGATTGCCGATACATTGCTCGATTTTATCGATGCATCCTTATTGCAGTACCACGCCAGTGAGTTTGAAGCCGCTCTTCAAGGGCGCAATGATGATCACCGGCTCAGCGCATTAATGATGGATGATCGAATCCGAACGTTTGAAGGAGATGAGGGAATCCGAACGGAGCTTATCACTTTCTTGATTGCCCATTATAATCGTGAACTCAAAAAAGTGACAACCCAAAATACGGTATCATTCGATCAAAAATCGTATTTAATACGTCAGTATCGGGATAAAATTGAACGCTTAAAACGAGGCGAACTGGTCCCACTGACATAATCTAAGGATAACTTCAATGAAAGCTATTGCCCTCTTTAGCGGCGGTCTTGACTCTACTCTCGCGGCAAAACTCATCATCGATCAAGGGATCGAAGTGATCGCCTGCAATATCAACACAGGCTTTGGTTCGACAAAGGATCGTCTTGCTCATATGAAAAATATGTGCCAACAAATCGGAGCCGAATTCCGAAGCGTCGATATACGAGACGAGTACATACGCGAGGTTCTTTTCACCCCTAAATACGGCTATGGAAAAAACTTCAATCCCTGCATTGACTGCCATGCCAAAATGTTTGAAGTGGCAAAACGGCTTATGGAAGAGTGGGGAGCGAGCTTTTTGATTAGCGGCGAAGTCTTAGGACAGCGTCCCATGAGTCAAAATAGTGATTCGCTCCAAAAAGTACTCAATCTCAGTAACTGCGAGGGGTTGCTGCTCCGTCCTATGTCTGCGAAATCACTGGCTCCGACCATTCCAGAAATCGAGGGATGGGTAGATCGCGAAAAACTTGAGAACATTAGCGGTCGCAATCGCGAACGCCAAATGGAACTCGCAGACCAATTCGGATTAAAAGATTACGAAGCACCGGGCGGAGGGTGTTTGCTCACCGATGAAAACTTCTCAAATAAAATTCGTGATTTTATTGCCCATGACACCTTTAGTGTCGAAGATATCCCAACGATCAAATACGGTCGTCAGCTGCGCCTTCCGGATAAAGCGAAACTCATCATCGGACGAAATGCGGAAGATAACGAAATTTTAAAAGGTGTCAATAACGCTAAATATCTCCATATCACCACGGAACTTGTAGGGCCTCACGCAATGATCTCACGTAATGCGAGCGACCAAGATAAACTTTTAGCGGCAAAATTGATCCTTGCTTATTGCAAACCGGGCTTTGAAGGGGAGCAAACCCTCGATTTTGAAGGGACTGCATTAGCCACGCTCAGCGATCTAAGCCGTAACGATGCGCAGCAATACTTTATTTAAGCGCTCGATGGAGCAAGACTCACACGAAGTTTAGACTCTGTTATTTAGCGACTGAACACCCATATCCCGCTTTTTTTACGGCATCACAAAGGTTCTCAGCCTTGGTGCCATCTTGAGTTTTCACTTCCGCTTTTCCCTCTTTGAGATAGACGGTAGACTCTTTCACTCCGGAAACATCATTCAACGTTCCTTTTACATTTTTGACACACGCCGGACATGTCATACCGCTCACATTCAATTTAATCGTCTGATCCGCACTCAAAACTGCGCCCAAAGCCATAAGTGAAAATAGAACTTTTTTCATTCCCGAATCCTTTAAATAATTTCATGCTATTGTTTCATAGAAGTGTTAAAGAAGTGTTAAGCCTTAACACTCTTGTAACAAAAACAATTTAGACTATTACCCTATTTAAAAAAGGTTATTGCATGCACGATATCGAATGGTGGCTCATAATCTCGATTGCATTTGCCGGAAGTTTCGGCCATTGTGTCGGTATGTGCGGAGGATTTATCGTCGCTTACAGTTCTACTAAAATTGATGCTTCCATGTCTCGTACCGCACAACTGATTCGTCACAGTGCCTATAATCTTGGACGCGTGAGTTCTTATATCGTTTTGGGGATGATTTTCGGCGGAATCGGTGCACTCTTTAGTGTAAGTATGGAATTTCACGGAGCCCTTTTCATTCTCGCCGGAATAATTATGATCATCACTGCACTGGGGATGTTCGGATTATCCAAACTGATTCATTTGTTGGAGCGGGGATTCTCAAGCAATTCACTTTTTAAAACCCTCTTTTCACGCCTTATCAAAAGTAAAAATATCGGAAGTTTTTTTGCCCTTGGGGTGATGAACGGTTTCTTTCCCTGCGGATTTGTATTTTTCTTTGCAGCGAAAGCTGCGGCTTCGGCATCCATTATTGAGGGAGGAATGGTTATGGCGCTCTTTGGCCTTGCAACCGTTCCAACACTCCTCGCGCTAGGGCAATCGGTGAGTTTTTTTAAAGAGATAGCGTTTCGTCAAACCATGAACCGAATCGCGGCATTAGCGATTCTCATCTACGGTCTTTACAGTGTTTATTATGGATTAGCGTACTTTTTTGATTTGCCGATATAACACTGATTATTCGGCAAATTTAATAGTACGCACCGCATCTGCAAATATTTTTTTGTCCAATCCAAACGTGTGGATCAGCTCAAAAGCCTCATTTAGCCCCTCATCGGTAAAAATCCCCTGAATATTGACCGCGCAGGCAACAACACTCAATACCTGTGAATACGGATTTTTCGTTGAGGGACTTGAGATCTCTCTGAGCGCATCGGTTAATGCCGATTCAAAATTCCAATGTTCAAACATACTCGCTGAAATTTCATAACTGCTCGATCCAAGATATTTTCGCTCAATCTCTTCAAGTGAAGACCCTTTTTGAGCTATTTCCGCAGTAAACAATTGAGTTTTACCGCTTTTGATAATATTCATTGCACCTGCAAGTTTCCCCAGTTCCATCAAAAAAGCGCCGCTTTGCAAAAGTGGAAGCATACTCTTATCGACGTTGCGATACCACTCTCTCACGAGAGCGGACTGAACCGATGATACGTTTGTCAATCCATCAATATTGGTATTATAAGGGGTTAAATCGATCGTCATTGTCTTTTTGATCGCACTCGCTGCCGCAAAACCGCGGATCATTGCGATTCCAAAGAGCATAATCGCTTTGGGTATCGAAGATATCTCTTTGCTCATTCCGTATAATGGGGAATTGACCGATTTCAAAATATTGGCACTCAGCATGGGATCACGCTCGATCACCATAGAGAGCTCATCAATATTGGTATCGCTTTTCATGCATAATTCTTGGATTTTTACTACCGAATCAGGCAAAGGCGGAAGGGTTTTTATCTCTTCAAGCATATGGGTAGCTCCTTGGATACTTTATAAACTAGAGTGTACTCACTCTGTTGTTAAACCATGATTAGTTTGATTAAATTAACGCTATACTAAGGGTACTATATTTTTTAGGAGTCACCCATGGCAGGCGTACTGTTTTCGTTTTACAATTTTTCTTCGCTCATCGATCTCAATATCGGTATGTCAGATCGGTTGGATGAAAACCGTTCAGAAAGCTTTACAATTTTGTTTTGCGATTTTACAGGGTTTGAATCCTCCATCGTCAAAACCAATCTTCAAAGCTTACTTCGTACTTCCGATTCAATTGTCCATTGTGATGACTATTATTTCTTTGTCATGCCCTACACAGACAAATACGGATGCGGAATCGTTAAAAAAATGATCGAAGACCTGTTCGAGAAAGCTATACCCTCTGCCGCGGTCTGCTATCCCTCAAATGGAGAAAATCCATCCGAATTGCTAGAATCTCTTCATGCGGAAGCAAGAAAAAGCCTTCTAATCGATCTTGACTGCCTCTACAGCGCAGCCAATAAAGAACCTTAATTGCGTTGAGTCAAAACCGGCTTAAACGTATAGTAAGGTGATCGTTTGTAATACTCGATCGCATCTTCGATGTCGCTTTTGCGTGCAAGATTGCGGTCATACACATAGACCGGTTTAACAACGTTTTCACACGGTTTTGTTTTGCAAGGCTCGCTTTTATTCTCTTGTGCTACAGAAGCAGCGACCGGTTGCACAACCGGAGTTACTACAGCCACTACCTCTTCTTTTTTAGGTTGTACTGCCATAACCTGAACCGCTACAGTTTTGTTAACCGTTTGTTCTACGCTTGCCTTTTTCTCATTTGCTTTTACAGCATTTGTGTTTTCACACCCTTTTGGGGTAGCACGTTCAACAGAACGGACAAACGCATCTTTACTAATCGCTTTTGCTTTTGCAAGATCTTGCTTTGCGGCTTTCACGGAAGGATACTTCCCTACAGTAACAATATTGCAGGTACCCTCTTTTTTCTTGGTGACAGGAAGAGCACTTTTCTCTATTTTTTTCTCAAAAGCGGGAGTGATCGATGCCTCTTTTTGGGCGCTGATCGCCTGAATCGTATATTCCTCCGCACTCAACACTACACTTATCGTACTAAACATCATAATTAGGGCTAACTTTTTCATGTCCGATATATCGTCATATTTTTTTAAAACTTTACCTTTTTCGTTCACATTGACATTTAAGACCCTGCATCGTATAATTTCGATCCAAATATCTACTTTGGGCCCTTAGCTCAGCTGGGAGAGCGCGTCGCTGGCAGCGACGAGGTCAGCGGTTCGATCCCGCTAGGGTCCACCAAATCTTCTACCACGAACATTTTAAATCTATATTTTATACCCCTAGATTCTTTTTGTTATATCACACCGTTGTGCCAAATCTATACATTTGAAACACAAACTACTTCTTTCATTTTCTATTTTCTTGACTATAATAGTATTCAAAAAACTTATTGTATTAAGGGAATCACTATGATTAAATACCGTTTATTACTTTTTTGCACTGGTGTATTTTCATTATCCTCCCTCAGTGCACTCGAATACTCCAACGAACTTCGTATGATTCTCCAGCAAGACCGCTATTCTGATATACGCCATACAGAAAGTGCCATGATATTAAAACTCGGGGCCGAATCTGAACTGACCTCCTATCTAAAAGTGGGAGTCGCCGCCTACGGAGCGCTACCGTTGCGTTCAACACCCGGTGAACTTCTCGGGCCTCACGGTCATACAAACGGTGTTATAGGAGAGGCATGGATTAAAGCGGAAAATGAGGGTGTATCTGCCCAAATTGGAAGAATGCGTCTGGATTGGCCTCTTTTAAATTCCAACGACGTATCGTTGATGCCGAATCTCTTTGAAGCGCTTGATATACACGCCCGCTATGGGGAGCAATGGGAATTGACTCTAGGGCATGCCCGAAAAATGGCGGGATGGGAAAATGGAGGGGATCCATTCTCATTTACCCCTATTTCTGATGCTCTATCAGGTTCGATGCCGGGATTTTTTGCATCGCCGTATGCTACCGATAATACTTCCGTAAGTATCGTTGGATTAACCTATAAGCTAGAAAATCAAACCTCGCAACTATGGGGTGGAAACGTCAATAATATTATGAATCAATTTTATTTTGAAACCGAATATACTCTCGATGACGCATCGGTGGCATTTCAAGCATTGCGTCAAGAGATGATCGGCGCCCTTAAAAATTACAGAGAATCGGGTTCGGCTATCGGAATCAACGATACTATTTTAGGAATTAAAGGCTCATGGAATGAACCAGAAAGCGGTATAACATTCACGGCGGCATACAATCAAGCTTGGGCAAAAAGCCATGATCAAAGCCAAGGTTCTCCCGATCTTTGTTACGGGTCAGGAGATGTTCTCTTTACCTCAGGTTATTATGAATCAGCGCATAGCCGTCACGGTGCACGTGGATATAAAGTGGAAGCTCAATGGGGTGATGAAACCTTTCACAATCTTGGCATAAAAACAGCACATACCGATCTTGTCGAACACGGCAGCCACTACCATGAAACATCGTTAACTCTAGGAAAAGCCATCGAAGAGATTGTTTTAGAGGGGCGCGTAATCTATCTTACAAATGGCAGCGATCCCGATTCGGTTCAATTTAGACTTTTTGCAAGCTATTTATTTTAAGTTGCTCTTTGATTTGATCTACATTAACGTAATCGAATCAAACACATACTATAATAGCTGTAATTTTTTCCCAAAGGAATGTTTACATTATGAAATTATCCCTCATACTCGCTTCGCTCGTACTTGGCTCTACGATTGCTTTAGCCGCGCCCTCTACCCTTGCTACCATAAACGGAGCTGCGATCACAACCAATGATGCCAATGCGTTTTTAGCAAAAGCAATCCCTGGGATGAGTTTTGACAAACTTGATCCTAAAATGAAACGTCAAGTTGTCGATCAACTTGTCAATCAAGCACTCATCAAAAATCAAGTACTCAAAAGCGGTCTGCAAAACACTCCTGCATTCAAAGCCCAATACGCTGCTATCAAAGATGACTTAGCGGTTGATATGTGGATGAAACAGCAAATGAGTAAAATCACGGTTACCGACAAAGAAACCAAAGATTTTTATGACGCTAACAGCGATAAAATGAAACAGGGAGATAAAAAAGTACCTTATGAACAAGCCAAAAAAGAGATTTCACAATTTTTGAAAGTTGAAAAATTTAAAGCGCTTATGAACAAAACGACCGATGGTCTCCGTTCTGCCGCAAAAGTCGAAATCAAAATCTAAGTCGTTTTTGGATCACGTGCGCACAACTCAATCTTTTTTTCTCTCCGTAGGTATCCATTTTGGTATCGCCGCCCTTCTCATAGGGGCAGTGAGTATTGTCCATAAAAAAGTATTGACGGTGCCGGAAAAAACAAAACTCAAAATTCTGTTGAATGCCCCAGAACCTGCCGATGTGTCACCCGTAGTACATTTCGCTGCGCCACAACAAATCCAGCAGCCCATACAAAAATCTCAACCACAATCTCTGACAAAACAACCTGAGGTTATACCGCAAATCAAAACACCTTTACCGATCCAAACCAAACCCGTTGTTCCTGCAGTACAAACAGCTCAAGCGGTTATCCCCCCGACACCGAAACCTGCTGAGAGCGTTATCGTTGCTGCTCCTAAAGCGCCACCCTCACCTCCCAAAGTAGAGGAAAATTATGAAGAAGAGAATTTGGGGAAAATCCGCTCCATCTTGGCAGAACGGCTAAAATATCCCAAGAATGCACAACGCTTGAAACAGCAAGGTGAATGTATTGTTACGTTTACACTTGAACCATCAAGAGAGGTTCACCAGATTACACTTACGCAAAGTTCTGGTTTTGAGCTATTGGACGATGCAGCAAAAGAGTTAATCGAAAACTCCTCCTCCGAATTTCCTAAACCAAAAAAATCGGTACGGATCAGTGTCCCTATCTCGTATAAACTCCGATAAACTACCCTCTGGAAGCAAGCCCTATCGAAAGGGCTTTTTCGATTTCATGTGTGTAGTCGGGATTCGCCGTCCGAAGTGTTTTTTCAAACCGTAAAATAAGTTTCGAGTCGGTGTATGGATGCGTGCATAATGCCTCTAATAGATGTTGGTATTTACTGAGAGTGTGCGAATTGATCTGTCCAAAACGGCTCAAAATAATCTCTACCGCATGATTGAGATCACTGCTGCTCGATGATCTGTTTTTGATTATTTCACTCAGTGATTCAAAGGTCTCAATTTTTTGCGGTTGCGCAGGGATGGGGGCTGGTTTGCTTTTTCCGATCCATATGTATAGAACCACCAAAGCGACCAAAAGAAACAATAAACCGGCAATCATAAGTATTAGATTCGCTGTCATCATAATAATTTCTTTTAATGTGATATGGAGGTATTGTAGCGGAAAATAGTTGAAGGGGAATCCCTTCCGCATCAACGAAAGGGATCTAGCAGCTTGTTTAAGCGGGTTTTACCACTTAACCTCAGTTGTCAACATGTAAACATCTTTAGATGCACCCGTATCATTCACTTTTGCCGCAACTAACTCATCTTTTTCATCCGCAAATTTTGCTGACGCAATAAAATTCACGTTTTTACTGTAGTTATATCCTAAACCGGCAATGATTTTATCACCTTTGATTCTAGAATTCTTCGCGCCGTTAAGTTCTTGCTCAATTTCATAGTTATCATAACGTCCGATAACAGTCCAATCTTTAATCGGACGATACTCGGCATTGATAGACCATCCTTTGTAGTCTTTGGTATCAAAAGTTGTTGCAACATCTTTTGTACGCTTATCGTCTTTTGCAGTGAAGTACTGCCCCGCAATCAAGAATTCCGGTTGATTATAAACAGCATGGAGTCCATAAATACTGCGATCGTATTCATTCGGACTCAATGTACCTTGAAGATCGGTATCGTCATCTTTATGGTTTTTAGAGATCAATCCATACGTAGAGATATTTGCATACGTGTCTTTCGTACGATCGTTTTTACCCACTTTGGTTCCGTCTCCAAGAATATGTCCTGTCAAACGCCATTCAAGGGAAAGTTTAGAATCGCTAGCTTGGTTAGCCGCTGCTTTATCCGCGTGATACCCTTCACCGTTGAAAATACCGATTTCAGAGCTGAATGCATCTGTTTTGGTTTGAAAATTTACCCCTAAGTCAGCTGAGTTGACAAGGTCAACCCCTGTTTCAGTTCGTGTATTTTTCTCTTCCAAAACAACTTTATTGAATGAACGGTAGTGCCATGCATTGTGTTCTTCATAATCGATCCATGGGCGGTGAGCAATACCGATTTCTACACCTGTGTATGGAAGCACTTTGTCCAAATAGAGGTACGCATATTTTGCATACATATTAGCATAACCCGCACGTTTTGTTTCATCGGCACCGATCTCTTTTGTCGTATCCATCGTTACGCGGAAATAGTCTTTATCATTGAAATACGCTTTTACTTGGAGGTAGTTACGGCGAAGTTCAAACCCGCTTGATGTTCCTGGATACGATGATGTAACACCTGCACCGGCATTGGTATTCAAGGTTGAAGGACTAGCAGATGTCAATCCAAAATAGTGCGTACCGCTGAATTCAAGTGTTTTTGCTTTTGATTTCACATTAACATATTTAGACATTTTGTCTTGGTATTCAGAATTTTTTGATTCCAAATCACGTACTTGCATATCAACATCTTTAGCACTGATGAAATCGCCCATCTCTACACGACCCTGACCCGGAGTCGTAAATACTTGACCTGTTTTAGGATCACTGTAGAGAGTCAACGCATCCGCCGATGCAACTCCGCTAATCATCGCCGCAGCAAGGGCAGATAATGCAACTTTTTTCATAAGAATCACTCCTGTTTTTTAGTACTGTCATTGTAGAAAAAATAGATTACGTCAATGTTACATTGCAAAGCGGTTACAAAAGTGGAAATAAACGGAAAACACCCTCTAAACGCATACGCCAGGATAGAGGAAATAAAACTTAAGGTGTTGAGGAAGAGAGAAACGAAGGTGCCCATCCAGAAAGGATAGGTAGAGAGAAATTTATTTGGTTTCATTCCAGTATTGGCGAACAAGATTCGTCGTTTCAACCGGCAATGGGATATAGCCAAGCTTTTGAGCTGCCGCATCTCCGTTTTTGAATGAAAAATCAAAGAATCGGATCACGTCATTTCGTGTATCCGCTTTATCGGCATCACGAGGCATCAAAATAAATGTTGCTGCTACGATCGGATAGGCATTGTCTTGAAGAACCAACGAGCTGTAAAAATGATCTTTTTTCGACCATTTGGCTTGTTTTACCGCTGCTTGGAAATTTGGAAGAGTCGCACTCACCCATTTTCCTTCCGCAGTTTGTAGCGTAGCAGCTGCGAGATTATTCTTCTCTTTATACGCATTTTCGATGTACCCAATAGAGTATGGTGTTTGTTTGATGAGGTTGGTTACCCCTTCATTTCCTTTTCCACCGACACCGGTTGCCCAACCGATCGCTTTACCGGTTCCGAATTTGCTTTTCCACATTTTGGAGGCTTCACTCAAATAATCTGTGAAAACAAATGTTGTCCCCGATCCGTCAGAACGATGTGCAACGATGATTTTTTGTGCCGGCAAATTGATTCCTGGATTATCCGCAGCAATTTTAGGATCGTTCCACATAGTGATTTGACCCGCAAAAATTTCTGCTACAACGCTATTTTTGAGTTTTAATTTTTCATCCGCAATACCGGGAATATTATGCGCCACAACGATAGAACCGATAACGGCCGGAAATTGAGTCAATTTTGCCGCATCCAACTCTTTTGGTGTCAATGGAGCATCGGTCGCACCAAAATCAACAATGCGCTCAGAGATCTGCTTAACCCCTCCGCCTGAACCGATAGCTTGGTAGTTAACACGTGTATGGGTCGCTTTTTGGTAGTTATACGCCCAGTCATAATAACATGGAGCCGGAAATGTAGCTCCCGCACCATTGATTTTATCTGCTGCAACCATTGAGGTTGCTGCGATTGCTGCAATGACCAAACCTTTTGTTACGCTCTTTAGCATTGTGGAATCCTTTTGGAATTTTGATAGTGCGATTGTAAAATTAGCGGGTAACAAAATGATTACAAATAAAACGATGTTTGTAATCTCACGGTTATAAAGCGCCGTTATAATCGCGCACATCATTTATACAAAGGCACATCCATGCTACCACGCTATGAAAATAAGCTCAATGAAATCCGCTCAATGATTTCAGCCATCCTCTCTCAAATCATTCAATCGAGCGAAGAGACTCTCGCCGCTTTTGAAACAGGAAATATGGAACTGTATGAAACATCACGTACCCATATCAAAAATCTCCAAAGCGACGCTAACAAAATCGATAACGAAATTATCAAAACGTTTGCCCTCTTCGGCCCTGAAGCTGATGAGTTACGTCTTCTCGTTGCGTATCTAAAAATGACCAATGAAATTGACCGTATCGGCGACGGACTCAAAAAATACAGCAAACGCCTTCATGATCACTGCATCGGAGGATGTGATATGTCCGTGCTGACAAATGCAATCATCCAATTGCATAAAACGACCATCAATGCGTTACAATACATTACTGAATGTTTGGACTCTATTGAGTCGTGTGATGCAGAAGACGTTTACCGCAAAGTGATGGTTGAAGAGTCTAAAAATGACGATCTTTTCTCTATTATGGAAAAAGAGCTCTTAAATCTCATCATCGATGCAGATGACCTCGCTGTAGAGTACGTTAGAGTATTGGGAACACTTCGAAAATTGGAACGTATCGGAGATCGTACCGTCAATATCGCATCGTTAATGCTTTTTGCTCAAAAAGGCGGCGAATTAAATTTACACAATTAGTTCTAAAGAATAGACGTGAAACTGCGAAGAAAGGAATCAATCGTGAATGCGTTGATACTGATTGTCGAAGACGAACAGGATATTTTGGAACTGATGGAATATCATCTCTCCAAAGAGGGATTTGAAACCATCGGATTTCTGAATACAAAACATGTTTTGGCAGCATTGGAAGAAGAACATATCGACCTGATTTTAATGGATCGCAATCTTCCCGGTGCCGAGGGATCCGAGTTTGTCGAATCACTCCGCAAGCGGGGAATTCACACCCCTGTTATTTTTGTGAGTGCAAAACACAAAGATGAAGAGATCGAACAGGGATTTGAACGCGGCGGTGATGATTACATCACCAAACCCTTTAGTATGAAAGAGTTGATTTTACGGGTGAAAGCGGTATTGCGCCGAACCAAAAAACTCTCTGCCGCAGGCGATGTCACCTATCGAGACATCTCTCTCAATCTCGGCGCACGAAGTGCTTTTATCGAGGGTAAACCAGTAGAACTAACAAAACTAGAATTCGATCTTCTGCATGCTCTTATCGTGAATGAAAATGTTGTGCTTGATCGTGACTATCTTCTCGAAAACGTGTGGGGGAGCGATGAGGTCTATCAAGACCGCACTGTAAACGTGGCTATCAACCGCCTCAAAGAAAAAATCGATCCCGATAAAAACAAAGACTATATCAAAACCGTACGGGGAGTCGGATACACGCTGTGCTAAGAATTCATCAGCTCTTTTTTCTGAACATTTTAGGACTTTTTATCGCGGCTCTTTTGGTCGCTTCACTCATCAGTTTTTTCGCCCTAAAAAGTATGATCATCGAAGATGGAAAAGAGCGATTGATCCAGAATATTGAGCTTCTCGAACCTCAAATCATCGAATCAAAAAATCTTGATTCTCTTGCATCCTCCATCGCTCAAAAAGCCCATTTACGAGTAACCGTCGTTGCTGAAGACGGTGCAGTAATCGCTGAGAGCGATACCGACAAGACTAAAATGGAAAACCACTCCAATCGTGTCGAAATCATGGAGGCCATGCAAAATCCCTACGGGATGACCATCCGTTATTCCAAGACATTAAAAAGTGATTTTGTCTATGTTGCCAAAAAAATTTCCAAACCGGACGGGAGCGTTTATTTCAGGCTTTCAATGAGTTTGCGAAGCGTTATGGAACACTTTTATTCCCTGTGGATCAAGCTTTTTATCGCCTTTATCCTTTTAATGGTCATTGCACTCATTATCGCTTATAACATCTCCAAAAAAGCCCGTTACGATATTCTCCAAATTACCCGCTATCTGGATGAGGTTTCGGCTAAGAATTATCGGGCCATACTCAAACCCGAATATTTTCGGGAGTTTTTGCAAATCTCGATACTCCTCAAAAATTTAGTCAAAAAACTCCATAACCGTGATAAACAAAAACGCAAACACACGGCCAAACTCCGCTTGATCAACAAACAGCAAAACGATATTCTCTCGGCAATCAGCCATGAGTTTAAAAATCCGATCGCTGCCATCATGGGATATGCCGAAACACTCCGCGATGATATTAATATCGATCCGAAAATCCGTCAAAAGTTTTTGGAAAAAATTCTCTCCAATACCCATCGTGTTACACTCATGCTCGATCGTCTCGCCCTATCGGTAAAACTGGAAAACAATGATCTCTCGATCAAGCCGAGCACCTTTGACTTGGCTAACGTCTGTTTGGATTCTATTTCAATCTTGCAAGCGAAATATCCGGAACGCTCCATCCGTTTTGAAGGTTCCTCCAAAAATGTATTTGCAGATAAAACGATGCTGGAACTCGTCATAACCAACCTGATAGACAACGCCTTGAAATACTCCGAAGAAGAAGTAAGTGTTACCCTCACCGAGTCTACGATCAGCATTACCGACAAAGGGATCGGTATCGCCTCGAACGAACTCGATAAAATAACCTCAAAATTCTATCGCGTCCAGAAAAACCGGTGGGATAACTCGATGGGGTTAGGGCTCTCTATCGTCAGCTACATCCTCAAATTACATGATTCGGCTCTTACGATCGAGAGCACGCAAGGGGTTGGATCAACGTTTGGATTTTCTCTTGTCTCCATGATCGAAAAAAAGGGTAAGTCAAAAAAATGATACACCTCCCTCTCCCTTTGGTACGACTGGTTGAACATCTCTCGTACCACGGGATCAGAGCCATTTTTGTAGGTGGATTTGTTCGGGATCATTTTACTGGTCACATGACTCAAGATCTCGATATCGAACTCTACGGCGTCACCTCTCTCGAAACACTCGAAACACTCCTAAAGCCTTTCGGAAAAATGGGGCTTTACGGCAAAAGCTTCGGCGTCATAAAACTCTCCTATGAGGGCTATGCAATCGATTTTTCTCCTCCTCGTACCGAATCCAAATCGGGCTTTGGACACAAAGGTTTTGAGATGGCATGGCATAGCCATCTCGATTTTTCAGCCGCAGCACGTCGCCGTGATTTCACAATCAATGCGATAGGATACGATCCGATAGAAAAAAAATTACTGGATCCCTACGACGGCTTGAACGATTTGGAAAACAAAATTCTCCGCTGTGTCGATCCCGAAACATTTGTCGATGATCCTTTGCGAGTATTGCGCGCCGTACAGTTTGCCGCCCGATATGAGCTCACATGCGATACAACACTCCTTGATCTTTGCCGCAACATGATTGCAGAAGGTGCCCTCGCAGAGCTTCCGAAAGAGCGGATTTTTGAAGAGTTAAAAAAACTTCTTTTACAAAGTGACCGCCCCTCCATCGGATTTGCGCTGTTTCGAGAAATGGGAGGATTGGAGTTCTTTTCTCCTTTGGATCAACTTGAAACAACCCCCCAAGAAAAAGAGTCTCATCCTGAAGGGTCGGTATGGAATCACACCCTAATGGCACTTGATACAATGGCATCGTTACGAAGCGGACAATGGCGTGATGATATGGTATTGATGCTTACGATGCTATTGCACGACATCGGAAAACCTCAGACCACGCTCATCGAAAACGGCCAATTAAATGCCCCGAAACATGCAGAAGCAGGTGTCGAAATTGCTAGAGATTGGTTATCTCGCATAACCGATGATAAAGATTTGGTTGAGCGTATTCTTCCTCTCATCCGCTATCACGGTTTCCCGCGTAAACTTTATCGCTCTAGCGCCGATGACAGAGCTATTTTACATTTAAGCACACACGTTTGCATTCATGATCTGATACGTGTTGCAAAAGCTGATTTTTACGGACGCTCTTTCAATACCCCTGTTCCAAAAACCTTTGAGGCAGGAGAGTGGCTTTACGAACGTGCATCGGCATTGAATGTTTTATTTGAGCCTCCAAAACCATTACTTATGGGACGGGATTTAATTTCGTATGGATTAACCCCATCGGAGACATTTAAAGGTATTTTGGAACAGGCCTATCATGCCCAACTCGATCAAGTTTTTTCGACCCATGAAGAAGCACTTGAGTGGCTCGTAACTCAACTGTAATCATCTTGCAATAAAATTGCCCTAATTTTTTGCTCAAGGGCTTGGCATGATTGATAAAATCTTCCTAAATATGACCCGTACCAGCGCACTGTTGATCCTTTTCATCGTTGCCTGGATTTTTGTGGTCCTCTTTAATCACTCGATCGAAGCGATGCAAACGTTCGGTTTTGATTTCATTACCAAAGACGAATGGGCACCGAACCTCGAAAAATTCGGCGCGTATGCGGCGATTTTCGGTTCTGTCGCTTCGACGTTTTTGGCGATGCTATTGGCAATTCCCGTGGCTATCGGTGTTGCTATTTTCCTCAGTGAAATTGCTCACGATAAAATCAAAGGGTTCTTCGGAGTGAGCGTCGAGCTTCTCGCCGCCATCCCTTCCGTTATCTACGGGATGTGGGGACTCTTTTTCTTCGTACCGATTCTACGTGATATTTTCGGCGGGATGGGGATCGGTCTATTGGCGGCAGGAATCGTTTTGGCGATTATGATTTTGCCGTTTATGGCAGCTGTCACCCGCGATGCGATGAACACCACTCCCGATATTTTGAAAGAATCGGCCTACGCTCTGGGTGGAACCCAGTGGGATGTGATCAAAGATATCATCATCCCTTACGCCAAAGCCGGGATTATCGGTTCACTCATTCTCGCTCTGGGTCGGGCAATCGGAGAGACTATGGCGGTAACGTTTGTAATGGGGAATGTCCACCACACCCCAAAAACCATTCTTGATCCGACGACTTCGATTCCGGTTACATTGGCAAACGAATTTACCGAAGCCGATTCGTCACTCTATTTCTCGAGCCTGTTTGGATTGGCGCTAACCCTGCTTGTAATGAGCTTTGTCGTCATCGCTATCGCAAAATTTTACTTTTTACGTAAAGTGAGGAAAGGACAATGACCGCAACCCAAAAACGGATCATCATCAACCGCATCGCTCTTGGATTCTCGACGCTAAGCGCGATTATCGCCCTCGCCTTTTTGTTTTGGATCCTCGGGGTTTTAGTGATGAAAGGGGTCGACTCGTTGAGTTGGAGCATCTTTATGTTCGAGGGATCACCTCCGGGCTATGCCGAAAGCGGTCTTAAACACGCTCTTGTCGGACAGCTCATCCTTGTCGGTTTGGCAACTCTCATCGGTGTTCCCCTCGGAATTATGGCGGGAACGTATTTGAGCGAATACGGTAAAAACTCAAAACTTGCCCACACAATCCGCGATATCAGTGATATCATGATGTCGGCACCTTCGATTGTTATCGGAGCTTTCGTCTACGCTGTGGTCGTTATGCCGATGGGGCACTTCAGTGCATGGGCCGGAGCGATCGCACTCGCGATTATCATGATTCCGATCATTTTGCGTACAACGGACGATATGCTCCAACTGGTACCCGGAACGCTTAGAGAAGCGGCATTTGCACTTGGTGCACCAAAATACAAAGTGATTATGGATGTCGTTTATCGCGGTGCAAAAGCGGGTATTTTGACCGGTGTATTGCTCGGTATCGCCCGTGTCGGAGGCGAAACGGCACCGTTGTTATTCACTTCATTTAACGATAACTTTTTCACCACCGATTTGAATGAAGCAATGCCTTCGCTTACAGTTACGATGTTTAACTATGCAATCAGTCCCTACGATGACTGGCAACAACTCGGATGGGCGGCAGCATTTATCCTCTCAATGTTTATTTTAGGTCTCAATATTGTGGGACGACTTATTTTATTAGCCGGAAAAAGGAAATAATTATGGCAAGTATTATCGATATCAAAGATGAATGTTCACTCCACGTCCGTAATTTTAGTTTCACCTACAAAGGTGCTACTACGCCAAGTTTGAAAAAAGTAACGATGCCGATCGCCAAACACTCCGTTACGGCATTGATCGGACCATCAGGATGCGGAAAAACAACCTTACTTCGTTCATTCAACCGTATGCACGATCTCTATCCGGGGAACAAATACGAAGGTGAGATCGAGTTTGAAGGTCGCAATATCCTCGATCCTAAAGAAGATTTGATCCATTTACGCACCAAAATCGGGATGATTTTCCAAAAACCGACGGCGTTTCCGATGTCGATTTTCGATAATGTCGCGTATGGTATGCGTCTTCAAGGGATTAAAAACAAAACCGAGTTGGAAGGGCGTGTTGAAAAAGCGCTCCAAGACGCCGCTATTTGGAAAGAGGTAAAAGACCGCCTCAAACACGATGCCAACGGTCTCTCCGGAGGTCAACAGCAGCGTTTATGTATCGCACGTGCGATTGCGGTTGAGCCTGAAGTTCTCCTCTTCGACGAACCGACCTCGGCACTTGATCCGATTTCAACCCAAGGAATTGAAAAACTGGTTATTGAACTCAAAGAGCGTGTTTCGATCATCATCGTTACCCATAATATGCAGCAAGCAGCTCGTGTGAGTGATTACACCGGATTTATGTATTTAGGGGATTTGATCGAGTTGGGGCACACTGAAGAACTCTTCGTTACCCCGAAAGAAAAATTGACACAAGAATATATCACCGGTAAATTCGGGTGATTCCTCGGAGCTTTTGCTCCTTTTTTTCTTCACCGCTTCACATTGCATCCATTCAGTAACGATATTCCATATAACAAATTTACTCTTCAAAAGCATTAAGCATATTGGCGCTTTGACGTTCTCCAACAAGTTTCAAATTGTGTCGCCATTCGATAAAGCGTAAAATAGAAGTGGTGTCATAAAGTGTATGGTCCACATACCCTTTTTTTGCATACGGAGATATGACTAATGCGGGTACCCGCGTCCCCGGACCCCAACGATCTGCCGCAGGAGGTGCAACATGGTCCCACAATCCTCCGTTCTCATCGTATGTAACCAAAATGAGTGACTTCTCCCATAAAGGTTTGTTTGAACGAATCAGCTCTACGATTTGATAGAGTTTCTCATCCGCCGCTTTCACACTCGCATAACCAGGATGCTGATTATCTTCGGCAGAAGGCTTAAAAAACACCACATTCGGCAATAATGAGTTATTGATCTGCTTTATCAGTTCCTCTTCGTCATGCAAGTGGCGACGCCCCTCACTGCCGGGCTTATAGCGTTCAAAATACAAAAACGGATTGTGATGGTATTGGTAGTGAATTTCATCCCCTTTACCCTCAAGCGCTTTACGATAGCCACCGCTGTACCAACCCCATGAAATATTTCGTTCACTCAGCCGATCCCCGATCGTATCATGCATTAGTGGTTTTAACCGCAATGCCGAATCGGAATATTTAGCTTTAAAAGGCGGGTAAAATGGCTGAATCGTATTAACCGCATATCCATCAGGGGTTAATATACCGTCTTTGATAATTTCGCCATTTTCATCCAATTCATAGCGGGAAATATTGCTCTCTTTTCCAACATAGGGTGTTTGCGCCGCAATCAGCCACTGATGATTTAAAAACGACCCCCCATATGCCGCAGCAAAAAATCGGTCACACAGCGTAAACTCTTTTGCGTATCGCCACATATGACTTTCACGCATATTGTGATACCCCATCACAAGAGCTTTTTCATTACTGATATAAGCAAACCGGTCATTTTTTCCGTTATTGATTTGGAGGATGTTTTGGTAAAAACGGTGTACCATGTCGGGAATCATCCCCTCTTGAGATATGAACTCGTCAAGCAAAAATGGGGTGTTATTGATCTGTTTTGGAAATCCCGATTGTATTGCATTAGGACCCATCTCAATATGTGAATAGGTTTTTCCCTCACCATTTATTTGAAGTGGATAAGATTGTAAAGGGGCATCCGAGGTATCTGCTCCGTGAAAACCATAAAACAGATTATCGAAACTGCGGTTTTCGAGATAGATAACGATAATGTGGTCTATTTTATCTTTGAGGTTTGAAGCACTCATCCATAACGGGATGAGCAAAAGGGCAAAAAAGCGCATAATGAACCTTTTTTGCTGAGAAGTATATCCTTTTTGATTTACCGGGAAATTACTTTTTCTCTTTTACCATTTGTTCGCTATCAATTTCCACTACCGTATGAACATTTCCGCGCGGATAATAGTCTGCAACCACTTTTAATCGCTTAGGAGCGATTTTTTTCTCGAATGTGCTGTAAATCTCGTTTGCACTGTTTTCGTGCGAAATATGACGGTTTCTGAATGAATTAATATATAGTTTGATCGCTTTGAGTTCTGCTACCCATTTATCCGGCGTATATTCGACGTAAATCGTTGCAAAATCGGGATAGCCGCTGCGCGGACATAAACAGGTAAATTCCGGTAGTGTTACTTTGATCACATAATCGCGTTCATGTTGATTCGGCCAAATTTCAAAATCTTTTTCTACATCAAAATTTTCAACAATTTGTTCACCGTATTTCATTCTTTTCCTTTTAATTGTTCTTCATTCAAAATTTTACCCAGATAATTTCCCTCTCGATAATTAATCTTCAGCGATTGGGCAATGTGATCCGATTCTTCATCTTCAATCATCGAAATCCATGTATTTGCTCCGCACAAATGCGCACTAAGATTAAGCCCCTGGAGAATATTTCGATACCCTTCTTTTCGAATGTTACGGCTATAGTTAGTATCAAATCGGACGACATCTATCTCCAGCTCTTTCAAATATAAAAGAGCGGTATGATGTCCTCCGAGCTTATCCAAAGCGATTTTGTATCCCGCTTTTCGATAATGTGCGATTTGTTGAGCAAACCGCTCCAATTGGTGACAATACTCTTTCTCTTCAAATAACATCGTTATTTTATAACGCGCTTTTGGATAACGCTCAAAAAGAGTCAAAGCATGTTCAAAAAAATGGGGATTTCGTAACGTAACCGATGAAATTGTAACGATAAAATTTCGAGTCGATTCATCGCATAGCGATCCCAAATGTTCAAGAATTTCACTTTCAAACAGACGCATTTTGTTGAGTCGGTTCAATGCCGGAATATAGCGGCTTTGATGGATGAAACGCCCTTGCGAGTCGATCAGTTTCACCGTAGTATCATAAATTTGATTTTCATCGCAGCAAACAGGTAAAAATCCGATGGAAAAACGTTTTTCACTTAGTGCATTTAAAATTTCGGTTTCAAGATCACTAATGGAATAAAGTTCTTCTCTATCGCTGTTAATACGGTCATTGTGCAGTTCATACAAACGGCTTGTTAGCAATTCGATCTCTTGTGATAAACGTGAATCGATCATAACCGCTTCGAGGCGTATCTCAATTTCGTTATGAACAAAATTTTGGTATTTACTCAAAAACAGTTCTAACAACGCTGTGTATTTCTCTTTTTCACCCGCGAGCAAAATTAAAAAATCACCCCCTTTATGACGTCCTATAGGGAGCTTTTCTACCCCTTTTTCACGAAAAAACTGATCTATTTTATAGACTGTATTTTGAAGTGCATCGTCTCCATTTTTAAATCCGTAGCGTTCATTGATCGACCATAAATTTTCTACACTGATCATAACCATTGTGTGCGTTTTTTTTGCAAACGCTTTTGTTGCTAATCGGAAAAAAAATTCAGAGGTAAATGTATGTGTGATAGGATCGGTAATATTTTCCCGACTGCTTTGGTAAATAAGATAAAAAATAAAATAGATCATTACTCCCAAAATAGCGATGGATAGGACAATCAGCGATGAGAATGTGGTGTAGTGTTGTGTAAGAAGTGCAAAAAGAGAGACCGTACTCAAAAAAAAGATCGGTAATCCCATCCGTAATGCAAGTACAAAACGATGTTCTCTCTCTTTTTTTTCAGGATAGGTCATAAAAAGTTAGATATCCAAATGTTTAACGTCTTTCGCATGCGTTTCGATATAGTTACGGCGCGGCTCTACATCATCTCCCATAAAGAGATTGAATGCTTCGCTTGCTGCTTCGGCATCATCGACGGCAATACGAAGCAACACACGATTTTCAGGTGTCATTGTTGTTTCCCAAAGCTGTTCAGGATTCATTTCCCCCAAACCTTTATAACGTTGAATATACGATCCCTTCTTAGCGAAATCGGTGATTTTAGTCAAAAGTTCAAGCAAATCTCCCTCTAACGGTAAATTCCACTCTTGGATTTTTTGGTAGATATAGTTTGCTTCCGCAAAATGAGGGGATGTGAATAATTCATCGTTGATAATTAACTCTTCCAAACCGCTTTCGGTTTGAACAAAAATATGCATTTGTTCGTCATTAACACTTTTGCTCAAAATATTATTGTTTTTAGCACTCAAAAACGCTTCAACTTTTGTATACATTTCATGGATCGGCAATCCTACGATATCAGGATTTTCGATGAAATAACGGATGAGATCTACCAATGCATAACGACGCTCAAGAGCATCGAGAGTTGAACGGTAATGATCTACCATTTTGAAAAAGCTGACCAAATCGTTCGCACCGATACTCTCAACTTCAAGCGCACCGATACCGTTTTCGATCAAGAATGCATTCATCACACGATCGTCTTTGAAATAGATCTCTTTTTTCCCTTTTTGGTAGCGATACAATGGCGGTTGTGCCAAATAGAGATAGCCGTTTTCAACAACTTTCGGCAAATAACGGAAGAAGAATGTCAATAACAACGTTTGGATATGGCTACCGTCGACGTCAGCATCGGTCATGATGATGATTTTATGATAACGGAGTTTTTCTTCATTGAATTCATCGCCGATTCCGCATCCAAGAGCGGTAATCATGTTGGTGATTTCATCCGATTTTAGGATTTTGTCCAAACGTGCTTTCTCAACGTTAAGGATTTTACCTTTGAGCGGCAAAATTGCTTGAAACACACGATCACGCCCCTGTTTCGCAGATCCTCCCGCAGAGTCCCCTTCCACCAGATAGAGTTCGCTGATTGATGGATCTTTGCTTTGGCAGTCTGCCAATTTACCCGGCAATGTTCCCACTGTCATCGCATCTTTACGACGGGTCAGTTCACGCGCTTTTTTCGCCGCTTCACGTCCGCGAGCCGCCATTAGCGCTTTTTGGACGATTGCTTTGGCTTGAAGCGGATTTTCCTCGAAATATTTGGTCAGTTTTTCGTAGGTAACTTTTTGTACCAACGGTCGAACGTAGGTATTTCCGAGTTTCCCTTTGGTTTGTCCTTCGAACTGAGGTTCCGGTACACGAACCGATACTACACAGATAAGACCTTCTGAAACATCCTCACCGGTGAGAGGTACGTCTTTTTCTTTGGCATTACCGTTTTGTTTGTTGTAGTTTGAGATAACACGGGTTAATCCTGCTCGGAAACCCGCTTCGTGAGTACCGCCGTTAGGGGTATTGATGTTATTGACAAACGTAAACGTTTTATCATCATAGCTTTCGTTGTACATCAATGCGATATCCATCTCGATATCTTCGATTTTTTCGGTGAATGCAAACGGAGTTGCTACAACGGTTTTTTTATTCACATCGGTAACAAATTGGCTGATACCACCTTCGTAGTGGTAGGTATTTTCTGCACCGTTGCGCTCATCTTTGAAGATGATCGTAATTTTAGGATTGAGGTAAGCAAGTTCACGGAACCGTTTTGCCAAATAGTCATAATCGAAAATGATAGTTTCGGTAAAGATCGTCGGATCCGGGAAAAACTCGATGGTTGTTCCACGTTTGCGTGTTGTTCCAGTAACGGCCAACGGCTCTTGCGGAATACCGCATTTAAAGTTTTGTTCATGGATTTGACCCTCACGGTGAATGGTCATTTTCAAATCACTTGAGAGAGCATTAACAACCGAAACCCCAACCCCGTGCAAACCTCCGGAGACTTTATAGGTGTCTTTGTCAAACTTTCCGCCGGCATGCAATACGGTCAAAACAACAGTAGCAGCAGAGATCCCTTCCGTCGGATGCATATCGGTTGGAATACCGCGACCGTTATCGTTTACGATGGCTGTACCGTTTTTGGTCAATGTTACCGTGATAGTGTCACAATGTCCCGCCATCGCTTCATCGATTGAGTTATCGACAACTTCATAAATTAAATGATGAAGTCCGCGATGTCCAGTATCTCCGATATACATACCCGGTCGTTTACGAACGGCTTCGAGACCTTTTAGGACTTTAATATTGCTGGCACCGTAATTTTGTTCCATGATTGCTCCCGCGATTTTGCGTGTTATAGTGCTTTATTTTACCGTAATGAAACTAAAAAGAAGGTTTTATGGAGATTTGATTGCCATCCCCTCTTAACTATGGGATGACGAAGGGTTTTTAAATAACAATCGGCATGACGATTGTTTTAAAATTTTGATCTTTCAAGACAAAAGGTTGATTCGATTCATTTGCTTCAAGGATGAATTCAGTGCTGTTTACTTGAGATAAAAAATCCAAAATATAACGACTGTTGATTGCAAGGATAAACGGAGATTCAAATCCATTTTCGATTTCAACAGTTGTTTTTGCTTCGATGTTATCATCACTCAAGCTTTCAAACAAGATGGAATCACTTTGGAAAGTAAGTTTCAAATCATTGGAGATCGTCGTAATCTGTTTGATTGCAGTAACAATGACGCTTTTTGGAAGTGTTAGAACACGTTGAGCTTCTCTTGGGATAATACGGCTGTAATCAGGAAATTTTCCATTGATCAGTTTGGTATAGAAAAGAGAATCTTCTGATTTAATGATGAGATGGGTGTTATCGTAATAAATCTCGATATTGTTGTTGAAAAGTTTTTGAATTTCGATAATCGCCTTTTTAGGGACAATGATGGAGAGTTCTGCATCGCTTTGACTGTCGATTTGAACGAGTGCTAGGCGCCGTGTATCGGTTGATACGAAATTGATTTGATTGCTTTTGATATCGATCAAAGCACCGTTGAGTTCAAATTTAGGGTTATTGGTATCGGCAGCAGGTGTGATTTTTTTCAATGATTCAATCAACAAGTGTGAATTAATGGCGATGTTCGGTTTTCCATCCGTTGTTGGGAAAGAAGGAAATTCTGAGCTTTTATAGGTTGGGAGTTTGAAATTGGATCGTTTTTGTCGAATGATCAACGTCTCTTTTTCCAAAGAGAGTTCTACCTCTTCATCTTTGAGAATACGAATGATATCCAAAAGTTTTTTACCGTTAGCAGTAAGTGATCCAGGCTCTTCAACACTGATGGAGTTTGTTTGAATCACAAGACCGATTTCATAATCGGTTGCTTTTGCGAATAAGGTTCTACCGTCTGTTGAGAGCAAAATATGGGATGTGATTTGAGATGTATCTTTTTTCTCTAAAAAAGGTTGTAGGTGTAGAAGGATATTTTCCAAAACCGATTTTTCAACGGTAATTTTCATAAAAGACTCCTTTTATTATATAAAGCATTAATTGTAGTAGTTAGTAATAAGGGGGTGTGAATGGGTGAAAACCACTCCAAAACTCCCATCTCGCCTATTATCAGCATGTGATGAACGGATACTTTTTCATTCACATCTATTCACGTAATGGGAATTATATCTTTTTTAAAACCCCTTTACAAACATAAAACGTTATTCAGGAGTAGCAATTGAGACTTTATTGGAGAGTTCTTCGATTTTCATTCGGAAATCTTCATCGTTTTTCATCAGTTCTTGAATTTTTTTCATAGTATGGCTGACGGCAGTGTGATCTTTCATCCCGAAGTATTGAGCGAGTTGAGGCATAGAGTTCGGTGTGAGTGAACGGGCGAGATAGATGGCGATACGGCGTGCGTAGACGATATTGCTGTTTCGGCTTTTTGAACGAATCTCGCTAGGTTTGATATTGAGCTCTTTTGCAATGGTATCCATAATGAGGTCGGTGGTAATGTTGCTACGTTTTTCCGCCATTTGTTCTTTGAGGACATTGCGGGCAAATTCGATGGTGATGTCGACCCCCATGAGCTGTGAATAGGCATTGAGTTTGGAGAGAATCCCCTCGATCTCACGAGTGTTGTTTTCGATAATCGTTGCAACGTAGTTGATCACCTCGCGATCGAGTTTAACACGGTTGATTTCACATTTTTTCTTGATGATCTCAATTTTTGTTTCGAGTTCAGGTGGCTGTATATCGGCAACAAGACCTGATTCAAAACGGCTTTTGAGACGCTCTTCAAGACCGCCGATTTTTTTGGGGGGTTTATCGGAGGTGATAATGATTTGTTTGTTCTCATTACGCAATGCATCAAATGTGTGGAAAAATTCTTCTTGAATCTGGTTTTTGTTGCTCAAAAATTGAATATCGTCGATGAGGAGCAAATCACATTTGCGGTATTTATCTTTGAAGCGATCCATAGTACGGTTGTTCAAATGACGGGAAAAATCGTTGAGAAACTGTTCTACTGAAGTGTAAATAACCGTTTTCCCCTGAGCGAGCATAACATTCCCGACCGATTGCATCAAGTGCGTTTTACCCAATCCTACCCCTCCGTAGATAAAGAGAGGGTTGTAGACGACTCCCGGTTTTTCACTGACGTTTTTGGCGGCGATGAAGGCAAAGTTATTCGAATCACCGACGACAAAGTTTTGAAACGTATAAGAAGGGTTGAGCAATGAACCGCTTGGTCGTTCCGTATTAACGACAACTGCTTGGTTTTGAGCAGGAGCTGCGGATGTACTTGCGGATTGTATGAGAATAGAAACGGTCGGTTTAATATTGGTTTTGATTTCAAAAAGATGGGCAATTTTATCGGAAAATTTGGTTCTTACCCAGTTGGCAATCAATGCGTTTGGGGCACGGTAGATTGCAAGATTGCTTTTGGATTCGGTTTCATCATAGGTTAATTGTTTAATATATCGTAGGTAATCAATTTCATTGATTTCACCTTTTAAAGCATTTAAAACCTGTATACCGATCGAATTCATCGTTTTTTCAACCCCTGTGAATAAATTGCCAAATCATACCGATATTTCCCTATAATTAGGATCAAAGAAGGAGTGAATAGAAGTTTTTCACTCATGTGAATAAGGAATATAATGAATATTTTAGGGATCGATCCTGGAACACGAAATTGCGGATATGCTATCGTTACTATCGAAGGTCAAAAAATTCGTCTGGTTGAAGCCGGATTGATAAAGATTAAAGCCGAATCGCTTCAATATCAAATCCCTCAGGTCGCCGAAGCAATCGAACAGCTATTTCACGCACATACAATAGACGAAGTGGCGATGGAAGATATCTTTTACGCACACAATCCGAAAACGGTTTTAAAACTTGCCCAGTTTCGCGGAGCTATTACCTTGAAGCTTTTACAAGAGTATGGGATGTTTGCGGAATATACGCCCCTTCAGGTGAAAAAAGCGTTGACAGGGAAAGCGAAAGCGGCAAAAGAACAAGTGGCGTTTATGGTAAAACAAATATTGGGGATAACAAAAGAGATCAAGCCGTTAGATATAACGGATGCAATGGCTGTAGCTATTACTCATGCACAAAGAGTAAAATTAGAAAATTCTAAGCGACCAACACACCAGGAAGGTCGCCGAGTTAGAAGTTTATCCAAAGACGCTTAGAGAACCTTAATAATTTGAGATTGACCAGACGCTTAAGTGTTAATCTTTGTTATGCCACTAAAATATTTCTGAATTTCATAAAAATATACGTAATTTTCTTGAAATGTGTAATATTCACACTGTGATACTTGTCTCTTACACAT